>JBGSWJ010000144.1:0-11822 GCA_041752495.1 Rhodobacterales bacterium
TGCCCCCCGGCTTCGGCTCCCCCCAGGATATTTGAGTCCAGGAGAATGAAGGAGCCAGTCTTGGGCTTCTTTGTCTGTCAAATACCTCGGGGGGAGCCGAAGGCGGGGGGCAGCGCCCCCCATTTTCTTGCGACAGTTGCCAAGGGCGCGGGTTTCGGGGTAGGGCGCGGGCATGGCAAAGTCACCGACAGGCAAGACGACGGGCGGGCGGGGCACGCGGGATCTGACCGTGAAGGTCAAGACGGCGAAAGGGCGCAAGCTGTCATCGACGCTTTGGCTCGAACGGCAGTTGAACGATCCCTATGTTCGGCGCGCCAAGGCGGACGGCTATCGCGGGCGGGCGGCTTACAAGATACTCGAGCTTGACGACAAGTTCCGCTTCCTCGTGCCGGGGGCGCGGGTGGTTGATCTGGGCTGCGCGCCGGGTGGCTGGTGTCAGGTGGCCGTGCCGCGCGTGAATGCGCTGGGGGAAAAGTCGGGCAAGGCCGTGGGCCGGGTGCTGGGCGTTGACCTGCAAGAGGTTGAGCCCATTCCGGGGGCGGAAATCCATCAGCTGGATTTCATGGCCGACGGAGCGGATGAGCAGGTCAAGGCTTGGTTGGGCGGGCCTGCGGATGTGGTGATGTCGGATATGGCGGCCTCGGCCTCGGGGCACAAGCAGACGGATCACAACCGGATCATCGCATTGTGCGAGGCGGCGGCCTATTTTGCCTTTGACGTGTTGACGCCGGGGGGGACGTTTGTGGCCAAGGTGCTGGCAGGTGGGGCCGAGGGGGATCTGCAGAAGATCCTCAAGCAGAAGTTCACCAAGGTCGAGAATGTGAAGCCCCCCGCCTCGCGGTCGGACAGTTCCGAGAAATTCGTTGTGGCGACAGGGTTTCGGGGCTGAAGCTGACCCTGTGATGCCGCAACTTTGGCGGTCGCGGCATGACGTGTCACTTGCCTTTGTGATGGCCCCGCGCCAGATGTGGGGCAGGCAGGGACGGGCGCGGCATGGATACGGATTTCGACCTTTTCATCATCGGCGGCGGGATCAACGGCTGCGGGATCGCGCGGGATGCGGCGGGGCGGGGCCTGCGCGTCGGGTTGGCCGAGATGAACGATCTGGCGGGGGCCACGTCCTCGGCCTCGACCAAGCTGTTCCACGGTGGTCTGCGCTATCTTGAGTTCTGGGAGGTGCGGCTGGTCCGCGAGTCGCTGATCGAGCGGGAGACGCTGCTGAAGGCGATGCCGCATATTTCGTGGCCGATGCGGTTTGTGTTGCCCTATCACAAGGACATGCGGTTCGAGGGGCAGACGCCGACGTCGCGGCTGTTGGGCGTCGTGATGCCCTGGATGAAGGGGCGCAGGCCCGCCTGGCTGATCCGGTTCGGCCTGTTTCTGTATGACAATCTGGGCGGGCGCGAGATTTTGCCGGGGACGACGACGCTGGACCTGACGACGGCGCCCGAGGGGAAGCCGATCAAGGACAAGTTCGTCCGGGCCTATGAGTATTCGGATGCCTGGGTCGAGGATGCGCGGCTGGTTGTCTTGAATGCGCGGGATGCCGAGGCGCGGGGTGCGAAGGTCATGGTGCGGACCAAGGTGGTCAGCGCGGATCGCGGGGAAGGTTTTTGGACTGTGAGGGTCGAGGGGGCGGATGGTGTGCGGTCCTTCACCACCAAGGCGATGGTCAATGCGGGCGGGCCTTGGGTAGAGAATGTGATCCGCAACACCGTGCGGATCAATTCGACCGAGGGCGTGCGGCTGGTACGGGGCAGCCATATCGTGGTGCCGCGCCTTTATGACCATGACAAATGCTATTTCTTTCAGGGCGAGGACGGGCGGATTATCTTTGCGATCCCCTATGAGACCGACTTTACCCTCATCGGGACGACCGATCAGGAGCATGAGGGGTTGGGCGTCAAACCTGTCGCGACCGAGGTCGAGCAGGATTACCTGTGCACCTTTGCCTCGCAGTATTTCAAGAAGCCGGTGACGCGGGATCAGATTGTCTGGACCTATTCGGGGGTCAGGCCGCTGTACGATGACGGGGCGAAATCCGCCACGGCGGCGACGCGGGATTATGTGCTGTCGCTGGATGACAAGGGCGCGCCCTTGCTCAACATCTTTGGCGGCAAGATCACGACCTATCGGCGGCTGGCGGAACATGCGTTGCAGAAATTGACGCCGCTGATCGGCGGCAAGGGTGACTGGACGGCGGGGGTCACCTTGCCGGGCGGGGATTTCCGGGTGCAGGATCGGGACAGGCTGGTGGCCGACCTGAAGCGCGACTATCCGTTCCTGACGGACCGTTGGGCGCTGCGGATGATCAAGGGATACGGGACCGAGGCGCGGGTGATCCTTGGGGTCGCGAGAACCGCTGCTGATCTGGGGCGTGATTTCGGGGCGACTTTGACCGAAGCCGAGCTGCGCTGGCTGATGACGAAGGAATGGGCGCAGCGGGCCGAGGATGTGGTCTGGCGGCGGTCCAAGCTGGGCCTGCGGCTGACGGCGGCCGAGGTGGCGGCGATTGATGCATGGATGCAGGACGAAGCCGCAAAGGCCGCCTGAGGAATAGTCCGGGGAGGGACGCATGACGCATATTCTGGCGATAGATCAGGGAACCACGTCTAGCCGGGCGATCATCTTTGACGCCGCGATGCGGGTCAAGGCCACGGCGCAGGAGGAGTTTCCCCAGCATTTCCCGCAGTCGGGCTGGGTGGAGCATGACCCGTCGGATATCTGGGCCACGGTTGCATCCGTCTGCCGGGGGGCGATTGAGAAGGCCGAAATCGGGCCTGCGGATATTGCGGCCATCGGGATCACCAACCAGCGGGAAACGACGCTGGTCTGGGACCGCGAGACGGGCCAGCCTGTGCATAACGCCATCGTCTGGCAGGACCGGCGGACGGCGGCGTTCTGCAACACGCTGCGGGCGCAGGGGTTTGAGCCTGAGGTGACAGGTCGGACGGGGTTGCTGCTTGATCCCTATTTCTCGGCCACGAAACTGGCGTGGATTCTGGACCATGTGGAGGGTGCGCGGGAGCGGGCGGCGGAGGGCAAGCTGTTGTTCGGGACGGTCGATTGCTTTCTGATCTGGAAGCTGACGGGCGGGCAGGTGCATGCGACAGATGCAACCAATGCGGCGCGGACGATGCTGTATAACATCCGCAAGGGCGGTTGGGATGACCTGCTGTGCGATTACCTGAAGATCCCCCGCGCGATGCTGCCCGAGGTGCGCGATTGCGCGGCGGATTTTGGCATGACGCGGGCCGATCTGTTTGGCCGCCCGATCCCCATCCTTGGGGTGGCGGGCGATCAGCAGGCGGCGACCATCGGGCAGGCCTGTTTCCAGCCGGGGATGATGAAATCGACCTATGGCACGGGGTGCTTTGCCCTACTCAACACAGGCGATACGCCGGTGGCGTCCAAGAACCAGTTGCTGACTACGATTGCCTATCAGTTCGACGGCAAGCCCACCTATGCGCTGGAAGGGTCGATCTTTATCGCGGGTGCGGTGGTGCAATGGCTGCGCGACGGGCTGGGGATCATCCGCAAGGCATCCGAGACGCAGAAGCTGGCCGAGAGTGCCGATCCGGGGCAGGAGGTGTATCTGGTCCCCGCCTTTACCGGGTTGGGCGCGCCGCATTGGGACCCGGAGGCGCGGGGGGCGATCTTTGGTCTGACGCGGAACACGGGGCCTGCCGAGTTTGCCAAGGCCGCGCTGGAAAGCGTGGGGTTCCAGACCTGCGATCTGCTGGACGCGATGCAGGACGATTGGGCAGCGGGCGACGGGGCACAGTCGGTGCTGCGGGTGGACGGGGGGATGAGCGCGTCAGATTGGTCGATGCAGTTCCTGTCGGACATCATCGGCGCGCAGGTGGACCGACCTGTGGTGCTTGAGACGACGGCGCTGGGGGCCGCGTGGCTGGCCGGGATGAAGGCCGGCGTCTATCCGGATCAGGCGGGGTTTGCGGCGGACTGGGCGTTGGACCGGAGGTTTTCGCCGGTGATGGATCAGGCGACGCGGGACCGGCGGGTTGCGGGGTGGCGGGATGCGGTCCGGCGGACGCTGACGCGTTAGGCGCCCAGCGCCGCCGGGATGTTGAACAGTCGGGCGGCGTTGTCGAAATAGACCTTGTCGAGCACGTCGCGGGGGAGGTGCAGGCCGTAGATGTTCCAGCGGCCCTGACCGGGGACGGGGGCGTTGGAGTAGGGGAAGTATTCGTCTTCGGATTCGAGGAAGCGGGCATAGGTGGCGTAGGTCGCCTTGTCGGGGCCTGCGTCGGTGCCGAACAGGATGCGGTCGGCGTAGCGGAGGAAGAAGCGGCGGGCGGAATAGGGCTGGCGGCCGAGTTCGGCGACGCGGGCCGAGAAATCGACAAGGAGGTTGGGGCATTCGTCCATCAGGGATGAGACCCAGCCCAGATTTTCCGAATAGCAGGCGACGTGCGCGCCGATGAAGGTTGTGTTCCGGTGGCGGCGGACGAGGTTGCCGAAAGCCTCGATCAGGTCGGAGAAGGACGGGAACGGGGGCGAGGGGAATTGCCAGTCGGGATGGGCGTGGAGTTCGTCCCAGCGTTCGTTTTCCGGCGTCAGCGGGTCGAAGAAAGCCACCGGGTCGGCGATGTGGATGAGGACGGGGAGGCCCAGTTCGCCTGCGGTTGCCCAGATCGGATCAAGGCGGGGGTCGTCGATCTTGGCGAGTTGGCCTGTGTCGTCGGTCACGTGGAGGCCGAAGCGTTTCCAGATCTTCAGCCCCTCGGCCCCCCGGGCTACCTGTGCACGGAAGCGGCGGGCGGAGTTTTCTGCAAAGCTGTGGCCTTCGTCGGCCCAGAAGGACCAGTTGACGCCGCCAAAGACGCGGTAGCGGTCGGGGCTGTGTTCCTTGAAGCGGCGGAGGCGGTCATCGAGGATGTCTTCGCCCCAGCCGCCGTCGAGGTCGATGTAGTGGACGACCTGCGTGGTGGCGAGATGGTCAAAGAAGGCGGCAGGTGTGCGTTTGTCCCAGCCGCCGCCGAAGGTGCCAAGGTGGTTGTGGGCGTCGATCACCTTGCGGAAGGGGGCGGTGATGCCCGACTGCGGCACGACCAGTTTCGGGCGCGGGCGGAAGTCGTCGAGGGCGAGGCGGTCGGTCATGGCGGTCGGGCCTTTGCGGGTTTGGGCGGTGCGGGCATTGGGGGCTGTGGCGGCGGCCGAGTCAACGGGCGGCAGGTTGCCGGAGGGCGGTACCGGGTGTTAGCGTGACCTGCCGGGCGGTTGGGCTGGTTTTGCGGAAGAGGGTGCGGTGTCTGTTTCTGCCAAGGATCTGGAAAGAGTGCCGTTGTGGTCGGTCGCTGTGCCGCTGTTTGGGGCGCTGCTGCTGGCGGCCAAGTATGGGCATCTGATCAGCGCACAGTCGACGGTCTTTCTGGTGCTGGTCGTGGCGGGGCTGGGCAGTGCGATCTTTGCGGCGGTGCATCATGCGGATGTGCTGGCGGTCAAGGTAGGTGATCCGTTCGGGTCGGTCCTTCTGGCGCTGGCCATCACGGTGATGGAGGTGGCGGTGATCCTGTCGGTCATGGCCGCAGGGACAGACGGTGCCGAGGCGGTTGCGCGGGACACTGTCTTTGCCGCTGTGATGATCGTGCTGAACGGGATCGTGGGGATCTGTCTGGTGATCGGCGGGCTGAAGCATCACGAACAAGGGTTCCGCACGGATGGCGCGGCGGCGATCCTGAGCGTGATTGCGACGATTGCGGTGATTTCGCTGGTTTTGCCGAACTTTACGCTGGCCGAACCGGGGCCGGTCTATGCGCCGGCGCAGCTTTTGTTCGTGGGGGTGGCGTCGTTCGTGCTGTATGGCGTGTTCCTGTTTGTGCAGACCTCGCGCCACAGGGACTACTTTCTGGACGGGTTGCATGGCGAGGAAGGCGGGCCGGTGCCGGGGGCGCGGATGACGCTTTTGAGTGCTGTGTTGCTGGGGGTGAGTCTTGTTGTCGTGATCCTGCTGGCCAAGGCTTTGACGCCCGCGGTGGAGCGGGAGGTGGCCGAGGCGGGGTTGCCGGTGTCTTTTGTGGGCGTGGTGATTGCCGCGATCATCCTGTTGCCCGAAGGGGTGGCGGCGTTGCGGGCGGCCTATCGGAACAATCTGCAGATGAGTTTGAACGCGGCGCTCGGGTCGGCTTTGGCATCGATCGGACTGACGATTCCGATGGTGGCGGTGGCGTCGCTGGTGCTGGGTCAGACGTTGGTGTTGGGGCTGAATGCGGAAGGAATGACGATGTTGATCCTGACGCTGTTCATTTCATCGCTGACGCTGGCCACGGGGCGGACGACGATCATGCAGGGGGCGATCCATCTGGTGATCTTTGGTGTTTTTCTGACACTCTCGGCGATCCCCTAGGACCGTGCGGAGCCTGTAGCGGGCCGGATGTGGGGGGTGTCGGGCCGAATCGGGTGCAAGGTGTTGATCGGAAATGGTTTTCGCTGTCGGTGGAACGTCGGTTTTACGTCGGTATTACGTCGGTATCTTGTCGGTATTTCTGGCTGACACTTACCCCTTTGTTAACGCGCAGAGGAAATCATCGTCTCTGCGCGTTAAAGAAGGATGACGGATCAGAGCAGGGGTTCGGCGAGCGCCAGCGTGTTGTTGCGGATGCGGCGGAACCATGACCAGTTGGCCACCTCTTCCTTGGTGACTTCGATGGAACGGGCCATGAAATCGGCCTGACGGGTATCGAGTGCGGCGGTGAGTTCGGCCGAGTCGAGCAGGATGCCGTTTTCGTAATTCAGGTTGAAACTGCGCCGGTCCATGTTGGTGGACCCGATCAGGGAAAGGTGGCCGTCGATCGTCATGATCTTGGCGTGCAGAAGGCCCGGCTTGAAGGACATGATGCGGATGCCGGCCTCGAGCAGTTCTTCGTAATGGCTTTCGCTGGCGGCACCTACGAATTTGGAATCGTTGCGTTCGGGCAGGATCATGGTGACGGCCACGCCCCGGATGGCTGCGGCGCAAAGCGCGGATTGGGTCTGCCGATCGGGGACGTAATAGGGCGTCGTGACCGTGATGTTGCGGGTGGCGGCATACATCATCGCGCACATGGTGTCGGACAGGCTTGTCCGGCTTTGATCGGGGCCGGTGGCGATGACCTGGGCGGCAAAGCCGCCGTCATGGACAGGCTGGTGGTGGTCAAGGAGGTGGGTCAGATCCTCGTCCGAATAAAGAAGCCAGTCTTGCAGGAACACGGCCTGCATCTGGCGCACGACGGGGCCTTCGAAATGGAGGAGTATGTCGACCCAGGGGGCGAATTTTGCTTTGACGGTAAAGGCGGCATCGGCGCAGTTGCGGCTGCCGCACCATGTGACCTTGTTGTCGATCACGACCACCTTGCGGTGGTTGCGCAGGTCAAGCCGCTGGAACAGGAGCGAGATGAACGGGTTGCCCAGCGGCAGGGCGCGGGCCTGTTTCACCCCGGCTGCGCCCATTTTGTGCCAGAGGTCGGATTTGACGAGTGCGCGGGAGCCCAGATCATCGACAAGGACGCGCACGGTGACGCCGCGCTGTGCCGCGCGCATCACGGCTTCGGCCACTTTGGTCCCTGCTTTGTCGTTCAACCAGATGTAGAAGCAGATATGGACATGTTCCTGCGCGGCGTCGATGGCGGTGACCAGATCGTCAAGCTGCACGTCGCCTTCGGGGAGCATGTAGGCGGTGTTGCCGATCACCGGGGAGAAGCCGCTGGTGGCGTGGCCGGTGGCAAAGGCCGGGCCGGGCATACCTGTCACGTCGGTATGGGTTTCGGGATGTTCGACGCGGCCATGGGCCAGCATGTCGCGCACCTGGCTGATGCGGTTGATCTTGGTCCGGGCGAGGCGGACCTCTCCGAACAGGAGGTAGAGGACAAGGCCGAGGAGCGGGATCAGCCCGATGACCATGACCCAGCCCAGCCGCACCGTCGGTTGCAGGCCGCTGCGCAAGAGGACGCGGCCGATGATGGCCAGCTGGGCGGCATAGAGGACGAGAACGACAAAGACGGTGAACATGCGGGCGGCATCCGGGTTTGCGGCGGTGGTGGCAAACATGGCCTGTGTCGGGCTGATGCACAACCGGTAACGCGGAGGGCAGGGCCACAGGACGAATGTGGAGCCACTTGACCGGGCGCGGCCCGAGAGTGACGTTCGGCGCAAGGCGAAAGGGGCGGAGATGGCAGAGACAAGGACAGAACGGTCGGCGCTGCTGGACCCCATTGACCGTCTGTCAGAGGTTATGTTCGGCCTGCTGATGACGCTGACCTTTACCGGGACGGCGGCGGTGACCTTGGGCGAGGGCGGGACGGTCGAGGGTATTCTTCTGGCCGCGCTGGGGTGCAATATCGCCTGGGGGATTGTGGACGGGGTGATGTATCTGTTGCGCACCGCAACGGGGCGGCGGCGGACCATCGGCCTGATCGATGATCTGCAACGCGGCGACCCGGCGAACCGCGCCGGTGTGGTCCGTGATTTGTTTGATGATGTGCCGACCGAAAAGATAAGTGACGATGAAGCACAGGCGCTGGCGCGATGGGTGTTGCGGGCGGCACAGGGCGAAAAGCTCGCGGTGCTGCGGCCCGAGGATTTCCGGGCGGCGTTGCTGGTGTTTCTGCTGGTGGTGTTGTCCACCCTGCCGCCGGTCGTGCCGTTCATGTTCATGCATGATGTGGCGGCGGCAATGCGGTGGTCGAACGGTATTGCGGTGGGGATGCTGATCCTGATCGGATGGCAACTGGATCAGTATATCCGGCATGGATCGCGGCTGATGCGGTTTGTGGTGCCGTTTATCGGGGTGCTTCTGGTGATCGCCACCATCGCGCTGGGGGGTTAAAGGGCGGTCGGTTCGGGCGCCTTGTCGGCCAGAAGGATCGCGATAAAGCGGGTCTGCGGGAAGCTGTCGAAGATGATGACCATGAGCGAGGTCAGCGGGATGGCGAGGATCGCGCCGGGCAGGCCCCAGAGCGCGCTCCATACCGCGAGCGAGACGAGGACGACAAAAGGGCTGAGGTCGAGCTGTTTGCCCATGGCATTGGGTTCGATCACATTGTCCACGATCATCTGGACCGAAAGCAGCAGGCCGCCGAGGAGCGCCGTGGTGGCAAGCGAGCCGAACTGGGCGAGGGAGAGGACCACGGGAAGGACGACGCCGACGAAGGACCCGACATAGGGGATATAGTTGAGAAGCCCGAGCATGACGGCATAGAAGATGGCGAAATCCACATCCATCGCCCAGAGAACGATGTAGGAGAAGACGCCGGTGATCACGTTCATCAGCGTCTTGACGGCAAGGTATTCGCCGATCCTTTGGTTCGCCTGGCGGATGATCTTTTCCGTCAGCTCGTATTGTTCGCCCTTTGGAAACAATGCCGCCAGTTTGGCCGACATTTCCGTGCGTTCACTGGCGAGGAACCCGGCATAGACGATGACCATGAACAGGGCGGCGCCGGCCGAGGTGATGCCGCCCAGGATCGAGACCACGGCCAGTTGCAGGTCAACCTCGCCCGCGAGGCCCGCGCCGAGGTTGTGCCAGAGTACGGTGGCATCGACGCTTTCCATCCCCGGCAGGGTCAGGAGGAAGTTGCCCAGCGTCGCCTGGTACTCGGGCAGGACGGCCTGAAACTCGGTCAGGGTGGAGTCGATGATGAGTGCGAGGCTGAGGATGACAAGGACGAAGAGGACCACCACAAAAGCGCTGCGCAGGCTGCGGGGCAGGCGGCCCACGAGCGGCAGACGGCCCAGCGCGTCGGTAGTGGTGGTCATCACATAGACGACAAGGACAGCGGTTACGATGGGCAGGAAAACGGCCTTGCCGATGTAGAGGACCATGGCCGTCATGAGGGTGATGGCCATGATATGAAAGGTATCGGCCAGTTTCGCCTGTCGTTGCCTGGGGTCTGCGGTCATGTGCGATCCTGTGAGGGGAGCCGGTTGTCAGAACCGGATGCGGGCGACAAGGGGCAGGTGATCCGAGGCGCGGCGGGCGGGGCCTGTATCATGCACGGCCACGTCAAAGGCGGCGGTGGCGCCCGAGACGAAGATGCGGTCAAGCGCCAGAAGCGGGGCGGCGGCGGGAAAACTGGACCCCATGCCGACCTGGGTGAAGCGCAAGAATAGCGGCGCGAGGGGCGATGTGGCGCCGCGCCGCCATTCGTTGAGATCGCCCAGAAGGATGGTGGGCGTGCCGTCCTCGGCGATCTCTTCGGCAAGCTGGCGGGCCTGGGATTTGCGGGCCGAGGACAAAAGGCCCATATGCGCGGCGATGACGCGCAGGTCGCGCCCGTTGTGGGAGAGATCGGTGATGATGGCCCCCCGCGGCTCGATCCCCGGAAGGCGGAGGGTGCGGACGTTGCGGATCAGCGCGTCACGGGTCAGGAGAAGGTTACCGTGCCAGCCGTGGGCGTCTGACCCGGTCTTTTCATCGAGCGGCACGGGGGCGAGCCCGGTTTCGTCCTGCAGGCGGGCGAGGTCGAGGACACCTGCGCGGGTGCGGAAACGGCGATCGGCCTCTTGCAGGGCGAGGATATCGGGGTTGATCGCGGTGATGACCTGATGCGTGCGGTCGGGCAGGCGGCGCAGGTCGTGGCCGAACCCCTTCTGCATGTTGTAGGTCGCGATGGTAAGGTCATGCGGCGCGGGGCCGGTGACGTCTGCGGACTGAGTCATGCGGGCAGGATAGGGCAAGTCGGGCGGGGAAGGGTAGGGGGCGCGATCGGGTGGTTGGAAGCAAGATCATTCGAATGATCTTGCCAAAAATCTTGGAAGATTTTTGAGGCGGGAGGCGGGGGATGGAGCGGCAAGATCATTCGAATGATCTTGGCAAAAGTCTTGGAAGACTTTTGGGGAGGGAAACGGGGATGGGGGGCGTCTTCAGGTCGTGACAGTGCGGATGATTGTCGTTGCTGTCAAAGGCGAGGCGTGAGAGGAGAAAAATCAGGTGCCGCTCGGCCGATGTCTTGTCTTAAGGATGGGGAAACAGGGTGGCAGACAAGCCGAAAACCCCGAACTTTGGTTTGCTGAATGCCATTTTCCCGCGGGTTTCCACAGAAATTCATCCGGTGACGGCATGTTCAGGGACCGCAACCTGAACTACTACCTTCAGGTTGGCGCGAATGCGACCATGAATATCCAGGAGGCGCTGGCCGCGGCCGGGATCAATCCTGCGAAGGACGTGACCGCCGTGCTGGATTATGCCTGCGGCTATGGCCGGGTGTTCCGCTGGCTTGGCGCTGCCTTTCCCAAGGCCAGGATCATGGGGGTCGATGCCGACGCCAAGGCAGCCGCCGCGGCAGCCGAGGTGACGGGATACGAGACGCGCAAGCTCGACATCTCGCTTGCCCAGCCGCTGGGCGAGACGTTTGACCTCATCTGGGTCGGGTCGCTGTTCACTCATCTGCCGCAGCGTGAATCCGAAAGGGTTCTGGCCTATCTGCGGTCCCATCTGCGGCCGGGCGGGATTGCCGTCGTCACCATGCATGGCCAACTGGTGGAAAAGCGGCTGGTCCAGGGTGAGCGCAGTTACAACCTGCCGCCTGAGGGGGTGAAGGCGGCGGTGGCGGGGGTGCAGGCGACGGGCTATGGCTTTGCGCCCTATGGGACGACCCCGGGCTATGGCGTGTCCGTGGCGCGGGCGTCAGTATTCATGGGGCTTGTGGAAGGAGCGGGCCTGCGGCCTGTGTTCTTCAAGGATGCCGGATGGGTCCGGCATCAGGACGTCTTTGCCGCGGTGCGCGAGGACGGGGTCTAGCGCGCCGGGGTCCAGACGACCGGCGCGGCATCGCGAGTGATGCGCGAGAAGGCGTCTGGCTGCACGTCTTGCCAGGGGCCTTCGG
>JBGSWJ010000145.1:0-18344 GCA_041752495.1 Rhodobacterales bacterium
CCGCGCGCCCAGAAACCCGACCAGCGCCGCCCCCAGCACGATCAGCGGAAACGGCACCGCCAGCGCAAAGATCGCGACAAAGGACAGACCGGCAATTCCGCGCATGACATTGTTCTTCAGCGCCCGGCCCCCGATCCGGACCAGCGCCTGCAACACGATGGCCAGCACCGCAGCCTTGATCCCATAGAACAGGCCACCGACCACCCCCACCCCACCATAGACGGCATAGATGACCGACAGCGCCATGATCGCCACGGCGCCGGGCAGGATGAACAGCACCCCGGCAATCACTCCGCCCCATGTCCGGTGCAACAGCCAGCCGATATAGGTGGCCAGCTGCTGCGCCTCGGGCCCCGGCAGGATCATGCAGAAATTCAGCGCATGCAGAAACCGTCCGTCGCCCAGCCACCGCTTCTCCTCGACCAGAATGCGATGCATGAGTGCGATCTGCCCCGCAGGCCCGCCGAACGACAGTGCCGCAATCCGCGCCCAGACCCATGTCGCCTCGCGCAATGTCGGATAGGCAGGCCGCTCGCGCATCACTCTCTCCCGAACTCACCCGCCCATCCTGCGGCAAAAACCCGCGCGAAACAGGGTTCCGCGCGGGGTATTGTGATACTATGACGATCCGACGACAAAAGGCCGCGTCAGAACCGCTGCGGTGCCGCAGGCTTGTTCTGCACAATCGCCTCGACCGCCGCCATGACATCGGGGGTCAGCTTCGCCCGGTTGTCGAGCGCCGCAAGGTTGTCAGTCAACTGATCCAGCCGCGACGCCCCCAGAATAACCGTCGACACATGCGGGTTCGCGATACACCAGAGCAGCGCCAGATGATGGATCGGCATGCCCGCGCCCTCGGCGACCTTGGCCAGATCCTTGACCATCGCCAGCCGCGCCTGCCCGCGTTCCGATTCAAACTCCTTCCGCAGCCATTCATAGCCCGGCAGCATCGCCCGGCTGTCCGCCGGCAACCCGTTGTTATACTTGCCCGTCAAAAGCCCCGAGGCCAGCGGCGACCAGATCGTCGTCCCCAAACCGACAGTGTCATAAAGCGGCGCATAATCGCCTTCGACCTTGGCGCGTTCAAAGACGTTGTATTGCGGCTGCTCCATCGTGGGCGGGGTCAGGTTGTTGGCGCGGGCAACCATATGCGCCTCGGTGATCTGCTGCGCATTCCATTCCGACGTACCCCAATACAACACCTTGCCCTGCTGGATCAGCGCATCCATCGCCCGCACCGTTTCCTCGATCGGCGTGTCCACATCGGGGCGATGGCAGAAATACAGGTCCAGATAATCCACCTGCAACCGCTTCAGCGCGGCATGGGCTGCATCGGTCACATGCTTGCGCGACAGTCCCCGCTGCGTAGGCTTCGCCCCGCCCCAGAACACCTTGGACGACACGACATAGCTGTCCCGGCCCCAGCCCAGTTCTTTGAGCGCCTGCCCCATGACCACTTCCGACCCGCCGGCCTCGTACCCTTCGGCATTGTCGAAAAAATTGACCCCGGCGTCATAGGCCGCTGTCATGAGCGACTTGGCATCGCCCGTGTCGACCTGCTTGGCAAAGGTCACCCATGACCCGAGGGAAAATTCGCTGACCTGCAGGCCGGATTTTCCAAGACGACGATAAAGCATCAGATGCCTCCGTTGGTTGTGCTGATTGGATGAAGCGGATCGGACCGCCCCTGTTGTGGCGGTCCGTTGAAGGGAAGTGTAGCGCGAAACGGTTCGATGTCGCGCCGTTTATGCCGATTTTCGTCAACCGGCGCGGCGCACCGTGGGCCAGGCCATGCCGGTTTCGTCAAACACATGGGCGCGGTCGGTGTCGATGTTCAGACCGATTGAGTCACCGGGCGACAGGCGGACGGACTGGTCCGCCTCCACGATCATCGGGCCCGAGGCGGTATCGGCATAGACATAGGTCGTGTTGCCCAACTGCTCGATCACCGAAACGCGGCCCGAAATCAGCGCCTGATCGGAATGACCCAGTTGGACATGTTCGGGACGAACGCCGATTTCGACCCGGCGCGCACCGTCGAAACTGGGGGCCGCACGTTCGCCAAGGTTGAACTTCGTGCCGCCCGTCAGTTCCGCCTCAAGCCCGCTTGCGGTCTTGCGCAGGGTTGCCGGGACAAAGTTCATCGCAGGCGACCCGATGAACCCGGCCACAAAACGGTTGGCCGGGGCGTTATAGAGATCAAGCGGGCTGCCCACCTGGCTGATTACGCCCTTGTCCAGTACCACGATCTTGTCGGCCAGCGTCATCGCCTCGACCTGATCATGCGTGACGTAGATCATCGTGGTCTTCAGGTCATTGTGCAGCTTGGCCAGTTCCAGCCGCATCTGCACGCGCAGCAGCGCATCAAGGTTCGACAGCGGCTCGTCAAACAGGAACACTTCCGGATCGCGCACCAATGCCCGCCCGATGGCCACCCGCTGCCGCTGCCCGCCCGAAAGCTGCGCCGGCCGCCGGTCCATCAGGTTTTCGAGCTGCAACAGCTTCGCAACCTTCCCACCTTGGGCCTTTTGCTCGGCCTTCGGCACGCCCGCCAGTGACAGGCTGAAACAGATGTTCTGCTCCACCGTCAGATGCGGATAAAGCGCATAGTTCTGGAACACCATCGCCACCCGCCGCTTGGCCGGCATCTCATGCGTCACATCGCGTTCACCGATGGTTATCTTGCCCGAGGTAACTTCCTCCAGCCCCGCGATCATCCGCAAAAGCGTGGACTTGCCACAGCCTGACGGCCCCAGCAGCGCACAGAACGACCCTTCCGCCACAGACAGGTTCAGCCCCTTGATAACCTCGACCGCGCCGAAACTCTTGGTGATGCTTTTCAGTTCAACCGATGCCATGCATCACTCCTTCGCTCGTGCTTTCGGTCTCGCGCGCGAACCAAACGGCCCGCACATGAACCACTCCTGCAACTTCTTCTGGCTCTAAATATCCCGGGGTCCGGGGCAGAGCCCCGGGGGCCAGCCCCAAGCGAAAAGTTAGAAACCTCATCCCTTGATCCCCGCCGAAAGCGCGATGGCCTGCGTCACCCGGCGCTGGAACAGCAGATAGGCCATTGCCACCGGCAGACTGGCCATGACGGCCCCCGACAGAACCCGCCCATAGGCCACCCCGAACGCGTCCTGCACGGCGGTGATGCCCACCGTGACCGTCATCATCTCCTCGCTCTGTACCGCAAGAAACGGCCAGAGGAACGAATTCCACGCCCCGATGAAGGTGATGATCGCCATGGCGGTGGTGACACCCCAGTTCATCGGCAGGAAGACACGGTAAAACAACTGATATTCCGACGCGCCATCCATGACAGCCGCCTCGCGGTATTCCTTTGGCAGGCCGTCAAAGAACCCCTTGTAGACGATCACTGTCACCGGGGTCAGCAGCATCGGCAGGATGATGCCCTGATAGGTGTTCAGCATGCTGGTATTCGCGATGATGACAAAGTGGTTCACGATCAGCGCCGGCACCGGGATCATGAAGCTGGCAAGGATGATCCACCACAACAGCCTGCGCCCGGGAAACCGCAGTTGCGAAATCGCATAGCCGGTCGAGGCCGCCGTAAACACCGCCACAAAGGTGATCACGACCGAGGTGATGGTCGAATTCAGATACCAGATCGGCAGCTTTGAATTGGTGATGCCAAAGATATAGCCCGCGAGCGTCGGATCCGACGGCCAGAGCGTGAATTCGGTGACGGTCGCCTGATCGGCGCGCAGACTGGTGACAATGGCCCAGTAGATCGGGATGAACCAGATCACGGCCGCCAGGATCGTCAGCAGGGTAAGAAGGGCACCGCCGATGCTGAACCGGCGGGCGGGGCGGGACTGATCCGTATCGCTCATCTTTGCCCCCGGACGCGCAGCAGCTGGAATTGCAGCACCGACACAACCGCGACAAAGACGAACAGCATCACCGCCGCCGCTGCCGCATATCCGCCTTGGTTCTTCACAAAGGCGCTTTCATAGATGTATTGCACCATCACCATCGTAGTCTGCGTCCGCCCCCCTTGGGCAAACAGATAGACCTGATCAAAGATCTTGAGCTGCAGGATCAGCTGGATCGTGAGGCAAAGCACCGTGATCGGCCAGATCAGCGGCCAGGTGATGCGGGTGAACATCTGCCAAGTCGTGGCCCCGTCCAGTGATGCGGCCTCGTACAGATCACGCGGGATATTGCGCAGGCCCGCCAGGAACAGCAGGATCGAAAACCCGTTCGTCCACCAGATCGTGATGATCGCCACACCGGGCATGAACCACGGCAAGGTGCGCCAGACGTTGATCGACCGGCCCATGATCGGCTCGATCACGGCCTGCAGGATGCCGAACTGCACATTGGTCAGCCAGTCCCAGATCACATAGACCACGGTCACGGGCAGGATGAACGGCAGGAAAAAGAACGCAAGGACCATGCTTTGCAGCCAACCGCGCAGGCGGGCCACCATCAGCGCGATCAGAAGGGCAATGGCCGTGCCGGGGATGACGGTCAGCAGAACGAAATAGCCGGTGTTCCAGATTGCATTGTGGAACACCCGGTCGCCCCACATCTTGGTGTAGTTGTCCAGGCCCACCCATTCGCCGGCTCCGATCAGCGGCGCATTGGTAAAGCTCAGCCGCACCATCTGGATCGTGGGCCAGATGAACATCCAGCCATAGACAAGCAGGAACGGGGCCACGAAGACCAAAGCGGCAGTCAGTTCTTGGCGCCGGAAGGCCATCACGCATCCTCGTCCTTGGGCAAAGGGAAACCTGCCGGACCTTTGAAAGGCCCGGCAGGCAGATCGTCAGGCTTACTGAAGCGCGTTCAGCGCATCGAGCATTTCCTGCACGGCGGTGGGGGCGTCCACTTCGCCGTTCATGGCCGCCGTAAAGGCGTTGCCCGCCGCATCAAACAGCGGCGACGCCACACCAGCGTTGACCGATTTCGGGTCAAACACCATGTTGGCCGTCAGCGTGGCATAGGTCGCCTGCGGCTGCATCATCTTGTACTCTTCCGACTGCGCCACAGCCTCGTTCGCCGGGATATGGCCCGCCGTCGCCCAGAACAGAGAGTTCTGCAGCATCCAGCCGATCACCGTGTTTACCGCCGCCCGCTTTTCAGGGGTCATCGGGTCGCCGACATTTTCCGGGATCGCAAAGGAATGGCTGTCGGCATAGGTGCAGGGCTTGTCGAACCAGACCGGCAGTTCGATTGCGCCCCATTCGAACAGTTCACCCTTGGCGTGAAGATCGGTCATCGTGGGCACTTCCCAGACGCCGTTGATCATGAAGGGCGACGCGCCCGACGTGAACAACGCCACGGTCGACGGATAGTCGGTATAGGACGGGTTGTATCCGTTCTCGACCCAGCTTGCGATCAGGCCCACGGCATTGGCCAGCTTTTCGCTGCTCTCACCGGGGAACCATGCGCCATCCGTGCCGATGTCGCCGCCTTGCTGGCACAGCATCGAATAGATCGTGCGGAACGCAAAACCACCGTCCGCCGTCACCTGTGCGATACCCCATTCCGCGCCATTGTCCTTAAGCGCCTGAAGGGCCGCGTTAAAGTTGTCGATGCCGTTCAGGTTCTGCGGCAGACCGTCCGCGCCGATCAGACCGGCGGCGTCCAACATCTCCTTGTTGTAGTACAGAACGATCGGGTGCGTATCGAAGGGCACGGCATACTGCATGCCGTCCACGTTCACCGCGTCCCAGGTCGCGGGGGCAAAGCTGGCCGAGGTCAGGCCCATCGCCGCCATATCCTCAGCGGTGATCGCGGACAGCGTGCCCTGGCTCACCGCCAGCGGAATCCGCGAGGCGTGATAGGTCATGACATCGGGGCCTTCGCCCACCGCGGCCGAGGTCTGGACCTTGGTGTAGAACGGCACACCCCAGTCAAGGGTCGTGGCGTTGATCGTGATGCTGCCCGCATGTTCGGTGTTGAACTGGTCGATCAGCGTCTTCATCCGCACGCCGTCGCCGCCACCAAGGAAATCCCACCATTCGACGGTTTCCTGTGCCTGAACAGCCGTGCCCAGAAGCGCCGTCGACATGAGCGCAGCCTTGAGCGTCATCTTGTACATGTTTTCTCCTCCCGTTCGGGCGTTTCGCCCTTGCGCCATTCAGCCTTTGCTCAGCCTGCGGGCGCACGCAGTCTGCAACGTCGCAATCGGGTCCGCTCGTCCGGTACCGCCGCCTCCTCTGCGGTGGTCCCTCGGTCCCTGCAGGGCGAAGGTATGAAACCCGGTCCTGACCTGTCAACAGATTCTAAGATATGTATCGCATTGCCTGATACATAATCTGCCGGTTTTTGCGTCAACCCTTCAGGCAGAACCGTCCACAGCCATCGTCGCGGCCAGTCTGACCAGCCGGTCAAACAGTGTCTCGGCCAGTGGGTCCGCCCCCGGCGCCTCGGTGAACAGGCGGAAAGTGCTGGCCACCATGCCACCCCGCCCGATCCGCCGTTCGACGATCAGCGCGGCAGGCTTCTGCACCCATCCCACAACAAGCCCGGCATGCACCGGCCCCGCCCCTTCCCAGTTGCGAAAGCCGGTCATCACGTGATGCGGCACGACCCGGTCATAGGACAGATCAACCAACGGGCCACCCGGCAGATCGGCAAACACACCCTTTCGCCGGATCCACGAAAACCCGGCGATCCAGTCGCCGCGCCACATCGTGCCGTGCCGCGAGATCAGATTCAGGTTGGGCAACTGCCCCTCCGGATTGGCGGGCAGGCCCGGGGTCTCATCCACGATGGGGATGAAGGGCTGTTCCCGCCGCCCTTCGTCAAGACGCAGATTTCTATGGGTTTTCTGCGTGCCGTCGGCAAAGACGACATAGCGCGCCCCACCCTGCAGATGCGCCACATCCGCCCCGTCCAGCGCATGAACCAGAACGACCTCGGCCCGCTCCAACGGAACCACCTTGTATCCCAAAGCCTTGGCCCGTTCCGCCAGCCGCGCATCCGCCGTCCCGACAGTCGGCAGACCCTCGGTCACGCGCCGCGCATGGACCGCAATCTCCACCTGATTGCGCGCCACTTCACGGCCGCCTTCGGTCAGCCACAGGTCGATCCGCAGCATCCGCGACGGCCCCTCCGGCAGCGTCAGACTGACCCGGCCAGCCCCCCCGAACGACACCGGCGCAAGCGGCCCGAGCGCAATCTGCCCACCCTGCCCCGTCTCGTCCTGCCAGTGCAAGACGGTCGCACCATGCGCCTTGCCTCCGGTGCTTACCCCCAAATCAAAGGCGTATTCATCCCCCGCCCGCCCGGCATAACGGTCCACTGTGGGAACGATGACCGTATCGGCATTGATGCTGTGGAAACGGTCATGGAACACCCGCGGGTTGCGGTTCATATCAAGAAGTCCGTTGGACTCCCAATGCACATCGGTGAATTCGGTGATGACATAGCCCATGATCGACGGATGCCGGCGCATCACCTCGATCTCGTATTTCAGGTTCATGAACTGATACCATTGAACCTGTTCGATGAAGTTTTCAAAGCTGCCAAAGACGGACGCCATGTTCAGCATGTCAAACCGCGTCTGCACGCCATGCGGATAGGCCGCCCCGTCGCCCCAGGTCTGCCCGGTCTCCATCCACCACGGCTCCGCACCGTTGATCGTGACCTGCGCCGGATCGGGCAAGCCCCAGACGCCGAATTCAGACACGATCAGCGGCTCATCCCCTCTCCGGTCTCCGTCGCCATAGGGTGACCATGTCCAATCCGCCCCCGCCGCAAACTCGGCGGTCAGAGTATCCCATTCCAGGCGGCGTTCAGGGACGGACCGATACCAGTGGAAATCGTTCAGGTCCGTCTTCACATGGAAATTGCCGTGACAGGGCGAATTGTCGACGACAAGCCGCATCGGATCGCGCTGTTTGAGCCAGTCAAACGTCGCCTTGAGCCATGTGCGGTGTTCGCCATCCTCACAAAGCCGCATTCCCCAGTCTTCGTTGATCAGTGTCCAGATGGCGATGCTGGGATGATTGCCATCGCGCAAGAGTATCCCCTGCATCGTCTCGCGCATCCGCCGGGCCGAATCGGCGGTGAAAAATGCAACGTTCGGAATCTCGGTCCAGATCAGCATCCCCAGCCGGTCCGCCACCTCGTAATAGCGCGGATCGGGGATCTTGATATGACAGCGCAGCGTATTCAGCCCCAGCGCCTTTGCCTTGCGCAACTGATCCTCAAGGAAAGCGGTCGACGGCGGTGTGCAGATACCTTCGGGATAGTAATCCTGATCCAGCGCGCCGCGCATGTAGAACGGCTGACCATTCAGCAGGATCTGTCCGTTCCGCGTCGCGATGCTGCGAAACCCGAAACGGTGTTCGGTCCGGTCGCGAAGACCATCGGCAACAAGGTCGATCCGCAGGGTATAAAGGTGCGGCGCGTCGGGCGACCATGAAAGCGGGTCCGTCACGCGCAGCGCGCCGTCACGCGATTCGGCCACTGTCGTTCCGTCGGGCGCAATGACAGTCAGGTGCGCGGCCGCCGTTCCGGTCATGCCAATTTCCATGGTCACGACACCGGTTGCCGGGTCTGCGCTGATCGCCACATGATCAAGGTGGACGGCATCGCGCACCTCAAGTGTCACCGACTGCCAGATCCCGCCAAGCGGGCCATACCAGCTTTGCTTGCCATGCGGGATTTCCCCGAACGAAATGCCACCCGCCGTCGCGGGATCGCCATCCGGCAGGACACAGTCCACCACCACCTCATTGTCATCCCGCAGGATGCCCGCCGGGATCAAACAGTCAAAAGGAAGATAGCCCCCTTCATGCCGCCCGACCTCAACCCCGTTCACGCGGACGGTGGCAAGGTAGCTGACCGCACCGAATCGAAGGACGGTTTCCCTGCCGTCCGCAGCTTCGGGCCGGGAAAACCGCCGGGTATAGGTGGCAGTCCCCGAACGCTGGCGGAGTTCAGGGAATTCAGCCTGCCAGGGGTTGGGAACATGGGCCTTGCGGTTGATCCCGTCACTGGCATGGACAAAGTCCCAGACCCCGTCCAGCGATTGCACCGCCCGTGTCTGTGTAACGTCCGGCATCGGCATTCCCCCCTGTCGAAATCCATCCCGGGGCACCCTCGGACGATCGGGGACGCGTTGGCAAGTCCCTCAAAGGGGCAAAACCGGGTTGTTTGACTATACCCGACAAGCTGATATAGACCGACAGTCAATCAAGTTTCGTCAAAGGTCCGCCGGATGAGCCGCAATTTCCTGATTGTCGATCCCGAAGAAGGGATCGAAGTGCTCAAGGCCTTTGCCTCCCCTGCCCGGGTCCGGGTGCTGAAACTCCTCCACACCCACGGCGCGATGAATGTGAACGAAATCGCCCAGGCGCTCGACCTGCCGCAATCCTCGGTTTCCTCAAACATCCAGCTGCTGGAAGATGCGGGCCTTGTGCGGACCGAAACCCAGCGCGCCCGCAAGGGCAACCAAAAGATCTGCCACACCCTCTTTGACGAGGTGCTGGTCATGTTCAAATCCGACCCCCGCCCGCAAAGTGCCAACCAGATCGAGGTGGCCATGCCCCTCGGCCTCTATACCAGCTGCGAGGTTTCCGCCCCCTGCGGCCTGTGTTCCACCGCCGGCATCATCGGGCTTCTCGACGTGCCCGATACCTTTCTCGATCCGGCCCGCATGGGTGCCGGCCTCATCTGGTTCACGCGCGGCTATGTCGAATATCAGTTTCCCAACAATATCAAACTGATGAACGGCGCCCTGACGTCGATGGAGTTTTCCGTCGAACTCTCCTCCGAAGTGCCCGGCACTGCCGCCGACTGGCCCTCCGACATTACCGTGTCCGTCAACAAGATCGACATCGGCACCTGGACCTCTCCCGGCGACTATGGCGACAAACGCGGTGTCTATACTCCCGACTGGTGGAAGCTGAAGGGCAGCCAATATGGCATGCTAAAAAGCTGGCGCGTCACCGACGACGGCACCTATGTCGACGGGGTCAAGATCAGCCCCGTCTCGCTCAAGGACCTCGACATCGAATCGCACCGCTCGATCCGCCTGCGGATCGGTGTCCGCGACGGAGCGCGGCATCCCGGCGGGATCAACATCTTCGGCCGGGGCTTTGGCAACTACGATCAGGACATCGTCATGCGCCTGGTGACGAGCGGTTAGGCAGATTGCTGCGGAATCAGGCTTGACGTGAAAGTCGCCACTTCTGATACATATCTGTAATTCAGATACAAACGAGAGTCGGCCCCTGCCGCACTCCAAAGGGAGGACCGCCATGAAGGCTCGCGTCACCGCGCACAAGGATTTCACCATCGCCCGGATCGACGACCGGGTCTATTCGGCGTTTCTCGAACATCTGGGCCGGGCGGTCTATACCGGCATCTATGAACCCGACCACCCGACCGCCGATGCGGACGGGATGCGGGGCGATGTGGCGCAACTGGTCCGCGACCTGAACATCCCCTATGTGCGCTATCCCGGCGGCAACTTTGTCTCGGCCTACAACTGGGAAGACGGCGTCGGCCCCCGCGAAGACCGCCCCACCCGGCTCGACCTTGCCTGGCACACCTCCGACAGCAATGCCGTGGGCGTGCACGAATTCATCGCCTGGTGCGATACCGTGAACACCAAGCCGATGCTCGCCATCAACCTCGGCTCGCGCGGCCTCGATGAGGCGCGGAACTTTGTCGAATATGTCAACGGGCCGCAGGGCAGCTACTGTGGCGACCTGCGCGCCAAACATGGCCACCCCGAACCCTTCAACGTCAACCTCTGGTGCCTTGGCAACGAGATGGACGGCCCCTGGCAGGTCGGCCACAAGACCGCCGAGGAATACGGGCGGCTTGCCAACGAAGTGGCCAAAACGCTCCGCGCCTTTGACAAGAGCCTCGAACTGATCGTCTGCGGGTCGTCAAATTCCGACATGAAAACCTATCCCGAATGGGAACGGATCGTTCTTGAACACACTTACGACAACGTCGATCACATCAGCCTGCACATGTATTTCGCTAACCGGGCCAAGAACACGGCGAACTACCTCGCGCTGAACCACAAGCTCGACACCTACATCTCGACGGTTGAATCGACCATCAAGCTGGTCAAGGCGAACAAGCGGTCCAAGCATGATGTCTATATCAGCTTTGACGAATGGAACGTCTGGTATCATTCCAACGCCCAGGACCGCGCGATCCTGGAAGGCAACGAAGGCTGGCCCCATGCGCCGCGCCTTCTGGAAGACATCTACAACTTCGAAGACGTGCTTCAGGTCGGCTGCATCCTGAACACATTCATCCGCAAATCGAACGTGGTGAAAATCGCCTGCATCGCGCAACTGGTGAACGTCATCGCCCCGATCATGACCGACCCCAAGGGCGCGGCATGGCGGCAGACGACCTATTACCCCTATTACTTCGCCTCGATCTTTGGCCGCGGCACCGCGCTGAATCTCTCGGTCTCCTGCCCCGGCTATGCCGCCGATGTGGCCGATGAAGTGCCCTTCATCGACATCGCCGGCGTCCATGACGAAGCGGCCGGCACCGTCACCTTCTTCGCCGTCAACCGCCACGGGACCGACGCGCTCCCCGTGGAAATCGGACTGGAAGGCTTTGGCGCGGCCCAGGTGATCGACCAGCAGGTCATGACCCATGCCATGCTCGAGGCGGTCAATACCGCCGACAACCAGACCAATGTCGTCCCCGCCAAGGGCATGGATGCAAAGGTGGACGGGAGCACGGTCAAGGTCAGCCTGCCGCCCTATTCCTACCAGATGATCCGGGTCAAGGTGGGGTGACCCGGGGCGGGGTAAACCCCGCCCTACCCCGGACTTTACGCAAAAGGGCGGGGTTGAACCCGCCCTTTTGCTTTGGTTCGGGCCCCTGGTCACCGTCCCGAGGGGGCTCTGCCCCCGCGCGTGCCGCGCCCCCCGAGGTATTTGGAAGACAAAGAAGCCCAAAGGGCGCACAGTCTTGAAGCCCCGTTCCCGCAACTGATCCGCAAGTCGTCAGCGTAGGGTGCGCTTCAGCGCACCGCCCGCCACGCCCCGTCACTCCACATCGTCAAAGGACGCATGGCTCGCCTTGTAAAGCTGCGCATAGCGCCCGTCGGCGGCCAGCAATTCGTCATGCGTCCCCTGCTCGATCAACTCACCTGCCTGCAGGACCATGATCCTGTCCGCATTGCGGATCGTGGCCAGCCGGTGCGCAATGACAAGGCCCGTCCGACCCTTGAGAAGCGTGACCAACGCCTTCTGGATCTGCTGCTCGGTATAACTGTCGATGCTCGACGTGGCCTCGTCCAGCACCAGGATCTTGGCATCAGCCACTAAAGCCCGCGCAAAGCTGAGAAGCTGGCGCTGCCCCATCGACAGGTTCGCGCCCCGTTCGGTCAGCTTCGTGCCATAGCCCTGCGGCAGCCGCATGATCAGGTCATGCGCCCCCACCGCGCGGGCGGCGTCCATGACTTCGGCGTCTGTCGCAGATGCCTTGTTGTAGCGGATATTCTCCATCACCGTGCCGGTGAACAGGAACGGCTCCTGCAACACCATGGCAATCTGCTGGCCGAGCGACTCCTGCGTCACCTGCCGCACATCGACCCCGCCGACCAGAACCGCCCCCTCCTGCACGTCATAAAAGCGGTGGATCAGCGACATGACCGATGACTTGCCCGAACCCGTGGGCCCGACCAGCGCCACCGTCTCGCCCGGTTTCACATAGAAACTCACGTTCCGCAGCACCGGCTGTTCCGGGTTGTAGCGGAACGACACGTTCCGGAATTCGACAGACCCGGGCGCATCCGGCTCCAGCGCCACCGCCCCCGCCGCATCCGTGACCGAGACCGGCACATCCAGCACCTCGGTCAGCCGCTGGCCCGATGCCATGGCCCGCTGCATCACCGAATACTGCATCGTCAGCGACCGGATCGGGTCAAAGAACCGCTGGATGAAGAAGAGGAACGCCACCATCACGCCCACGTCAAGCGACTGGTTCAGCACCATCTGCCCGCCCACCACCACGACCATCGCCATGGCAAGCCCCGTCAGCGCGTCCACGATCGGCACCAGCACCTGCGCATACCTCGCCGACCGCAACTGCGCCTTCAGGTTCGTCGTGGCCTTGTCGTCGTAAAGCCGCAGGTTCACCGTCTGCCGGGTCATCCCCTGCACCGTCCGCACCCCATGAATCGCCTCGGCCAGCGCGCCCGAGGTGACAGAATTCGCCTCATGCGCCTCGATGAACACGACCCGCGCCTTGGGCAGCCAGATCAGCCGCACGATGAACAGGACGGGCAGGATCGACAGCGTCAGCAGCCCCAGTTCCCAGTTCAGCCACAGCATGCAGAACACGATCCCGAACAGAAGCACCAGATCACCCACGGAAATGACCGATGTCTCCAGAAACTCCTGCATCGAATTCACATCGCCCTGCAGGCGCGACATCAGCCGCCCGACCTCGGTCTTGTCCATGAAGCTTTGCGACACGCTTTGCAGATGCGAAAACATCGCCTCGCGGATATCGAACAGCACATTCTCGGCCACCCGGCCGACGACCCGCTCCTGCACATAGCTTGCGCCAAAGTTGATGAGGATGATGACGCCGAACAGCACCGTCGCCCGGATCAGCGCCGCCCGCCCGTCCGCCGCCAGAAGGCCGTCGTCAATGGCCGACCGGATCACCAGCGGAATCGCCAGCTGCGTCAGCGTGAATATCAGCACCGCTACGACCGAGATGATGAACTGCCGCCGGTATGGCCGGACAAAGCCCCAGATCCGCGACATGATCCGCGCGTCAAAGGCCCGGCCAAAGATCTCTTCCTTGATCCGGTGCGACCCCACAACGGCACGGGGCGGCCGCCGCCCGTCCTCGCGCACATCATTGCGTTCGGTTTCGGCTTCGCCCGCGCTGCTCATGGCCTGTCTCCATAGGACCGGTGCTGCAGGTCATAAAGCTCCCGGTACTTGCCATTCAGCGCCAGCAGTTCGTCATGCGTGCCCTGTTCCACGATCCGGCCCATATCCAGCACAAGGATCCGGTCCGCATGCATCAGCGTGTTCAGCCTGTGCGCCACCAGCACCGTCACCCGGTCGGCCGCCTGCGCCCGGATCGCGTCAAAGATCCGCGCCTCGGT
Source organism: Rhodobacterales bacterium (assembly GCA_041752495.1). Taxonomy (GTDB): domain Bacteria; phylum Pseudomonadota; class Alphaproteobacteria; order Rhodobacterales; family Rhodobacteraceae; genus JAPLPE01. Next base: position 14,093 of record JBGSWJ010000145.1, read on the forward strand.
CCGCGCGTCGATGGCGGCGGTCGAATCGTCAAACACCAGCACCGCAGGCGTAAGGATCAGGCTGCGGGCAATCGACATGCGCTGCCGCTGCCCGCCCGACAGGGACGCGCCGCGCTCCCCCACGACCGTGCGGTAACGTTCCGGCAGACCGTCGATATACCCATGCAGCTGCGCCGCGTCCGAGGCCGCCTCGATCTTCTCCTCGGGCGCCCAGGGGTTCCCATAGGCGATGTTGTTCTCCATCGTCGTGGTGAACATGAACACGTCCTGGCTGACCACCGCCACGTTCTGCCGCAGCGATTTCAGCGTCACATCGCGGATATCCTGCCCGTCCAGCGTGATGCGCCCCCGCGTCACGTCATAAAACCGCGGGATCAGCTGCGCGATGGTCGTCTTGCCGCTGCCCTGCGGGCCGATCAGACCGATGGTCTCTCCCTTTTTCGCCGTGAATGTAATGCCTTGCAGCACGTCCTGATCGGGGGCGGAGGGATAGGCAAAGCTGACATCCTCGAACCGCAACGTCCCGTCCGACACCTTCAGCACCGGCGCGCCGGGGCGGTCGCTTACCGCAGGCTCCAGATCAAGCAGGGCAAACAGACGCGCTCCGCAGGTCGAAGTCCGGGCGACGGAATTGACCAGCATCCCCAACTGCCGCACAGGCATCTGCAGGATCGTCATGAAGGTCAGGAACGACGCCAGCGTGCCCACGGTGATCGTCCCCGCCTGCACCTTCATCCCTCCCACCAACAGGACAAGGCCCATCGCAACAAAGAACGACAGCGTCATCGACGCCGTGCTTTTCACCCTGATATCAACCCGCTCATAAGCCAGGTCAAGCGCCGAGACCGAAGCGCGATGAAACTTGGCCCGCTCGTGATCCTGCGCTGAAAACGCCCGAACGACGCGGATGCCGGCAAGGTTCTCCTCCATCACGCGCGACAACACATCCAGCCGTTCCTGCAGGACAAGCCATGTGCCCCGCAGTTTCAGCTGCGACACCGAGGATTCCCAGCCGACGTATGGCACAAAGCTAAGCGCGAGCAGCCCAAGCCAAATGTCGATCGAAATCAGCCAATATCCCCCGACCCCGATCAGGATGAACAAAAGGACAAAGCGCACCAGCCCCGTCGAAAAGAACATCCGTGCGCCTTCCAGATCCAGAAGGCCCAGCGTGATCAGATCGCCCGAATGGATGGAATCGTGAAATCCGAAACTCAGATGCTGGATCTTGTCATAGAACTGCATCCGCAGCCGGTAGCCCGAATAATGGCCCACCGATTCCGAGAAATAGTTCTGCAAGGTCGCAAAGATCCCGCGCAGCGTGGACACCGCCAGAACCAGAACAGCCGTCGCCCACAGCGCCGCCTCTGCGGCCTCGATACTGCCCGTCAGCGCGGTCTGCGTCTGGTCCACCGCGTGTCCCAAAAGACGCGGGATCAGGATCTGCAGCGAGGCGGCAAAAAGCGTGGACACCAGCGCAAAGACCACCTGCCAGGGTGTTTCCCCAGCCATTTTCGTGACGCGCCACATCGTGCGCAGGCCGGTCATCCAACCGACAGTATCGGTCTGCGCCATGACTTCAACGGCGCGCAAAGAGGAATGCTCAGCGCCTGGGCTGTCGGCAGGGGCGGACATGTCGCCTTCCGGGTGTGTTCAGATGGGGACCCTCAGGGCCTGGGCCCCAAAACGGTCGAGTCGCTTGTCAGACAACTGTTACCTTCCGCGCCGGGAATGGCCAGCCCCAGACTGCGAAAATAACAGGCGGAACGGGAATTGTTACACTTCTGTTTCACAGACCTGCCGTTTCGGCGACGGGGGTCCAGATCACATCGTCAATCCGGGGGGCGCCCACAGCCAGCATGACCACCCGGTCAAAACCCATCGCGATCCCGCTGGCTGGCGGCATGTCTGACAGGACCGCCAGAAAATCCTCGTCCAGCGGATAGCGTTCGCCATAGACCCGCGCCTTTTCGTCCATCTCAAGCACAAAGCGGCGGCGCTGCTCTGCCGGATTGGTCAACTCGCCGAACCCGTTGGCAAGCTCGACCCCGCAGGCATAGACCTCGAACCGTTCGGCCACACGGGGATCGTCGGCCGCAGGTCGCGCCAGCGCCGCCTCGGCGGCAGGATAGCGGTCCAGTATGGTGATCTGCCCCTGCCCCAGATGTGGCTCCACAGCGCTGACAAGCACCTTGGACAGCATGTCCGACCACGTGTCATCCACCGCCGGATGCAGACCCGTCCCCCGCATCTGCGCGGCAAGCGCCACCGCATCCGTGGCCCCGCCGGCGCCCGTCGTGGCTAGAATGTCAATCCCCGCATAGCGCTGAAACGCCTCCGCCACAGTCAGCCTTTCAGGCTGAAGGAATGGATCGCAGGTCCGGTCCCGGAAACGCAGCACATCCGCCCCCGCCACCCTCGCGGCCAGACGCAAGAAGGCCACACAATCATCCATCATCACCCGGTAATCCTCGTTCACCCGATACCATTCCAGCATGGTGAACTCGGGGCTGTGCAGTGCCCCCCGTTCCCGGTTGCGCCAGACATGGGCAAAGGACGCGATCCGCTCCTCTCCGGCCGCCAGCAGCTTTTTCATCGCAAACTCGGGCGAGGTATGCAGATACATCTCGCGCCCTGCGCCGTCGTTACCGATGGCCGTCGTGCGGAACCCGTGCAGATGCGCCTCGTTCCCGGGGCTGACCTGCAACGCCGCCGTATCGACCTCGGTGAACCCCTCGCCAGCCAGCCAGCCCCGGATCGCCGCCTGAATGCGGTTCCGCGTCAAAAGGGCCGGGCGACGGTCGGCATGAACCTGACGGTCCCACCAGCGGGGGGCTTGGGCAGCAGACAAGGGCATCGCAGGGCCTTCCTTTGATCTGGCAGTTTGCGGACGGATGGGTTAGGGGGTCACCGATCAACCGGCCTCATATGATGCGGCCCCAGCAGTCACAAGGAATCCACCCTTGAAAGTCATCGCGTCCAGCCTTCGCAAAGGCAATGTGGTCGAACTGGAAGGCCGCCTTTATGTCGTCCTGACCGCCACCAACTTCCACCCCGGCAAGGGCACCCCCACCACCCAGATCGACATGCGCCGCATTTCGGACGGGGTGAAGGTGTCGGAACGCTGGCGCACGACCGAACAGGTGGAAAAGGCCACTGTGGACGAACGCGAATACGACTTCCTCTATTCCGACGGCGAGGGCCACCATTTCATGGAGCCCGTGACCTACGAACAGATCACCGTCACGGATGACGTCGTGGGCGACAGCCGGGTTTTCCTTAAGGAAGGGATCAAGGTCTTCCTGCGTACTTACGAAGGCGTGGCCATCGCCATCGAACTTCCCCAGCGCGTCACGGTCGAGATTGTGGAGACCGAGCCCGTCGTCAAAGGTCAGACCGCGTCGTCGTCCTACAAGCCCGCGATCTGCGACAACGGCCTGCGCGTGATGGTGCCGCCCCATATCGGCGTCGGCACCCGGATCGTGATCCTGACGGACGACAATTCCTACGTCGAACGCGCCAAGGACTAAGGGGCTCAGCCCGGCGGGACTTGCCTGTTCAGAAAGTCCCGCGTCGCCTCGAACGCCTTTACCGTCGTCGCCTCGTCATAGCCCAGCAGGCTGAAGATCGCCTTCTCCTGCTGGTCAAACCCATGCGTGACGCCCGGAAAGACGATCTCCTCGATCGGCCGCCCGGCCGCCGTCATGTCCGCGATGATCTGCTGGCACGCGGTCTCGTCGGCCACGGTATCCCCTTCGACCAGCAGGAACAGTGCCGGAATATCGGCCTGCCAGCCAAGGCGGGACACCTGCGAACCAAAGCCGCAATAGGGATAGTAGAAGACCACGGCCTGCACGCCCGCCAGCACATCCTCCGTCGGGACGGGCCATGCTGTCAGATTGTAGGGCAGCCGCCCTGCCCCGTGCAGCGACAACAGGTCCAGCACCGCCCAGCCGCCGTGGGATGACCCGATCAGTGCCAGCCGGTCATCGTCCACAAAATCCATCGCCCGCACATCGGCAAGCGCCACCGCCACATCCCCGGCCCGCTCGGCCCCGCCCAAAAGCTGCCCCGCGCAAACCAGCCGCCAGATTTCGGCCTTGTCAAACCCCCGTGGCCCGTGACTGTCCACGGTCACAGCGGCCCAGCCCATGCGGTTCAGTTGCGTCGCCATCCACGGCAGGTTGTCATGCGGCCCGTCGCAGCCCGAAAACAACAGCGCCGTCGGGAACGGCCCCGCCCCCTCGGGCAC
>JBGSWJ010000146.1:0-5007 GCA_041752495.1 Rhodobacterales bacterium
GACCGGGGTTCGCGCGGCGTTTGCGGACGCTCACGGCGCTGGCCACGTCCACCCCAGGTAAAGGTGTAGAAGGCTTCCATTTCGACGGGCTGCGCAGGGGCATCGGCCTCCATCTGCGGCGCATCGACCGGAGCCTCGACCGGCATGTCGGAAGGGATCTCGACCGGCTGTTGGTCGGGAACATCCGAGGGCTGATCGGCAGGCACTTCGGACGGCGGGACGGCCGGTTCTTCGGCAGGAACCTCCACCGGGACTTCGACCGGCGTCTCGGGCTCGCCCGCAGCGACCGCGGCCACCGGTGCGGCCTTGACCGGCTTCACCTTGGGCCGTTCACCCTTTTCGGCCTTGTAGCCCAGCCCGGTCATCAGTTGCGCAAACAGTTCCAGCGACAGACCGGTGATCGACAGCATCTCGGGCACGGCCTCGAACCCGTTCCGGCTGTCCTTGTCGCGCAGCATGTCGGCCAGACGTTCCAGCATGTCGATCCGGATCGCCCGGTCGCCCGCCGCGCGGTAACCTGCCATCGCATAGTAGCCCGGTGCGGCATCGCGTGCCGCCGGAACGGTCACATGCCCGGCGGGCGGGCTGCCCGGAAACTCCTGCAGGCCTTTTGCAAGACTCCACAGCAAAAGCCGCAGCCGCGTCGGCGCAGGCTTGAGCAGCGGCGGCAGGAACACGGTGAACTGACCAAAGCGGATGCCATGCTTGCGCAAAGCCGCCCGCGCCTCCTGATCGAGCGCCTTGACCTCTTCCGCGATATCGCCACGCGGGATGATCCCGAAATTCTCGACCAGACGATAGGCAAAGCCGCGTGCCAGCCCCGTCAACGCCTCATCCCGCTGCAATGCCAGCAGTGGCTCCATCGTCGCCGCAACCTTGCGGTCAATGAAATGCTGCAGGCGGCGCTGCACCTTGGCGGCGACATCCGGCCCGGCTTCTTCGTCGACAAAGGCCACGACCTGCGGCTTGAGCGCATCGGCCCCAGCCATGAGCTTACCCACAGCCGCCGTGCCCCACATGAGGCCGCCCTGTTCGGTATAATCCAACTCGGTATCGGGGGCGTTATAGAACCGGTCTGCCCGCAAATGGAACTGCGGCGCCAACGCCTGCCCCGTGGCCTGACGGAGCGTGCGCGCCTCGTCCGGGTTGCCCGCCTTGTCGATCCGGAAGCGGAACCCTTCCAGCCGTCCGACGAATTCGCCCTCGACGGTCACGACGCCCTTGTCATTCACTTCGGCCACGAGGACCTCCTTCTGCTTGAGCCGCCGGGCCAGAACGCTGGTCCGCCGGTCCACAAATCTCTGGGTCAATGCCCCATGCAGCGCATCCGACAAGCGGTCTTCTACAGCGCGGGTTTCCTCGCGCCAACGGGATTCGTCCGCCGTCCAGCCTCTGCGCTGCGCGACATAGGTCCATGTGCGGATATATGCCAGCCGTTTCGATAGCGTGTCGATATCGCCATCCGTCCGGTCGATCCGGGAAATCTGCAAGGCAAGCCAGTCATTTGGCACCCGGCCCGACTGATGCAGGAAGTTGAAGATCGTGGAAAGAAGCGATGCGTGCTCCGCCTTGCTTATCCCGCGAAAGTCGGGAATGCGGCAGACATCCCACAAAAGCCTGACCGAGGGCCCGTCACTGGCCCGCGCCCGCACCTCGGCATCATCGGCAAGCGCCTTCAGCGCGGCGAGATCATCACTTTCCCGGACACGCGTCAGCCAGGAGTTCTCCGTCCGCTCTTCCAGCGTCTGCAACAGGCGCGTGACGGACCCGAACTGCAGCCGCGAATTGCGCCATTGCAGGCGGCTGACCGGGCGGAACTGGTGATTTTCGATGGCATGGATCACCTCTTCCTCGGGCTCCACAGCCTCTCCGGTCACGCCAAAGGTGCCTTGGGTCAGGTGCCGCCCCGCCCGGCCCGCGATCTGGGCCAGTTCATCGGGGGCAAGATAGCGCATGCGGTTGCCGTCGAATTTGACGAGGCTGGAGAACGCGACATGGGTGATGTCAAGGTTAAGCCCCATGCCGATGGCATCAGTAGCGACAAGGTAATCCACGTCGCCATTCTGGTACAATTCGACCTGCGAATTGCGCGTCCGGGGCGAAAGCGCCCCCATCACTACCGCCGCCCCGCCCCGGGTGCGCCGGATATACTCGGCAATCGCATAGACATTTTCAACCGAGAAGCCCACGATGGCCGACCTTTCCGGCAGTCGGCTTATCTTTTTCGAACCTGTGTAGGTCAAAGTCGAAAAACGGTCGCGCTTCATGTAGGTAACGTTCGGGACCAGCGCCCCGATCGCGCCCCGCATTGTTTCGGACCCAAGGAACAGCGTTTCGTGCAGCCCCCGGGCATGGAGGAGACGGTCCGTGAACACATGCCCGCGCTCGGGGTCGGCACAAAGCTGGATCTCGTCGATGGCCAGGAAATCGACACCGATCCCATCCGGCATCGCCTCGACCGTGCAGACCCAGTATTGAGTGCGGTCCGGCACGATCCGTTCTTCACCCGTTACCAGCGCCACCACCGAAGGCCCGCGCAGCTTGACGATCCGGTCATAAACCTCTCGCGCCAAAAGCCGCAGCGGCAGGCCGATCACCCCGGTCCGGTGCGCCAGCATCCGTTCGATCGCATAATGCGTCTTGCCCGTATTCGTCGGGCCAAGGACCGCCGTGATCCGCGAGGCGTTAAGATGGGTCGGGGCGTTCATGCAGGTTCCCCGATGGGGTGGCGACGGGCCTGCGACGCTTAAAGCGTCTGACCCTGAAGGGCAAGTTCCAGCCGCGCCACAGCGTCTGTCACGTCGGGATCAGTCGGGTTGATGACCTGCACATCCCTGAACACCTCAAGCGCCGCTTCCTTGCGGTCCAGTTCCTCAAGAATGATCGCAAAACCGCGCATCGCCCCGAAATGCCGGGGGTTGAGAATCAGTGTCTGCCGCAGGTCGGCAATCGCCGGTCCGATCTGGCCCGACATGTAATAGGCGGTCGCCCGGCCATGGTAGGCCTCGGCAAAGTCCGACGCATGGTCAATCGCAGCGGTGAAATGTTCGGCGGCCAACACCGGGTCACCTGCTTCAATTGCGTCCTGTCCGCGCTGCAACAACAAATCGACGGCGGCAGAGCCGCTTTTCGACCATTCCAAGAAAATCTCGTTCTGGATCAGCGTCGCCGCCTCGGGCGATTCAGCGGTGGCAAGCTGACCGAACAGGTCGTCCATCTTGGCCTCATCCGCAGCAACAGGTGCGGAAAACCCGACTGTCGCGACGACTGCCGCAACGATACATTTGAACAGGGCTGACCTTGCTTTCATATGTCTCATTGTAACGCGTGGCCCCTCCGTTACCAGAGGGGGCAGATCACATGATGGAAAGGACCAGGGCAGATGAGCGAATTCGTAGGCAAGGCCGTCGATATGTTGAACGAAAAGATGGGTGGCCGGGGTTTTGACGGTGTGGCCAAGATCGTTCTGATGGACGAAGGCAGCCTGATCCTTGACCAATCCGGCGCTCGCATCAGCGACGATCCCGCCGACGTGACCCTGACTGCCAGCGTCGACACCTTCCGTGGCATCCTTGACGGTGACACCAACCCGACCGCCGCTTTCATGATGGGCAAACTGACCGTTGATGGCGACATGGGCCTCGCGCTCAAGCTGGCGTCGGTTCTTGGCTAGTCTGGCAGCGATCCCTGCCCCGCTTCACGCCGCCGTGGCCGATGGCCCGGCGGACGGCAGGGCCGACTGGCTGACCACATCCGACGGGGTGCGGATCCGCGTGGCCGTCTGGGGTGCCAATGCGCCCCGGGGCACCGTTCTTCTGTTCCCCGGCCGAACCGAATACATTGAAAAATACGGCCGCACCGCCCGCGATCTCGCCGAACGCGGCTTTGCGACGCTTGCCATCGACTGGCGCGGACAGGGCCTGTCTGACCGGCTCTTGCCCGAACCCGACCTGGGTCATGTCGGCCGTTTCAGCGACTATCAGCTTGATATCGCCGCGATGTTGACCCACGCCCGGCGTACCGGCCTGCCCGAACCCTTCTTCCTGCTCGCCCATTCCATGGGCGGCTGCATCGGTCTGCGCGCCCTCATGGAAAACCTTCCCGTCCGTGCGGCGGCCATGACCTCGCCCATGTGGGGGATCCATGTTCCCCCGCACATGCGTCCGGTCGCGTGGACTCTGAAACAAGTATCGCGGCTCTTTCCCATCACCGAACGCCTCTCACCGGGCCAGACGCTCGACGCCTATCTGCTGACCGCGCCGTTCGATGACAACACCCTCACCGGCGACCGCGAGATGTGGGACTATATGGCCGCCCAGCTGCGTGCCGACCGGGACCTCTGCCTTGGCGGGCCGACCCTGCAATGGATTTTCGAATCCTTTGCCGAAATGCGCGCCCTTGCCGCCGCGCCCGCCCCGGCCACACCCTGCCTTACCTACATGGGCACCCGCGAACTTATCGTCGAACCGCAGGCGATCCGCGACCGCATGGCGCGCTATCCCAACGGCGAACTCCGCGTGCTGGACGGCAAACGTCACGAAATCCTGATGGAGGACAAGCCCACCCGCACCGCCGTCATCGACGCCGTCGCGGACCATTTCCGGGCCTAAGCGCCGATCCCTCGCACCAAATTGCCCATTTCCCGCGCCTTGGACAGCATCAGCGCGTGATCCGACCCCACGACAAAGACCGTGATCCCGTAGCGGATCCAGTCCGCCGCTGTGCCCGCATCGCCCATCCACGTGACATAGGCCTTGTCGGCCGCCCGCGCCGCCACCCCTATCCGCGTCATTGCGGCGTCAAGCTCGGGTGAGCCGACCGATGTCTTGCCATAGCCCACCGACAGGTCGGCAGGCCCCGCAAACAGCGCGTCAACCCCCAGAACCGCCGCGATCTGTTCGACCACATCCACCCCTTCAGGCTCTTCGATCTGAGCGATTACAACCGTTTCACTGTCCTGCGTCAGCACCTCCGCCATGGTCCGCGTCGCGAAACCGGCCCAGCGCG
>JBGSWJ010000147.1:0-2065 GCA_041752495.1 Rhodobacterales bacterium
GAAGGGACCCAGGAGGGAAAGGTTGTCCTCAACATCTGTTGTACGTTCTGGCTTCACATGTGCAAGATGGACGCTTTTTGCACACTACTCAAGCGTTCTGGCTAGAACTCCATTACGCACGATAAGTTCGCCTTATCATGACTATTGAAGTCGGGCGGAAAATGCTGGCAGAATACCCTCAAAGCAAGTCAAAGAAGGACAACATCATAGGCAGAAAACGCGCGATCAGCACTCAGAAGCGTCAGGCCCTCGACCCGGGCTTGCGCGATCAGCATGCGATCAAAAGGGTCCGCGTGATGCGGGGGCAAGGCCTCTACGGCACTGGCATGGTCCCAGGTGATCGGCAACGCCACGCAACCGGACGCCGCGGCCTGATCGAACAGATCGACAGGCACCACCAGTTTGCCCAAGGCCCGCTTGATGGCCACTTCCCAGACCGAAACTGCACTGACATGAACTTCGGCTTCCGGGTCGGACAGAGCCGCCCGGAAGCGGTCCGGCAGTGCTGGATCCGCGAGAACTGCCCAGATCAGCACATGGGTATCGACCAGCAGTTTCACTGCGGAGCAACGGCGCTTGCCGCGAACAACGCTGCCACCTCGGCGTCGCCATCGTGGATGTCGCGTGGTGCTTCGAACCGGCCCTTCATGCATCCAATCAACGCCTGGCGTTTTTCTGGCTTCGGGCCGACAACGCGCGCCACGGCCCGGCCATACCGGGTCAGTTCGATTTCCTCGCCGGCCTCTGCACGGCGGATGATCTCGGCAAACTGGGCTTTTGCCTCGGCAATCGCAATTTTCATGACGTCTCTCCAGTCGGACAGCGGCTACGCGTCTGTCTTGTCCATAATGTAGGTCATCTTCCATGGCAACGCAACATCTCGCCCTTCCCGCTTATGCCCAACTGTCCGATGCCGATGAGGCGGCGCTGACCGATCTTTACCGGCGGGGAACGCCACTCAATACGCTGCGCGCGTGGGAACGCGATCTGGCCTACATCACGGCATGGAAGATGGCCTCCTTCGGCAGGCCCCTCGATTGGCCAGAGGACGAAAAGGTGGCGCTGCGCTTCATCCTCGATCACGCGCAGGACCTGACGGAAAAGCCGGGTACAGCGCAGGATGTGGCAATGGAGTTGATCGCCATTGGCCTGCGCCGGGAACTCACCTCCCCTGCCCCGGCCACACTGGACCGTCGCATTGCCAGCTGGCAGGCGTTTCACCGGATGCGCAATCTGACCTCTCCGTTCTCAGCGCCGCTCGTCCAGCAGGCCCGGCAGAAGGCACGGCGGGCAAATGCGCGTCCTCATACGCCCAAATCGCCCAAACCGGTGACCCGCGACATCCTCGAAACCTTGCTTGCGACCTGCGACGACAGCCATCGTGGCATCCGCGACCGCGCCATGCTGATGCTAGCCTTCGCCAGTGGCGGAAGGCGGCGGTCGGAAGTTACTGCACTGAACGTCGAGGATATCGGACGCGACGACTTCAAGGCCAAAGGTCTGGTCTGGATCAGGCTTCTGGAGACAAAGACCACAAAAAAGGATCAGGCCCCGCGCCTGCCAATGAAAGGCCGGGCCGCACGTGCCTTGGTGCATTGGTTGGAGGTCACGAAAATCACCGATGGCCCGCTGTTCCGCCCGGTGTCCCTCTCAGACCGCCCCCTGCCCCGCCGTCTTGCCGCGGACGCGCTGCGCACCATTCTGCGACATCGGTTGGTCCTTGCCGGGCTGCGGGTGGATTTTGCCACCCCGCATGGCCTGCGTGCCGGGTTCCTCACCCAAGCGGCCCTCGACGGCGCCCCGCTGGCCGCCGCGATGAAGCTGTCGCTTCACCGTTCCGCCGTGCAGGCACAGAAATACTATGCCGATGTCGAGATCAGCGAGAACCCCGCGACCGATCTGTTAGGTGACTGAAATTGCATGGAAACGGTCGTTTATTAGTGGTATATGAAACTGCAAACGGCCTATTTTGATGCCATTGATAGGCTACGCGCGCGTCTCGACCGAGGATCAGACCCCCCTGCCCCAGTCGCAGGCCTTGAAAACTGCAGGCTGCGCGGAGATC
>JBGSWJ010000148.1:0-2652 GCA_041752495.1 Rhodobacterales bacterium
CCGCCACCGCCGGCCACAACCTCGTCCGCGCCCGCCACCTTGCCGAAGCGGGCCTGCCCGGCATCCGTATCGCCCACGGGCGGCGGCATGTGACCTATCTCCACATGATGTTCGACACCCACCAGATCGTCCTCGCCGAAGGCATCCCCACCGAAAGCTTTCATCCCGGCCAGATGGGCCTGCAAAGCCTTGACGGCGAAACCCGGAAGGAACTCCTCCTTCTCTTCCCCGCCCTCCGCTCCGGCCCCGCACCCGACACGGCCCGCGCCCGCCCCGTCCTCCGCCGTCGCGAAGTCCTGCCCCGCAAGCAGGCCAAGTCTCGCCCTGTTCTCCGCTATCAGACGGCCTGATATCGCCTATCGCGCAAGGACGTGTTGAAACCGCTTAGGCGCCGGGGTGCAAATCCGCCCGGCATGTCTTAGGTAGTGAATCATGAAAAACATCCGCCTCTCCGCCGCTTTCGCCCTGTCGCTTCTGGCCCTCCCCGCCGCGGCGCAGGAACTGTCCCTAGCCGAAATCTCGGCCTACCTGAACCAGCTTCAGACGGCGCAGGGCGGCTTTACCCAGATCAATGCCGACGGCACCCTCTCAGTAGGCGAAATCTACATCAAACGCCCCGGCCGGATCCGCTTTGAATACGCGCCCCCCGATGATTCAATGGTCATCGCAGGCGGCGGTCAGGTCGCCATCTTCGACCCCCGCTCCAACACTCCGCCCGACCGCTATCCGCTGAACCAGACGCCCCTGTCGATCATCCTTGCCGCCAATGTCGACCTTGGCCGCGCCAACATGGTCACCGGCCACACCTCGGACGGCACCACAACGACCGTGACCGCCCAGGATCCCCAGCATCCCGACTATGGTTCGATCCAGATGGTCTTTACCGCCGCGCCCGTCGAACTCCGGCAGTGGATCGTTACCGACAACACCGGCACCCAGACCACCGTCATCCTGAACGATCTCGAAACCGGCGTCCGCATCGACGAAGGCAAGTTCAACATCCGGGGCGAAATGAACCGCTGGGAAAACTGATCCGGAAAAGGGACGGGCGCCGCATCGGGCCTTTTCCCCGCTGACGGCAACCCGGGCCTGCGCCGTCGCGCCACCAAGGCTCTTGCCAAACCTCAGGCAGACCGCGACAAAACCTCTCAAAGATCGGCAGACTTAGGTCCGATGCAGCGCAACCGATGATGTGGTGAATCAAAGGCTGTGGAACCAGTCCGATTCGGGCCGGACCAGCCCGGCAAAGCTGCGGCTTTCCACAATCCGACAGTCCGAAAGTATCCGATGAACGCCCCGATCCGCCTCCTCCTCCGCCTTCTTGCCCCCATCGCGCTCGGCACGGCCTTTGCCCTGCTGCCCTTGGGCCTGACCCAGCACAAGGCTGGCGGCCCCTGGGTCTTTGGCCCGGCTGCGGCCTATGCCAAGGACGGCAACGACGATTCCGACGACGACAGGGATATCGGCGACCGGATCGAAGACCGCCAGGATGAACGCGACGACGAAGAAGACGACGACGACAACAGCGGACCCGGCAGCAACAACGATTCCGATGACGAAGATTCCGGCGGCCGCGACAACGAAGACGACGACAGCAGCGGCTCGGGCAATGACGACTCGGACGACGACAACGGCGGCAACAGCGGGCCGGGCAACGGGGACGACAACGGCTCTGACGACAATGGCGGCTCGAACGACAACGGGAACGACAACGGCAGCGATGACAACAGCGGCAACAACGACAACGGCAACGACCGCCCGACAGCAAACTCTGGCCACGACACTTCCCACACCAACCTGACGACGTCAGACACCGACAACGGAAATTCCGGCCGCCTGCGCGACATCACCGTCACCTATCCCGATGGCTGGGTCGAACGCATCGTCAATGGCCATTACGAACTATTCGACGATCAGAACCGCCGCGTCATCCGCCGTGCCGCCACGCAAGAGGATTTCGACCGCATGTTCGCCCTGCGCTAGATTTCAACCGCTCAGCCCCCACCCCCGGGCAACTGGGGTGTTTACTTTGCAGGCCCGATCGCGGAATCTGGCGCAATGCAGGAAATCATCTGCATTCCAGACTCAGTAATCGCCCCTGCAAACAGGTAGGTTGAACACATGCTGCACTCCACAAGATCATTCCTCAGCGCCGTCGCGCTCGTCATCGCTCCGGTGGTGGCCTTCGCGCAGGATGCCACCCCCACCCCTCCCCCCCATGTGCCGCTGCAAAAGCAGATCGGCCAGACTTCCCGCCCCGAAGTCGTGCCCTCGCTGATCGTGATGAACTCCGCCGGCGCCACGCTCGACGGAAACACGCTGACCCTCACCGGGGTATCAAGCAACTCCATCGTCTTCGCAGACCGCCCGGTCCGCGCCGCAGGTCACGCCCCGACCGCCGTCCTGATCAGCGAATGGGATACCGGCACCGACAGTTTCGGCGATGATCCCCCCAACGCCACCGTCTCGGTCTTCGGCGAAACCACCGATCAGGTCTATGATGCCGTGGTCACGCTCAAATCACCCCGGATGGACGGCAACAACCTCGTGTTCGACGTCGACGTCCTCGAAGGCAGCCTGACCGGCGCCACCGGCGCCGCCGCCGTCTTCATCGACATCATCGGCCGCCCGCTGACCCCCGTCTCGGCCGCC
>JBGSWJ010000149.1:0-5703 GCA_041752495.1 Rhodobacterales bacterium
CCGTCGGCATCGGCCCAGGTGAACATCGGCAGGTCCGAGCGCGCCCGCGCATCGGCGGCGTTCAGGACAGGCATCAGGAACCCGGCCTTGTCCCGCGTCACCATCAAGAGGCAGGGCCGTTCATCGGCATGGGTATGAAAGCCCAGCACCCAGTGCATGTTGGGCCCCGGCCCCAGCGCAATCAGGTCGGTGCCGGTGGCAGCCATTGCGCTGCGCAGCGCGGCAAGTCTGGTTTCAACGGACATGGGGCTTTCCTCCTTCAGGCGGCAACGACGATGCGGTTGCCAAATGGTCTGTTCGTGTCGATCCCGCCGAATGCGGCAATCTCGTCCTCGGGCGGCGCTTCGCAGGACCATTTGCGTGACGGCGTCCAGCCGCAAAGCCGCTTGAGCCCTGCCGCATATTCCGCCCGCTTCAGCGCGGCGATGGACGGGTCGATGACCGGCACGCCCAGCGTCTCACTGATCTCGCGGTGAAACCCGACCTCAAGCGTGCAGCCAAGGATCAGGGCCTCGGCATAGTCCTCTTCCACCGCCTTGCGGCCTGCGGCGATCAGGCGGCGTTCGGTTTCGGCATGGTCCTGCTGGAACTCGTTCACGCCCAGTTCGACATGGTAGAAACCCGAGAGGCGCGACCCGTAGCCATATTCATGAACCGTGGCCTGCATCTGGGCCACCCACTTGCGCCGTCCGACGATCACGCCGAACCTGTTGGACAGGCTCGCCGCGATCTCGCAGGACGCGATGCAGGGGGCTGTCACGATCATGTCGCCCGAAATCTCGCGCGCGTCGTGCAGGGCGGTATCGTAGAAGCAAGCGATGACGAAGGCGTCAAGGCCTTCGCGGGCGGCAGCGCGGGCGGCTCGAACGATGCCACCCGTCACACGTCCCTCATAGGTGCGGTATTCGATGTGGGTAAAGGCCCCGTCCTCTGGCGGGAGGGAGGTCACATGCACCTCGGTCCCCGGCTGGCGATGGGCTGCGACCATGTCTGCGAAAAGCTGGTCATACCCGGCATGGCCAACCGGATTCAGGAACATGATGCGCAGGGGATCCGACATGGCCCTATCCCGTCCAGCCATAGACTTCACTCGCCCGTTCCGGCGTCAGCAGGCCGTTCTTGATGTCCATCGCCACCCGCGCCGGATCGCGCCGTTTCGGGTCGCCATAGCCGCCGCCGTTCCCCGTCATCACCCGGATCACGTCCCCCTCCTGCGTCTGAAGGCCCGAGACAAAGGAGTAGCGGACGGGTGCCCCCGTCTTTGGGATGAACTCGACCAGGTTGGACGAACCCTCGCGCCCGCCTTCCATCGCCCAGGCCGGGAATTTGGACCGCGTATAGCCCGCCGTCAGGAACCCGTTTGCGGCGCGGACGCGGTAATCCATGATGATCCCCCGCCCGCCGGTGAATTCGCCTTCACCCCCCGGCCCGGCGTTCAGTGTCATCTGATCGACGAACACCCCGTTCCGCGCCTCGTTCACCTCGGCCGGGCAGTTGTAGGTCTCGCCATGGAAGCCGCAGAACATGGCCGAATTGCCATCCGCCCCGGCCCGCGCGCCCCAGCCGCCGATCTGGGGTTCGATGATCGTGTATTGCCGCCCTGTATCGGGATGGATGCCACCGATGAACGTCCCGCACACGCTGGCGAAATGCCCGGACGCGAGTTTTGCGGGCAGATGCGGCGCAAGGCAGCGCCACATGATGTCATACACGCGCAACTCGATCTCGTAATAGAACCCGATGGGTGCGGGTTCCTTGGCGTGGAACACCGAACCTTCGCGCGTCAGCAGGCGGATGGGCCGGAACGACCCTTCGTTGGCGGGCGAATAAGGATCGGTCAACGATTTGAACAGCATCTGGCACGACACCATCACCCCGTCGCGGCTGGTGTTCACCGGCCCCTTGGACTGATCGGGGTTGTCGCGCAGGTCGACCACGAATTCGTCATCCGTGATCGTGATCTTGACGTTATAGAACGTGCCGTCATCCTGCTCCTCGGTCAGTTCAAACGTCCCCTTGGGCAGGCCCGCCATAGCCTTGCGGCTGACCTTCTCGCCGAAATCCATGAACCCGGCCATCGCCCGCTGGAACGTCGCGACCCCATACTTCAGCGCAAGCTCGGTTAGCCGCTTGGCCCCGATCCGCACGCTCGCAATCGCGGCCCAGACGTCACCCTCCAGCACATCCGGCATCCGGCTGTTGACCTTGATGATCTCGAACACCGGATCGATCGTCACCCCTTCGCGGATGATGCGGATGGCGGGCAGGCGCAGCCCTTCCTGAAAGATTTCCGTGGCTTCCCCGGTCAGCGATCCCGGCGCCATGCCGCCCACATCCGAGTTGTGGGCAATGTTCGCCGTCCATGCGATCAGCGTGCCCTCGGCAAAGACCGGCATCATCACGATGATATCGTTCAGATGCGTAACCCCGCCGTAATAGGGGTCGTTCGTGGCATAGACGTCACCGGGCCGAATGTCGGCTGGGTCGAACTTGGCCACCACCACCTTCACCGACTTGTCCAAGACGCCGACAAACGCCGGAATCCCCGCCCCCGAACAGGCGATCTCTCCCCTGTGGTCAAGGATGCCCGTGCCCATGTCGAGCACTTCGTAGATGATCGAACTCATCGCCGTCTTGCGCATCGCGGCGAACATCTCGTCCGCCGCCGCCTGCAACGAATTCTGGATGATTTCCTGAGTAATCGGGTCGTTCTCGTGGCTGGTCATGTCACTCTCCCCTCGTCTCGATATGCAAGTTGCGGAAACCGTCCATGTGGACGCGGTTGCCCGGATGGATCACGATGGTCGTGCCGGGGTCCTCGATCACGGCGGGGCCGAACAGGACCATGCCGGGGTTCAGTTTCTCCCCGTCATAGATCGCGGCCTCATGCGTGCCCTCCAGCGCGTAATCCACCGCCCGCTGCCCCTTGACCGCCGCTGTCGCATCGCTGTCGCCCAGCGTTTCCTCGGTCATGGTCAGTTTGCCCACCGCCGCTGTGGCGATGACATGCAGCCCCACCATCTCGACCGGCGCCTTGAGCCGGTAGGTGTATTCCCGTTCATAGGTCGCGTGGAATTCGTCCGAGATCACCGCCAGATCGGCGTCGGATATGACCCCCATCGTCAGCGGCACCTCGACCGTATGTTCCTGATTCTGATAACGGAACTTGCCGTACCGCTGGAACGTCACATCGCTGATCCCTTCGGCGGCGAACTGTGCCCGGGCACCGCTTTCGGTCCCGGCAAATGCCGCCTCGATCCCCGCCGCCGCTCCTGGCACCAATCCTGACAGGCGCGTGACAAAGTAATCGCGCCGCAGGTCCGACATCATCATCCCCCATGCCGAAAAGACCGAGGCCCCGAAGGGCACAACGACATGCCCGATTCCCAGATCCTGCGCCAACGCCACGGCATGCATCCCACCGCCGCCGCCAAAGGCCACGAGCGTAAAGTCACGCGGATCAAACCCCCGGTTCAGCGACACGAGTTTCAGCGCGTTGACCATGTTGTTGTTGGCGATCCGGATGATCCCCCGCGCCGCCTCGTCCGTGCCCACGCCAAGACGCGCCGCAACACCTGTCAGCGCCGTCTCGACCGCGCCCATGTCGGCCACAACATCGCCCCCGCAGAAATAGTCGCGGTTGATCCGGCCCAGCCACAGGTTCGCATCTGTCGTCGTCGCCTGCACCCCGCCCCGCCCATAGGCCGCAGGCCCCGGCACGGCCCCCGCCGATTGCGGCCCGACATGCAGCTTGGCAAAGTCATCGACCCATGCAATCGACCCGCCGCCATTCCCGATCTCGACCAGATCGACGACCGGCACCATGATCGGATACCCCGCCGACTTGCGGTCGCGTTCGATCCAGTAGTCGGTCATGATCTTGACCGCCCCATTCTCGATCAGCGCGCATTTTGCCGTCGTTCCCCCGATATCAAGCGCCAGCACGTTCGGCTTGCCGATCAGCTTGCCCAGTTCCGCCGCCCCCCAGAACCCCGAAGCCGGCCCGCTTTCCACCATCGTGATCGGCGTCCGCGCCACAGCCTCAAGACTGTCCACCCCGCAGTTCGACTGCATGATGTAGGGCGACTGTTTCAGCCCCCGCCCCTTCAGCCCCGCATCGAGCCTGCGCAGATACCGTTCCGCCGTCGGCTGCACATAGGCCGACAAGACGGCGGTATTCGTCCGCTCATACTCCCGCCATTCCCGCGCAATCTGATGCGCCGCCACCGACGCGACCTCGGGCCACAGGCGCTTGAGTTCGGCAAACGCCGCCTCCTCATGCGACGGATTGGCATAGGAATGCAGGAACGAAATCGCGACCGCCTCCACACCCTCAGCCTTGAAATCCGCCACGATGCCGGGCAGGTCCGACAGGTCGAGCGCGGTGTGCACCGCCCCCAGATAGGTCATCCGCTCCGGCAATTCCCGGCGCAGGTAGCGGGGCACAAAGGGTTTCGGCTTCTCATAGAACAGGTTGAAGAAATCCGGCCGGTTCCCCCGCGCAATCTCCAACGTATCGCGGAAGCCCTTGGTCGTAATCAACCCCACCTTCACGCCCTTGCGTTCCGTCAGCGCGTTGATGACGACCGTCGTCCCATGCGCCAGAAAATCCACCTCGGCGGCATTGATCCCCGCCTTGTCCATCACGTTCAGCACGCCCTGTTCAAAGTTCGGCGGCGTCGTGTCCGATTTTGCGGTACGAATGACAGGCCGCCCCTGATCGTCGGTCGAAAAGGCCACCAGATCGGTGAATGTGCCACCCACGTCGGTGGCAATGCGCAGGGTCTTGGCCATCATGCGGCTCCTGTCCTGTAAAGTTTCTCGTAAAGGTAAACCGCCGCCCCCGGCAGCCGCAGCACATCCGCCGCCGCCACCCGTTCCGGCGTGAAATAGCCTGCCACATCAAGGCAGTTGATCGTGCCCAGAACCGTCCCGCCCACGATGACCGGCAGGTTCATCACCGACCCGCAGCCCAAGGAGGCGATCTGCTCATGGTCGAAAAAGACCTCGGCGATCTCCTCGATCGTATTCGCCACAAACGTCTTGTGCTCGCCCAGCACGGTGCGCGACCAATGCGTCTCGTTCATCGGCTTGCGCCCTGCGACAGGGTATTCATCCGGCATGTTCGACCAGATCCGCTCCGCCTCTCCGGTCACCGAGTCCGAGGTCATCAGCGTCACCAGCGTCGCCCCCGTCACCTCCTCCGACAACCGTCCCAACGCCTCGAGCGCCGCCATCGGCTGCCCCCCGGCCCCGGCCAAAGCCTCTGTCACCCGGCCCATCATGATTGGCCCAGCCTGTTGCGCATGGTCTTTTCCTCCTCGGTAATGACGGGAACGGCAGAGATCAGCCGCCGCGTATAGGCATCCTGCGGCGCGGTGAATATCGTTTCGGTTCCCGCCAGTTCGACCATCCGGCCCTGACTGAACACGGCCACCCGCGTCGCGATATTGCGCACGACGGCAAGGTCATGCGTGATGAACAGATAGGTCAGGTTATGCCGCGCCCGCAGATCGGCGAGCAGCCGCAACACCTGCGCCTGCACCAGCACATCGAGCGCGGATGTCGGCTCGTCCAGCACCACCAGACGGCTTTCACAGGCAAGTGCTCGGGCAATCGCCACCCGCTGCCGCTGCCCGCCCGACAGCGACGTGGGCGACCGCCGAGCAAAATCCTCTGGCAGCCCCACATCGCGCAACAGTT
>JBGSWJ010000150.1:0-2026 GCA_041752495.1 Rhodobacterales bacterium
CGCCCGCACGATCGCCTCGTGCAACCGGTCCAGCCCCCGCCCCGTCTTGGCCGAAACCGTCACCAGCGGCGCACCCCGCAACTGCGGCAGCAACCGGTCAAACGCCTCCTTCAGCCCCGCCAGCTTGCCCTGCTTGTCGTCCTCAAGGTCCCACTTGTTGACCGCAACCACGACCGCCCGCCCCTCGCGCTCGGCCAGATCGGCGATCCGCAGGTCCTGCTGCTCGAACGGAATCTCCACATCCAGCAGGACGACCACAACCTCGGCAAACCGCACGGCCCGCAGCCCATCCGACACCGACATTTTCTCCAGCTTGTCGGAAATCTTCGCTTTCTTGCGCATCCCCGCCGTGTCAAAGATACGAACCGGCGTCCCTTCCCATTCGGTCGCGACCGAAATCGCATCCCGCGTGATCCCGGCCTCGGGCCCGGTCAGCAACCGCTCCTCGCCAAGTATCTTGTTGATCAGCGTCGATTTCCCGGCATTGGGCCGCCCCACCACCGCAATCTGCAAAGGCCGCGCTTTTGACGGCGCCCAGGAAACGCCCTCGTCCTCCAGCCCATAGACATCCACATCCGTCTCGGGCTCGACCTCACCCGCCAAAGCCTCAGCCTCGGCCCGCGCCTCGATCTCGTCGGCAATCGGCATCAGCACCTGCAACAGGTCCGTGATCCCCTCGCCATGCTCACCCGACAGCCGGATCGGCTCGCCCAGCCCCAGCGAAAACGCCTCAAGCCAGCCCGATTCCCCGGCCTTCCCCTCGGCCTTGTTCGCCGCGACGATCACATGCGCGTTCTTCTTGCGCAGGATCTCGGCAAAGACCTGATCCGTGGGCGTCACACCAACCCGCGCGTCAATCAGGAACAGACAGATATCCGCCATCTCTACCGCGCGTTCCGTCAGCCGCCGCATCCGCCCCTGCAGACTGTCGTCGGTCGCTTCTTCAAGCCCAGCCGAATCGATGACCGTGAACTTCAGATCGCCCAGCTTCGCCTGCCCCTCGCGCAGGTCACGCGTCACGCCGGGCTGGTCATCGACCAGCGCAAGCTTGCGGCCCACAAGCCGGTTGAACAATGTGGACTTGCCCACATTCGGGCGTCCCACGATGGCAAGGGTGAAGGTCATCTCTCTCGGTCCTTCCACAAGGAACCGGGGCGATACACCATCGCGCCGTTAACGGAAAGCCACCAGTTGGCCGTCCTGACTGATGACGTAAAGCGTTCCCCCTGCCACAACCGGGTTCGAAGCCGCCCCGCTGGCAATCGCCACCTCGTTCACCAGCGCCCCCGACACCGGGTCCATGAAGCGGATCAGCCCATCGGAGGACGCGACAATCACCCGCCCGCCCGCCACAATCGGCCCATAATGCGCCCAGCGCGTATGCATCCGCCCCGGCCGCGTCTCTACGAAGCCGGGCAGCGCACCCCGCCAGATGGCCTCGCCCGTCGCCGCATCCAGCCGGACGAGTTCGCTCAGGTCACTGACCAGAAACACCGATCCGCCAATGGGCCAGACCGGGCTGACGGCACCCACATTGGCCTCCCACAGCCGATCGCCCGTGACGACATTCAACGCCACCACCCGGCCCGAAATGTTGCCCACATAAAGCGTATCGCCATCAATCACCGGATCGCCCGAAATATCGGTCGCGGCAAGGCTTCCCGCCTGCCCGGGCCGCGCCCCGGCTATCACCTGGCTCCACCGCGTCAGGCCACCCTCGGCAAAGGCGCCTACGACCTGCCCCGAAGGGAAGGGAAAAACGACAATATCCGACCGCGCCGCCACCCCTGGCCCGCCTGAAAACACAGAGGTCGACGGCACCCCGGGGAACCGCCAGCGGATGCGCCCGTCGCCCTTTTCAATCGCCCAGGCCTGACCGTCACGCGACACGACATAAACCAGATCGTTCAGCACGGTCGGCGCAGACCCGCCCGGCGCGTTCAGCTCCTGCACCCAGCGCACGCCGCCTGTCGTCGCATCCAGCGCCGTCAGCCGCCCGAATCCTGTCGTGACGTAAACCGTGGCC
>JBGSWJ010000151.1:0-4316 GCA_041752495.1 Rhodobacterales bacterium
ATCGACCGCTCCGGCGCCGCTGATCCGGGCGCATGCGCTGCTGTCGGCCTGATCGGTCATGGCTGCAAGGCCGCGCAGGCTGGCCGGCGCATCCGCCCCGATGAGGAGCGCCCTGCCCTGCCCGGCCCAGATGATACGGACGCCTTCGGAGGTTTCCATCCGGTTGGGTGCAGGGAAGCCCACGCCGTCGCCGGCCTTGAGCAGGGCGTCGACCTTGGCCAGCTGGCCCTTGAATGGGGCAATCATGGTCATGGGGTCCAGGGTGACTTCGGTCACGGTCACGCTGCCGATGGTGACCGGCGTCAGCCCTTGGAGCGGAGTTCTGGCGATGAGCTTAACCACGCAGGCGCCCTCCTTCCGGATCGAGGAATACGGGATCGCAGACCTCGCACAGGGTTTCGATCTTGCGGAGGTGATCGACGAGGCGGATCACCTCGCCATGCCGGGCGCGGCCGCGCTTGAGGAAGGCGAGGCCGAGGTTTGTCTTCAGCGTGGGTGAATAGCAGACCGAGGTGACATAGCCCTGATCATTGATGCGGATGGCCTCGGCCTCTTTCTCGAAGAGGTGGGCGCCGGCGGTCAGTTTCGCCTCGGGCGCGATGGGGCGCAGGCCCACGAGCTGTTCGCGGGTATCCTCGAGCAGCCCTTCGCGGCGCGAGGCGGTCTGGCCGATGCAGTCTTTCTTGAGGCTGACCATGCGGTCCATGCCGATGTCAAAGGCGGTGGTGCGCCCGTGGATTTCGGCATGGGTGATGAAACCCTTTTCGATCCGGAGGACGTTGAGCGCCTCCATCCCGTAGGGGCCGCCGCCCATGCTTTCGGCCTGGGCCGTCATCAGACGGTAGAGCGAGGCGCCAAAGCGGGAGGGGACCGCAATTTCATAGGCCTGTTCGCCGGAAAAGCTGATCCGGAAGAGGCGGCCGGGGACGCCCGAGACATTGACGGCCCCGCAGGCCATGTAGGGGAAGGAAGTGTCATTGACCGGTGAATCGAGCATTGCGTTGACGAGATCGCGGGATTTGGGGCCTGCGACCGAGAATTGCGCCCATTGTTCGGTGACCGAGACGATCTGCACGTCGAGTTCCGGGCGCAGGACCTGCGCCACGAAATCGAGGTGGCGCATGACAAGGCCAGCCGCCGCCGTGGTGGTGGTCATCACATAGTGATGGTCGCCCAGACGTGCGGTGGTGCCGTCGTCCATGACATGGCCGTCTTCGCGCAGCATCAACCCATAGCGGACCCGGCCCACCGGGAGGGTCGAGAAGGTGTTGGAATAGACGAAATCGAGGAAGGTCGCGGCATCGCGGCCCTGAATGTCGATCTTGCCCAAGGTCGAGACGTCGCAGATGCCGACCGAGGCGCGGACCATGTTGACTTCGCGGTTGCAGGATTCGAGCCAGGTCTTTTCGCCCGGGCGGGGGAAATAGGAGGGGCGATACCAGTAGCCCGCTTCGATCATCGGGGCGCCGCGTTCGAGGCTGGCCTGATGCGAGGTGGTGAACCGTTGCGGCGCAAAGCCCATCCCCTGCCCGCCCGCGCCTATCGCGGCGATCGAGACGGGGACGTAAGGCGGGCGGAAGGTGGTCGTACCTGTGTCGGGGATGCCCCGGCCCGTCGCGTCGGCAAGCAGGGCCAGAGCGGCCACGTTGGAGTTCTTGCCCTGATCGGTGGCCATGCCCTGGGTCGTGTAGCGCTTCATATGCTCGACCGAGCGGAAGTTTTCCTGCGCGGCAAGGCGCACGTCTTTGACCGTCACGTCGTTCTGGAAGTCGAGCCATTTGCGGCCCTTGCCTTCGACAACCCAGAGGGGTTCAAGGGCGTAGGTCTGATCCTCGGCCGTGGGGAGTTCGACGGCGGGCGCTTTCATGCCAAGGGCTTGGAGGACTTCACCGGCCGCGCGGATACCGTCAGCGAGACAGCCCGAGGTCGAGAAGCTGCCTTGCGCGCTGCCTGCCACAACCATGCCGGGGATGGCACCGGGGCGCGGGACGAAGGAGGCGATTTCGGGTTTCCATTCGGGCCGGCCATTCATATGGCAGGTCAGATGGATCGTGGGGTTCCAGCCGCCCGATATGGCAAGGCAATCAGTGCGGATGATCCGCGTGCCGCCCTGATGTTCGACGGTGATGTTTTCAAGGCCAAGACGGCCCCTTGTGGCGGTGATCCTCCCGCCGGTAAAGACCGGGAAGTCGCCCGAAACCTTGGCATCGGCGCGGCTGTCGATAACGCCGGCCACGCGGACACCGGCCTCGGCCAGATCGCGGGCAGTGCGGTGGGCGTCGTCGTTATTGCCAAAGATCGTGACCTCGCGCCCCGGGGCTACGCCCCAGCGGTTGAGATAGGCGCGGACGGCACCGGCGGTCATGATGCCGGGACGGTCGTTGTCGGGAAAGGCGATGGGGCGTTCAAGGGCGCCTGCAGCCAGGACCGCGCCCTTGGCCACGATGCGCCAGAAACATTCGCGGGGGCCGTCAGTCGGCCCGTGCAGGCCCACGCGTTCAAGGGCGCCATAGGTGCCGTGGTCATAGGCGCCGGTCACGGTGGTGCGCGTCATCAGGCGGACGTTGGGCATCCCCTTGAGTTCGTTGAGGATATCGGCGGCCCAGAGGGCGGCGGGTTTGCCATCCACGGCCTCTGTTTCGGCCAAAAGGCGGCCGCCCATGCGGCTGTCTTCGTCGGCGAGGATCACGTCAGCCCCGGCGCGGGCGGCGGTCAGCGCGGCCATGAGACCGGCGGGGCCGGATCCGATGACGAGCACGTCGCAGAAGGCGAAGGCCTTTTCGTAATGCTCGGCATTGCCTTCGCCCGAAAGCGCTCCGAGCCCTGCGGCGCGGCGGATGAAGGGTTCGTAGAGCCCTTCCCAGAAGGCACGCGGCCACATGAAGGTCTTGTAATAGAACCCGGCCGACAGGAACGGCGCGATCAGGTCGTTCACGCTCAGCACGTCATACTTCAGGTTCGGCCAGCGGTTCTGGCTCGCGGCATCGAGACCGTCGAAGATTTCCTGCTGGGTGGCCCGGACGTTGGGAACGGCCTGCGAGCCCTTGCCGATCCGGACAAGGACGTTCGGTTCTTCGGACCCGGCGGTCAGGACGCCCCGGGGGCGATGGTATTTGAACGACCGGCCCATGAGGCGGACGTCATTGGCCAGAAGGGCCGAGGCGAGCGTGTCGCCTTGAAGGCCCTGATAGGATTGGCCGTCGAAAGTGAACGAGACGGGGGCTGCCCCGGTCAGGAGGCCCTTGCCGGCAACTCTCATCGCGGCACCTCGGTCACCAGCGTCGTGGAATGGACGGCATGGGTCACGGTGTCGCGTTCGGCGACGGCCCATGTGCCGCAGGGGTCGTGATACCAGAGGTCGCGCGTACTGCCTGCGGGGTTTTCTCGCAGGTGGATGTAGTTGTCCCAGGCGTCAGCCCCCGCATCGCGGGCGGGGCGGTGGATGGCAAGCGCGTCGCCCTGCCATGTGAATTCACGACGGTCGCGGGTGCCACATATCGGGCAGGTGATCCTCATGCCGTCCTCATTCTTTCCGGATGCATGTTACTTTGTTCCCCAAATACTCATCTTCGCGCGGCCAGCCCCCTGCCCTAGTGCAGGTTGTGCTGCGAACCAGTCCCTTCTTCGTCCATGATCCCGCGGCCGGTGCGGAAGCGGTCAAGACGGAAGCGGACGGCGGTTTCGTGCGGGGTGCCTGTGGCAATCAGGTGGGCGCAGGCATAGCCCGAGGCCGGGACGGCCTTGAACCCGCCGTAGTTCCAGCCGCAGTTGACGAACAGCCCGTCGATATGGGTTTTGTCGATGATGGGCGATCCGTCGGGTGACATGTCCATGATGCCGCCCCAGGACCGCAGGACCTTGGCCTTGCCGATCATGGGCATGAGGGTCATGCCCGCCTCCATCACGTGTTCTACCATCGGGAGGTTTCCGCGGGCGGCGTAGGAGGAATAGAAATCAAGGTCGCCGCCGAAGACGAGGCCGCCTTTATCGGACTGGCTGATGTAGAAATGGCCCATGCCGAAGCTGATGACATGGTCGATAACAGGTTTCAGGCCCTCGGTCACAAAGGCCTGCAGGACGTGACTTTCGATGGGCAGGCGCATCCCGGCCATGGCGGCGACCTGGGACGAGCGACCGGCGACGATCATCGCCACCTTTTTCGCGCGGATCACGCCGCGTGAGGTCTGAACGCCGGTGACCTTGCCATTGGTGATGTCGATGCCGGTGACTTCGCAGTTCTGGATCAGGTCGACGCCGCGCTGGTCGGCGGCGCGGGCATAGCCCCAGGCCACAGCATCGTGGCGCGCGGTGCCGCC
>JBGSWJ010000152.1:0-3684 GCA_041752495.1 Rhodobacterales bacterium
CGGGACCAGCGTCATCAACGTGCGCCGCGTCCGCTCCATCTTGGTCAGCGACGTGGCCACTTCGTCGGCCAGTTCCGCTGCCGTCAGTTGCCGCAGGTCGGCCACATGGCCGCCGATGCCGCACTGCGCAAACACGCCCGCCGCCTTGTCCGAATAACCCAGCCCCAGCGTCGGCACGCCCGAAGAGAACGCCCCGATCGTCGCATGCATCCGCGCGCCCGCAAACCAGTCCAGCCGCGACAGCACCCACTTCAGTTCCATCGCGTTATGCGCATCCATCATCACCGCAACGCGGCCCGGATATTCGGCATCCAGCGACGCCTTCAGCGTCAGGGCCGCCCCCAAATCGCTTTCCTCATGTTCGACAGGGCGATGCACATGCGATACGAGCAGCAGTTTCATCTTCGGATCATGGTCCAGCACGGCCCGTGCCGTCGCCGCCAGTTGCGCTGTGTGCGTATCGGCCAGACCGAAAGTCACCTTGGCCGCATCCGCATGGCAGCACAAAAGCCCCGACACATTCAGCCCCGCCACCGGGAAATCACGGTCCTCGCGCAGCCAGTCAGCAACCACAGGCTCCAGTGCCTTGGCAGGCTTCACGGCGGGCAGCGCCACGGCCATATCCACGCCCAGCCGGTGCTGCTCGGAATTGAATCGGTCGCCCAGCACGTCCTTCAGGAACACAAGACTTGCCGCATCGCGGACCCAGACAGCCCGCGCCGCAGCCAGAATCTCGACCGCTTCGGCCTTGCGGGCCGGGTCACGGAAGGGCCCCAGCGTCTGCGGCAAAAGGATCAGCGGCAGACCGTTATCGAGCGCCAGACGCTTGCTCAGCACCATCGCGCGGAACCGCTTTTCACCGTAAAGATCGGTAAAGCTATCGCCGCCCGACACGTCAAGGATCGCCTTTGACCCCGCAATCGTGCGCGCCGTCGCGCTGAACCCGCCGCCAACCCGGGACAGCGCCCGCACCGTCGTCAGGCTTTCCCCGCGCCAGTAGCGGCGGTTATGCGTCAGCCCGATCAGATCGACCGAGGTAAAGCCCCAATCCGCCTCGCGCCGGCCACGGCCATGATCGGCCACCGCCACCCGGCCCGCAGACCGCGCAGACAGTCCTGCCACCGCCGACATGCACAGGGCGCTCACGCCCTGATTTCCGGTGTCTGGTGCTGCGTTCAAAAGGGTAATCATAAGGCCCGCCTATTCTCTTGGTTTTCGCTGAACTATTCTTGACGTCCCGCCGTTTATCGTTTCCTTCATTGTCTCGTCCCGTGCCGTTCGGGATACGCCGCCGGGGTCCAAGGCTAGGCTGTGGCACAACTGGTTTTGAAGGATGACCCAAAGGGTGAGGAACATACCCGTTCGGATAGGTAAAATTGCCGCCGTTCTGGGGATTCTGGGCCTCGGGGCCTGCGCCACAACGCCTGCAGGGCTACCTTTCGGCACCGGGGGAATCGTTCAGCGTGTGTCCTTTTCCAGCCCGATGTCGGCCCCCGGACGGGGTCCGACCTGCGGCGGATCGCCTTTGGAACCGGGAATCAAAGGCCCCGATTCCTCGTCCTCGGGCTTTACGCCCACCCAAAGTTACCGCGTAGGGCCCGGCGACACGCTCCATTTCAACATCTTCAACGAACCGGGCATGAACGATTTCAATGCCACGGTCGACAGCGACGGCTATGTCCAGCTTCCCATCGTCGAAGATGTCCGCGTCGGCGGCATGACGACCCGCGAAATCCTGTCCATGCTCAAGGACGAATACGCCACCGAATTCGTCAACCCCTGGGTCACCGTCGAACTGGTCGAGGCGCAAAGCGCCCCCATCTACTTCCTCGGCGAATTCCGCCAGCCCGGCGTCATCTACATGTCCGGCGCGACCAACGTCCTCGAAGCCATCGCGCTGGCTGGCGGGCTTGAAGAAGACGCCTACCTCCCCGGCGGCCGGCTCCTGCGCAATGACGAAATGTGCACCGTCGATCTCAACGCGCTCCTGCGCAACGGCGAATTCAGCCAGAACGTCTGGATCAGACCCCGCGACGTGATCTTCGCCCCCCGGCGCGAGGATATGTCGGTCTATGTCCTTGGCGCGGTCGCATCGCCCCAGGCCGTCCCCTTCGGCGCAACCGGTCGCACCTTGCTCGAAGCCCTGTCTCTCTCGGGCGGCCAGATCGCCACCCAGGCCCAGATGAACGGCATCCGCATCATCCGCAGCTATTCTCCCACGCGCGGCGAACTCATCGTCTTTGACGCCTCCACCACGCTCACGGGCCTCGCCCCCGATTTCCCGCTCGAACCCGGTGATGTGGTGTATGTGCCCAACAGCGCGGTCGGCAACTGGAACGATGCCATCGCCACCATCCTGCCGACTCTCGCCCTGATCGGCGGCGTCATCACCCCCATCGCCCTGATCCAAAGCATCCAGCAATCCGCCCCTTGATTCGGGTCAACCCCCGGAAATTGGCCCCGAAAAGCGGTCAATTCGCGGTTGTGCCCCCGCAATCACCCCCGGTCGCAACAAAGCCGCCCCGCACCTATCCATTCGGATAGGGTCCCTATCCGGCTGCGTCAAAGGGCTAGTCGGCAATCTACTATCCTCACGCCGTCGTTTCGGGATTGTATCCACAGATTCCGGCGCAGGCCGCAGAATGTAGTCAGTCGACAGGAAAGGTTCAGATGTCATGAAGGGTATCGTTTTCGTGGAACTCCTCGCCATGGCCGAAGACATGCTGGGCGAAGAGGTGGTCGATACCGTGATCGAGGCCGCGAACCTTCCCTCCGGCGGGTCATATACCGGCGTCGGTGATTACCCCTGCGCCGAACTCATGACGCTGATCCAGGGCTTCAGCCGCACCACCTCTGTCCCCGAGAACGAATTGCAAAGAATCTTCGGACATTGGATGATGAAAACGTTCGAGCGTCACTATCCCGGCTTCTTCCGGTCAAATCACGATGCTCTCACCATGCTCGAATCCATCGAGAACGAGGTCCATGTCGAGGTGCGCAAACTCTACCCCAATGCCGAGCTGCCCAGCTTCGATACGGTCCGCCAAGGGCCGAACGAACTCCTGATGACCTATTCCTCGCCCCGCGAACTCTCGCCCTTCTGCGGCGGCCTGATCGAAGGGACGCTGGCCCATTTCGGCACCGACGGCACCATCACGGCACAGGACCGATCCATCCCCGGCACGACCCGCACCGATTTCCGCATCACCGTCACTGACTCCCGATGACGCAAGGTCCCGACCTGACCACGCAACAGGAAACCGTTTCCCGCGCCCGCTATGAACGCGAGCGTTTTGCGCGGATGCAGGCCGAGGAACTGCTGGAAAGCAAGAGCCGCGAACTCTTCGAAGCCAATACAGCGCTGCGCAACGAAACCAGCGCCCTGCGCGAAGCACTTGCGTCGCTTGACAAACTCCGCACCCGCGAAACCGCGGCCCTCCGCGAAACCGAAACACTCTTTGCCACGCTCGACAGTATCGCCGCCGTCCGCGATGCGGGCGAAGCCGTATCGCGCCTTCTCTCGGTTCTCATGGCGCAATTCGGCGCTGACGTGGCCCTCCTCCTCAGCCGCGATGCGAATGGCGCCGATATCGTCATCAACTCGGCCACCGATCCCAGGCTTGCCGGGATCAGCTTTGCCGATCCCGGCGGCATGCTGTCCCGCCCCCGCCGCCTGACCGACCT
>JBGSWJ010000153.1:0-8700 GCA_041752495.1 Rhodobacterales bacterium
GGCGGCCTCGGCTTCGCCCGCTTCAGGGGTCGGGTCGGCGGCAGGCAGGGTCACGCGGAAGACGGCACCGGTAAGGGCGGTGCTTTCGGTATCGTTGAGGGGGCCGGGCATGAGTTCGAGCCGCCCCTGATGGGCAGAGACAACGTTGTGGCAGAAGGAGAGGCCCACGCCGGTGCCGACACCCTGCGGTTTGGTGCTGAAGAAAGGTTCAAAGATGCGGTGGCGGATATCGGGCGCAACACCGGGGCCACTGTCGGCCACTTCAAGGACAGCCTGACCGCCGACCGATGCGGTCTTGATTCGGATCTGGCGGGGGCCGTCGCAGCCTTCAAGCGCCTGCTGCGCGTTGACGAGAAGGTTCAGGACCACCTGATTGAGGAGGTCCGCATCGCCTTCGATCTGAGGCAGGTCGCTGTCGAGATCGAGGCTGACCGTCATCCCGGCCGTGCGCAGTGAATAGGCCATGAGTTCGACGGCGGCGCGGGCCATATCATTCAGGCTGGCGCGCTGTTTTTCATTCGGTTTGCGGCGGGCAAGTCCAAGGAAGGTCTGTACGATCCGGCCACAACGTTCTGCGGCCGTCTTGATCTTGTCGGCGCGTTTGGCGTAGGGGCCTGCGGCGGCGTCTTCGGCCAGAATGGTGGCATGGGCCACCACGATGGCCAGCGGGTTGTTGAGTTCATGTGCCACCCCCGCAAGGAGTGAGCCCATCGCGTTGAGCTTTTCCGACTGGTGGAGCGCCTCACGGGAACGGGCCAGATCAGTTTCGGCCGCCTTTTGTGCCGTCATGTCGATTGCAAACCCACCGATCCACACGCCGTTGCCATCCGGGGCGGCGATGGGGAAACGCAGTATCATGGCCCAGTGGTAATCTTCGCCCTCGGCGGTCAGATACCCTTCGGTGCGAAGCGGTAGGCCGGTTTCGATGACCTTGCGGTCCGCGGCCTCGGTCTGTTCGGCTGACAGGAGGGTGCCGACTTCGCGCGCGGTGCGGCCGATGATTTCTTCTCGCGGCTTGCCGATTACCTTGCAGGCGTCGTTGTTGATCACGACGTAACGGCCCTGTCCGTCCTTGAGGAACATGGCCACTGGTGCGTTTTCGGCGAACGCGGCAAAGCGCGCTTCGGACGTGGCAAGGGCGCGTTCGGCGCGGACCTGTTCGGTGACGTCGCGGCCGTGGCCAATCAGACCGATGACATTACTATCCTCGTCGCGGAAGAGGGCCTTGCGCGTGACCTGCCATGATTCAGATCCGTCGGGCTGCCAGAGCGGCTGAGTGATGAGCCGTGTCTCCTCACCGCTGTCGGTAAAGTCCTTTTCGGCGGCAGCATAGGCGGCGGCAACCTCGGGCGGGTGCCAGTCGGCGTCGGTGGTGCCGATGAGAGCATCGACGTCGGCGGCGCCGATGGCGCGGGCCAGAGCTTCGTTCGCGGCGATGAAACGGCCGGCGCAATCCTTGGCATAGACCGAGTCGGGCATGGCATGAAACATCCGGCGGAAAAGCGCGTTCTGGCGGTTCGTCGCTTCCAGCCTGGCCGCGGCGATGCGTTCTTCGGTAATGTCGCGGGCGACCGAGAGATGGCCGGTCAGGCTGCCCTGTTCGTCGAACAGGGCGCGGTTTGACCATTCCAGCCAGCGTGTCTCGCCATTCGGCATGATCTTTGGGTCGATGCTGCGGCGCATCGGGCTTTCGGGGTTCAGATCCGCCAATTCCGCTTCGAGCCGTTCGGCCACTTCGGGCGGGGTGCCGGGGGTAAAGCGTGTGCCGATCAGCTCTTCACGCGGGAGGCCAAAGAAGCGGCTGACCGCCTGATTGCAGAACATGATGGTGTAGTTGGCATCGCTGCGGATGACGAGTTCGGTCTGATCGTCGATCAGCGCCGTGACCAGCGCCTGGGAGGCGCGGCGCTCTGCCTCGATGGCGTGCTGTTCGGACAGGTCGCGCAGGCTGGCCGCAAAGAACTTTTGCCCGCCGGATTCGGCCTCGGTGATGGAAAGTTCGACGGGAAAGATGGACCCGTCGGCGCGCAGGGCCTCCATCTCGAGGCGGCGGCCAAGGACACGGGCGGGCTGGCCCGAGTTGTAGCGGGCCATACCCGCATCATGAGCGGCGCGGTGGTGATGGGGGACAATCAGTTCGCCGATGGCCCGGCCCATCGCGTGTTCGCGGGGATAACCGAACATGCGTTCGGCGGCGGGGTTGTATTCCAGCACATGGCCTGCGCTGTCGGTAATGATGATTGCGTCAAGTGACGCACGGGTGACGGCCTCGGCCACACCCCAAGCTGACAAATCCATCCGCAAATGCCTTCCCTTATTGGGGGGATTTGTGGCGGGACGACGAAAACCTGTCAACGCTTGCGTTGGAAAGCGGGTGGCCCGGCGGGCCACCCGTGGTGTCAGTCTAGCAGCTGTAGACCCCGACGGCGCAGCGACGGACATCGCGGCGCGCCACGCCGGCCACGCTGACGGGGGTCAGGGGGCGGCCGACGACTGCATAGGCGGCCTGACCGATCCCGAACTGGCCGGTGGCAAGGTAAGAACCGCCCACTTCGATCGTGGTCGTGGCGGCAAGGATAGCGAGGGTCAGGTAAGCGATCTTCTTGCGCATGTTATTGCCCGTCCTGTGCATAGATACCGGCGATTTCGTCGAAATCGACCAATGCGGCCGGTTCGACCTGGGTTGCGCCATCGGGCGCTGTGAAGGTGAAGGAGGCAGCGGCAGAACCGGCACCCCAGTTGGAAATGTCGATGGAATACTGCGGCCAGCCTGTCACCGATTTTGTCGTGACGACATAGCGGCAGGGAAAGGGCGTTTCACCCTGGGCAATCCAAAGCTGCCAGTCGACTTCTTCGGTGCGGAAGGCAAGGTGATCGCATTCGACACCGTCGATGACTCCGCTACCCAGATCGCGGACTTCCTTGATCAACGGATCAAGGCCGGCCAGCGGATCAGAGAACAGTAGGTCGGCGGCCGGCAGGGGACGGCCATAATCATCACGAAGCGTATCGATAAGGTTGTCGATCGTGCCGGCCAGCGGGGCCTGTGCATAACTGTTCGTCGTCTTGTTGAGAAGTGTCAGTGTCGAGCCGTCAAACATCGCCTCGACATCGGCAAATCCACCGGTCCGGGTAACGTGGATGTTGCCCGGGCGTTCCATGGCAAGACTGCCGCTGCTGGCGATCATCAGTTTCTGATCGTCGGTCGTGACGATTTCGAGGTTCGCCTGATAGTCAAAGGAAAGCGTCGTCTGCGCCGCAAGGTAATCAGACATGGTCTTGAGCAGTTCTCGGGCCTGCGCCTCGTCGGCGCTGGCGCTGCCTGCTGCCATCAGGGCAGCGATGCAGGTCGCAACGGCAAAGCCCCCGAAACGGGGTCTGCGATTGGGTGAATCCATCTGTAATCCTCTTTATGTTGTCTGACGTCGGGCCGTTCGGTCCGTTGCGTCAGTTTCCGCCGTGGAACACTGCCCGACACTTTGGCCGGATGATTTGAGGACGATTCTAGAGGAGCCGGATCGAACTGTCCAAAGTTATCCAAACGCGCCAGAGAAAAAATTCGGTTTACGCCAAACTTGGGGCGGTCAGCCGGTGATCCGCATCGACATGCCCCCGTCGATGGTCACGATCTCTCCGGTGATGAAATCATTCTGGATCAGCGAGAGCGTGGCCTGTGCCACATCTTCGACTGTGCCTTCGCGGCGCAGGGGGATGCGGTTGGCGATGTTGTGGGCCTTGGCAGCGTCGGTCATCTTGTCGTGAAACCGTGTGCGGATGATGCCCGGCGCAATAACGTTGACCCGGATGCCTGCGGCGGCGTTGTCTAAGGCAAGCGCCTTGGCCAGCGGGATGAGCGCGCCCTTGACCGTCTGATAGGCGACGGAATTCGGGCAGCCCCGCAGGCCCGCGACAGATGAGACAAGGATCACAGCGCCGCCTTCACGGCTGAGGAACGGGTGGGCGGCGCGGAAGAGGTGAAACACCGGGTGGACGTGCAAGGCAAAGGCGTCCATCCAGCTTTGGGTCGAAAGGTCCATGATCGCGCCGGGGACCGGGCCACCTGCGGAATGGACAAGGATATCGAGCCGGCCAAAGCGGGCGGCGGCACCTGTGACAAGGGACGTGGCCTGATCGGGTTCGGCCACGTCGGCGAGTTCGATGGCGACGCGGTCAGGGCCGTATTCGGTTTGAAGCGCCTCGGCCTCGGGCGTCGAGGTGCGGCCGTTCAGGGCCACCTTGCCGCCATGAGCGAGGATCGCCTCGGCAATGGCAAGGCCGATGCCACGGGTGCCGCCGGTGATAAGGGCTGACTTGTTGCTGACGTCGTACATGGGGGCTCTGCCTTTGATCTGGGTTGGAGGCAGTCTAGGCTGGAGGAGGACAGGAGGGGAAGGGAATGTCGCGTGCCGGGATTTGGGCCGGGTCGCCGGAGGGGCGTGCCGGGATTCCGACGTCGAAACGCGCAGCGTTGTGACGGGGGGATACCATGTTCCCCCGCCCATTGATACGAACACAGCCTTTTCGGCCAGACCGTCAGCCCCTTTCCGGCGCCTGATCCAGAACTTCAACTGCCAGGATCGTCGGCATATGGCGGGTGATTTCATTCCATGTCTCGCCTTCATCCGTGCTGGCAAAGACCGAGCCGCTGTTGGTGCCGAAATAGATCCCGGCGGGCGTGCGCGTGTCGCCGGCCATGGCCTGCCGCAGCACGGTGAAGAAGCACGCTTCTTGCGGGAGTCCGTTTCGCTGTGGCTGCCAAGATTTGCCGCCATCGCGTGACCGCCAGACGGCAGCGGCCGCGTTGGGGGGGAAGCGGCCAGCGTCGTCGCCGTTCAGCGGCAAGGTCCAGAGTGTATCGGGGTCGCGTGGATGCACGCGGATCGGAAAGCCAAAGGTCGAAGGCAGCCCTTCCGTGATGTCATCCCAACTGCGCCCGCCATCGGATGATCGCCAGACGCCGTGGTGGTTCTGCTGGTAGAGCACATCGCCGTCGCCGGGGGCGCGCATCATGTTGTGGACGCAATGGCCCGTTTCGCCATCGCGCGGCGCAGCGGGATGATCGTGGTGATGGTGGGCCTCCGCATTGGAGATCCGGTTGCGGCGGTCCCAGGTCGCGCCGCCGTCTTCGGTCGCAAAAACGCCGGCGGCGGAAATGCCGATCCAGAGTTTGCTTGCGTTCGCAGGGTCCGCGATAATCGTGTGCAGGACCAGTCCCGCCGCACCGCCATGCCAGCTTTCGGCCGACGGGTGGTTTGTCAGACCATCCAGTTTTTCCCAGGTCACGCCATTGTCTTCGCTTTTCAGAAGGCTTGCGGGTTTGGTCCCGGCATAGAGGGTGCTGTTGACGCGGGCGAGCGACCATACCTGTGCAAAGCCATCGCCAAAGGGCGGTGGCGTGTCCGTCCAGCCAATCGCGGCCGCAAAGTCCGGGTCATTGGCGGCCCAATCGTCCATCCGGCCCTTGGTCAGCTTGGACAGGGTCCAGGTTTCGCCACCATCCGCCGACCGCCAGACGCCCGCGCCGTGCCAGTCACCACCGCCACCGGCCCAGATCTCGCCCGTTTCCGGATCGCCCACGACATGGTTGATAGGCCAGCCATCGCAGAACGGTCCCCTGACCTTCCATCCGCTGCGGTCCTTGCCGCCCGACACAAGAAAAGCTCCCTTGGTCGTGCCGACGAGTATCGTGATGTCCTGCGAACCCATGTCCTGTGCCCTCCCACTCAGACTGTGGGAAGGCTAACACCATGTCGCCACTTGGTGATAGTGGCGTTGCCGGGTGCAGCCCCGGTTCAGGCCAGTTTCCTGTTGCTGACTGTGGTGGTCACTAGGCCTGCCCTGAACGTCACGCTGCCCGGCCGCCAGTCCCGTTCACATTCCCACCCCACGTCGGCGTTGGTCAGCTTGTGGTTCGGGTAATGGGTGACAAGGGTCCATTTGTCGCCCGGATTGGTGCGGCGGAAGACCACGACAGCGTGGTGGATCATCTCGGCCCCGCCATCACGGGTGACAAGCTTGACGTTCAGTTCCTTGAAAAGCTCGTCCAGGGTCAGATCGCCCTTTTCAAAGTCGATCAACGCATTTTCGGCATCAGCGACGCTGACCGTGCCGCCGTCGCGGACGACAGCATATCCCCAGCCGGGTGCCGAACTTGGCTTGTTCAGGGTGATGGCGAGGCTTGTGAAGGGCTTCCAGACGCCGCCATTGTTGTATTCCAGATAGCCCTCCATCGCCTTGGCGGTGTTGATGGCGGTCTTTACGGCCTCGCGTTCCAGAACAGGGGTTGCCCACATCGAACCGGTCTGACTGCCCAGTTGATTGCTGGTGGCGCGGATAAGGTTCTGAGCAACAGCGGTGCGCTTCTTGATGACCTTTGTGCCATCCTTGTTGGTTTCGTATTCGATCTTGACCTTGTTCCAAGTTGTGACCGACTGGGTCACACCCATTTCATTGTTGTTCTGGTCCGGCAGGACGCCTTCGGACGTCCCGGCCGGCCGCGCTTGCCGGTCAAGACCAGTCTGTGCACCATGCCGGCCGGTGCCGTGCCTTTGGTCTTCATCGCATGGATGACGGGCTTCTTGATCTTGCCGACGACAAGATTGTCGACCATCTTATTGACCATCGGATAGTCTTCGCAAAAGAAGAATTCGGACGGGTCGCCGTCCAGTTTGTTCAATTCAAGTTTCAGGAGCTTTTCGAACTTTTCCGGGGTGTCCAAGTCGGCAGGATCGGCAAATGGCATGGCTGGGCCTCTGTGTCTGAAATGCGATTGCACGGTGTCTGCGCACGACCTGGCATGGGTCGTGACGTAGCGTAAAGCAGTTGCACGATCATTTGGAATCAAGCAGGCAGCGGGTTTCCGGGGACCCAATTAAAGGGGGGAGATAGTTCCCGCTTCTCCCCGTTCAGCGTGGCGGCCTCTTGTCCGATCCCGGGTCGGACCGGACTTGCGTGACAAAACGACACCAGCGTTCCAAGCAGAAAACCCTATACATTGCGGCCCACGCGGCCTATGCGGCAGTCTTTCATTCCCGACCCCGCCGCACGGCCGCCCTGTTGCCGCCCCGGCCCGCAGCAGTATTGGCCCCCGCGTGTTCCAGACCCCGATGATCCCCGCCATTGCCGAAGCCCTGACCGCCCGTGGTTATGACACAATGACACCCGTCCAGCTTGCTGTGACGGACCCCGCGCTGAATACGGCCGACCTTCTTGTCTCGGCCCAGACCGGATCGGGCAAGACGGTGGGTTTTGGTTTGGCCATCGCGCCGACACTTCTGGGTGAAGAGGGGGTCTTTGGTCCCGCCGGTCTTCCGCTTGCGCTTGTCATCGCGCCGACGCGGGAACTGGCCATGCAGGTGCGGGCCGAACTGACCTGGCTTTATGCCAAGGCCGGGGCCGTCGTGACATCATGCGTGGGAGGCATGGACATGCGCGACGAACGCCGCGCACTGGACCGGGGGGCGCATATCGTCGTGGCAACACCGGGGCGGCTGCGCGACCACATCACCCGCGGGTCGCTGGACATGGCCGCGCTGCGCGCCGTGGTGCTGGACGAAGCGGACGAGATGCTTGACCTCGGCTTCCGCGAGGATCTGGAGTTCATTCTGGCCGCCGCGCCCGAAACCCGGCGGACGCTGATGTTTTCGGCCACGGTGCCGCGCGGGATCGCTGCGCTTGCGCAAAGCTACCAGAAGGATGCCGTCCGCATCACGACCCAGTCGGAACGGACTCAGCATGCCGATATTGAATACCGCGCTTTGGTCGTGGCTGAACGCGACAGCGAAAACGCGATCATCAACGTCCTGCGGTATCACGATGCCCGCAATGCCATCGTGTTCTGCAACACGCGGGTCATGGTCAACCGGCTGACGGCCCGGTTTTCCAACCGGGGATTTTCCGTTGTGGCGCTGTCCGGCGAGTTGAGCCAGACAGAGCGGACCCATGCGTTGCAGGCGATGCGCGACGGGCGCGCGCGGGTCTGTGTGGCAACCGATGTGGCCGCGCGGGGAATCGATCTGCCGAACCTTGAGCTTGTCGTTCATGCCGAACTGCCAACCAATGCCGAAGGGCTATTGCATCGGTCGGGCCGTACGGGCCGCGCCGGGCGCAAGGGCGTTTCGGCGCTGATCATCCCCGTAAAATCGCGGAAAAAGGCCGAACGGCTGTTGGGTTTTGCCAAGATCACGGCCACCTGGGCCGCCGCCCCTTCGGCGGACGAAATCCTGCGCAAGGACGAGGAACGCCTGCTGGCCGATCCCGCATGGACTGACCCGATCCGACCGGAAGAAGAGGACTTCGTGGCCACCCTTCTGGGCCTGCATACGCCCGAACAGATCGCGGCCGCCTATTTGCGCCTCTATCGCGCCCGCCAGTCCGCGCCTGAGGATCTGGCCGATGCCGACGCCCCAACCGCCCCCCGCGAACCGCGGTCATTCGGGCCGAGCACATGGTTCAGCCTGAATGCCGGCCGCAATGATCGGGCCGAGGCGCGCTGGATCCTGCCCC
The DNA here is from genome assembly GCA_041752495.1 of Rhodobacterales bacterium. GTDB lineage: Bacteria > Pseudomonadota > Alphaproteobacteria > Rhodobacterales > Rhodobacteraceae > JAPLPE01. The sequence goes on from JBGSWJ010000153.1 coordinate 8,506, forward strand.
TGATCTGCAAGGCGGGTGGGATCACCAAGGACGAGATCGGGGCGATCCGTATCCAGTCCGAGGAGACATTTGTCGAGATTTCGCAGCCCGCCGTCGATGCCTTCGTGGCCCAGATTGGTCCCGATATGACGGTTGGTGACGGTCAGCGACTGCGCCGTCTGGATGGCCCGCCTGACCTTGGCCGTCCTGCGCCCT
>JBGSWJ010000154.1:0-9484 GCA_041752495.1 Rhodobacterales bacterium
CCCGCCACCCCCGAGCCCGCGCCGCCCCCCGGCACCTTCTCCTCGTCCGAGCTTGACCGTTACGCCCGCCACATCATCCTGCGCGAAATCGGCGGGCCGGGGCAGAAGGCGCTCAAAAACGCCCGCGTCCTTGTCATCGGGGCAGGGGGCCTTGGCGCCCCCGCCCTGCAATACCTCGCCGCCGCCGGGGTCGGCACCATCGGCGTGATCGACGACGACACTGTCGAAAACGCCAATTTGCAACGGCAGGTCATCCACACCGACGCCATGATCGGCCAGCCCAAAGTCATGTCAGCCACGGCTGCGATGACCGCCCAGAACCCCCATATCACCGTCCGCCCCTACAACCGCCGCCTCACGCCCGACATCGCGGCTGACCTCATCGCCGACTACGACCTCATCCTCGACGGCTCGGACAACTTCGCCACCCGCTATCTCGTCAACGCCACCGCCACCGCCGCCCGCAAACCCCTGATCGCCGCCGCCCTCACCCAATGGGAAGGCCAGATCAGCCTCTACGACCCGGCCCACGGCACCCCCTGCTACGCCTGCATCTTCCCTCAGGCCCCCGATCCCGCCCTCGTCCCCACCTGCGCCGAGGCGGGCGTTGTTGGCCCCCTTCCCGGCGTGATCGGTGCCATGATGGCGGTCGAGGCCGTCAAGGCCATTACTGGCGCCGGAGAGGGCCTGCGCAGCCGCATGATGATCTACGATGCGCTTTATGCCGAAACCCGCACCATCGCGCTGAAACCCCGCCCGGGTTGCCCGGTCTGCGGCGGTCAGGGTCCTGAAATCGTAAAGGGCGCAGCGGCCAGCGTCATATAGGCATCGTCCGCCATAAGCCGCATCTCGTACTCGCCCTCCCCCAGTTCCTCGTAATACAGGTCCGGAGTCAGCGTCATCTCGCCCTCCAGCGTCGCCCCTGTATAGGCAAAGGCTAGATAGTTATAGACGCTGGGCTCTCCCCGCCGGTAGATGCCGATCCAGTCGAACCGCATCCCAGGCGCGCCAGCCCATTGCACGGTCACCGGGTCGCCCACCTTCACCTCGGGCGTCACGACCGTGACCGTCGCTTCGCCCCCTTCGGCCACGACCGAAAACTGCGTCCGCGCAATTTCCGTCCCACCGGCATCCAGCATCACGGCATCATAGGCACCCGGCGCCAGCCCAAAGGTCGAAAACTTCACGCTCGACCGCCAATAGGCTTCGATCCCCTCGACCCCGGTGATCACCTCGCCTGCCGCATCGCCGCCACGCGATACAATGCTGACGGCCCAATCGGCCCGCCCCGGGCTGTTCACCCGGACAAGAAAGAACTCCCCCTCTGTCACCAGACGCGGCTCCACCGCGACCAGGGCCGGCGCTTCCATCGGTGTGACGGTGAACGTCGAAACAACCGCCCTATGGTCCGAAGGCCAGGGCCTGACCGCAATCGCCACATCCGGCCCGCCCGCCTCGCCCACGATCTCGGACGAAACGGTTTCGGCATGGGCGGCATAGACATAGTCGATCCGGTCCATCGGCTCGCCCTCAAGCAACACAGGATGCGGAAACCCCGGCGAATAAGTCAGCCCCGGCACGGCAAGCGGATCAGGATGGGCCGCGCGGAAACTGTCGGTAAACCCGGCATCCGTCATCGCCAACGACACCGGCCAGGCCACCGGAAACAACCGCTCCGGCAACAGGCCGACTGTGGCCTCGGTCCAGTCCAGATGGGACGGCGAATTGAAATCTCCCGTCACGAACAGAGGCACCCCTGCCGCGACCAACGGCTCCAAAGCCGCTGCAAATGGCTCGATCTCGGGCATCCGCGTATCCGCTTCGACCTGAAGCACGGCCTCAAGCGGTTCACCGTCACGCACCGCATTCGGCCCATAGGGGTCCGAGGTCAAATGCAGGTTGGCGACCCCCACCACCTTGCCCGGTGCAACCAGCGCCCAGGCCTGCACCGCATCACTGTCCAGCCCGGCCAGCGAATACACAGCCTGCCCGGTCTCGGTCCGCTGACCCAGACCGGAATCAAACAGCGGATAGCGCGAGATGATATGCCGCCGCAGATCGACATAACTGTAACCCGCCGCCGCCGCGATCCGCGCGGTGTTCCCGTCGGGCTCCTGCAGCCCCACGATATCGGCATCTGCCGCCCTGATGGCCTCGATCACCCTGTTGAAATCAACCTGTTCGCCGCCATACCAGACGTTGAACGTCATCACCCGCAGCGTCACCGGATCCTGCGCCAAAGCCGTCCCGGCTGTCGCCAGAACCAACAAAAGCCCGGAAAAGGGTCGCATCTGTCTCGGAATCATCGGCTTGCTCCTTCTGGCACTGTCCGCAGACTGCCGGAAAACTGTAACAGATGTCTGGCGTTTGTCTCCTGACTCGGGCCTCGACAGCCCGCCCGGTCCGCCGGGGAACCCAATTCTCCGGTCCGGGGCCTGAACAGTGCACTCTCGCGCTTGCCAAGTCCGCATCCCCCGTCATATTCGACCGTCAGTTAATCAACTGGGGAAATGTCATGAAGCTTTTCGCACCTCTCGTCCTCACCGGCGCTCTCCTTGCCTCGGCCGCTCTCGCGCAGGACGTGCCCGATCTGGCCGGCCGCACCGTCACCATCGTGACTGAAAACGCCTACCCCCCGCTGCAATTCGTTGACGCGAACGGCACGCCCATCGGCTGGGAATATGACGCCATGGCCGAAATCGCCAAGCGGCTCAACATCACCGTGGTCTATGAAAACACCAGCTGGGACGCCATGATCCCTGCCGTCTCCGAAGGCCAGTATGACCTTGGCATGACCGGCATCACCATCCGTGACGATCGCAAGGAAATGGTCGATTTCTCGGACAGCTACATGACCAGCCAGACCGTCATGATGGTGCGCGGCGACGAAGACCGCTTTACAGACGCCGTGACCTTTGCCGCCAATCCCGACCTCCTGATCGGCGCGCAGCCCGGCACAACGCCCTTCTATACCGGCGTCTACGAAGTGCTTGACGGCAACGAAGCCAACCCCCGCATCAAGCTTTTCGAAACCTTCGGCGCGAGCGTGCAGGCGCTCAAGGCCGGTGACGTCGACGTCGTGCTGACCGACGGCACCGCCGGCGCCGGCTATGTCACCGCCTCCGAAGGCGCGCTCAAGCTCGTGGGCGAACCCCTCGGCACCGAAGATTTCGGCTTCATTTTCCCCAAGGGCTCTGACCTCGTCGGCCCGATGAACGCCGCCATCGCCGCGCTGCGTGCCGACGGCACGCTCGACGCGCTGAACACCAAATGGTTCCTCGAATACAAGATGGGCGAATGACGCCACGTCCTCGGGATCACCGGACCACGGCCCGATGATCCCAACCCCGCCGCAGGACAAGGATTTTCCCTGGTGGCTCGTCATCATCGTGATGACGGGCCTTTACCTGTTCTGGCAGGTGCTCACGATTGAAACCTACACCCGCGTCCTGAACACGCTCGCGCAGGGCATCTGGATCACCATCATGGTGACCATCGTCGCCTACACCCTGGCTTGCCTCCTCGGCCTCGGCCTCGCGCTGGCCCAACTCTCCGGCTCCCTCATCCTCCGTCAGGCCGCCCGGCTCTATGTCGAGGTGATGCGCGGCATCCCGATCATCGTCCTCCTCCTCTACGTGGCCTTCGTCCTCGCCCCCGCGGCGGTCGAGGGCCTGAACTGGCTTCTCGCCAAACTCGGCCGCGACCCCATCCTTGCCCGCGAATTCCCGCTCCTCTGGCGTGCAGTCATCGCGCTGACGCTGGCCTACGCCTCCTTCCTTTCGGAAATCTTCCGCGCGGGTCTTCTCTCTGTCGACAAAGGCCAGATCGAAGCCGCCGAGGCGCTGGGCCTCAACCGCTGGCACCGCTTCCGCCACATCGTCTTTCCGCAGGCGTTCAAGGTCATCCTTCCTCCGCTCGGCAACGATTTCGTGGCCATGGTCAAGGATTCTTCCCTCGTCTCGGTCCTCGGCGTCAGCGACATCACCCAACTGGGCAAGGTCACGGCGGCAGGCAATTTCCGCTACCTTGAAACCTATAATGTTGTGGCGCTCATCTACCTTACCATCACCATCGGCCTCTCGCTCATCCTGCGAAACATCGAACAGCGCCTGCGCCAGCGCACCGAACGCTAGGATTTTCGCGAAAGGGCCCCGGCAGGTGTGGCATCCCCCCGCCGCCGCCCCTAGGTTTCCCGTCAAAGGAGTCCCGTCATGACCAATCCCCTTCTCGCCCCCTGGACCACGCCCTTCGGCCTGCCCCCCTTCGACCTCATCCGCGACGAAGACTACGCCCCCGCCGTCGATCAGGCGATTGCCCAGTCCCGCGCCAACATCGCCGCCATCACCGCCAACCCCGAGGCCCCGACCTTCGCCAACACGATCGAGGCGCTGGAAAAGGCCGACGCGACGCTGAACCGCGTCCTCTCCGCCTTCTGGACAGTCGCCGGCGCTGACAGCAATCCCGCCCGCGAGGCGCTCGAACGTGACTTCGCGCCCCTCCTCTCGGCCTATGGGTCCGAAGTCACCTCAAACAAGGCCCTCTTCGCCCGCGTCGAAACCCTCTGGCAACAGCGCGATACGCTCGGCCTCACGCCCGAACAGGCCCGCGTCCTGATGCTGACCCGCCGTTCCTTTGTCCGCGCCGGGGCGCAATTGGAAGGTGAACAGGAATCCCGGATGACCGAAGTGAAATCCCGCCTCGCCGTCCTCGGCACCCAGTTCACCCAGAACATCCTCGCCGACGAACGCGACTGGTCGATGCCCCTGTCGGACGCCGACCTTGCCCAGCTTCCCGATTTCGTCGCCGCCACCGCCCGCGCCGCCGGCCAGGACAGGGGCGCCTCCGGCCCTATCGTCACACTCTCCCGCTCACTCATCGTCCCCTTCCTGCAATTCTCTCCCAACCGCGCCCTGCGCCAAAAGGCGTACGAGGCCTGGGTCGCCCGGGGCGAAAACGGCGGCGCGACCGACAACCGCGATATCGTGGCCGAAACCCTGCGGCTGCGGCAAGAACGCGCCCAACTCCTCGGCTACCCCAACTTTGCCGCCTACAAGCTGGAAACCGAAATGGCTGGCACCCCCGCCGCCGTCCGCGACCTCCTCCGTCAGGTCTGGACCCCGGCCCGCAAATCCGCCCTCTCCGACGCCGCCGTCCTCGAAACCATGCTGCACGCCGACGGCATCCCCGGCCCGCTTGAGGCATGGGACTGGCGCTACTACGCCGAAAAGCGCCGCAAGGCCGAACACGATCTCGATGAGGCGCAACTCAAACCCTACCTCCAGCTTGAACGCATGATCGAAGCCTCCTTCGCCTGCGCCACCCGCCTCTTCGGCCTGCACTTCACCCCGGTTGAGGCCCCCCTCTACCACCCCGACGTCCGCGTCTGGGATGTGACGCGGGGCGGCCAGCACCTCGCCGTCTTCATCGGCGACTACTTCGCCCGGCCCTCCAAACAGTCCGGTGCATGGTGCTCGGCCCTGCAAAACCAGCAGCGGCTTGTCACCGACCTGAAACCGCATGTCATCAACGTCTGCAACTTCGCCAAACCGGCGGCAGGCGAACCGGCGCTCCTCTCCTATGACGACGCCCGCACGCTGTTCCACGAATTCGGCCACGCCCTGCACCAGATGCTGTCCAACGTGACCTACGAATCCATCTCGGGGACCTCGGTCGCCCGCGATTTCGTGGAACTGCCCAGCCAGCTCTACGAACATTGGCTCGAAGTGCCCGCTGTCCTCTCGGAATTCGCGACACATGCGACCACCGGCGAACCCATGCCCAAGGACCTGCTCGACCGCCTGCTCAAGGCCGCGACCTATGACATGGGTTTCCAGACGGTCGAATATGTCTCTTCCGCCCTCGTCGATCTCGAATTCCACGACGGCCCGGCCCCAGCCGACCCGATGCAGAAACAGGCCGAAATCCTCGAAAGCCTCGGCATGCCGCGCGCCATCCGCATGCGCCACGCCACGCCGCATTTCGCCCATGTCTTCTCGGGCGACGGCTATTCCTCGGGCTATTACAGCTACATGTGGTCCGAAGTCATGGACGCCGACGCCTTTGCCGCCTTTGAAGAGGCCGGCGACCCCTTCGACGCCACCCTCGCCGCGAAACTCGAAGAAAACATCCTCTCTGCCGGCGGCTCCGAAGACGCCGCCGAACTCTACACCCGCTTCCGTGGCCGCATGCCCGGGGTCGAAGCCCTCCTCAAGGGACGGGGCCTTCTGGACGCCGCGTAAAGAAAGAATGAGTATTTGGGGAACAAAGTAACAAAAGGCGCGTCCCCTGTCACTTTGTTCTTCAAATACTCAACTTTGCGACGTCCGTGAGGCAGGGATTCCGTCTACCGTGTCGGATCATCCGGATGCGGCTGTACGCCCACCGGGTCCTTATGGATCAGCACATCCGCCTTGGGATAGGCCGCAATGATGGCCCTGCGCAACGCCGCGCCGATCGCGTGTGCCTCGTCCAGCGTCTGGCTCCCGTCCAGTTCGATATGCAGGTTCACAAAGATGCGGCTGCCCGCGACCCGAGTCTTGAGGTCGTGAAACCCGTGGACGCCGGGAAAACCCCGCGCGATTTCTTCGATCCCGGCGATCACCCCCGGGTCCGCCCGCCGATCCATCAGCGCGTCAAACGCCGCCTTGCCGATCCCCAGCGCGCCGAACACCATCAGGCTGGCGGCGAACAGGGCCACCACGGAATCAATCCGCGTCAGCCCCAGCGCGGCCGAGGCCCAAAGCGCGATGATCGCCCCGATATTCGGGATCAGGTCGCCGATGTAGTGCAGCGAATCCGCCGCGACGACCTTGCTCCCCGTGACCCGCGCCACCCGCCGCTGCCACAGCACCAGCCCCGCCGTGAGGACGATGGAGAACCCGATCACCACCATCCCGGCGCCTTCCGATGCAATCACCGGAGCCTCGGGGGCCAGCAGGCGCAGCACAGCAGCCACACTGATCACGCCCGCCGAAATCAGGATAAAGAACGACTGCGCCAGCGCCGCCAGATCCTCGGCCGAGGTATGGCCGAAGGCATGATCCTCATCGGCAGGCCGCGCCGCATAGGCAATCGCCGCCAGCCCGCCGAGTGACATCATCAGATCCAGCGCCGAATCGGCCAGCGTCGCCGCAATCGAAAGCGCCCCGGTCTGCTGTAGCGCCCATAACTTGGCCAGCACCAACACAAGGGCCACCGTGACCGAGAGCACGCCGGCCGAGAGGTTCAACTGGTTTTCGTGTTGGTGGTGGGTGTTCATCGTCCCCCGCACCTAACGATGCCGCATTGCGGCGACAAGATCACTCGCGGATTTCGTCCGCGTCCACGCCCCAGACCGCAGTCTTGAGCACCCATCCGGCAAAACCTCCCGCATGGACCTGGCACCAGTCCGGGGTGCATTCGTCCAGAAACGCGATCACACCCTGTTCAAGCAGCGCGTTCTCGGTCGCGCCTTCCTGCGGGCGCGCCAGCAGAGGGAGCATGTCTTGATCCACGATCACCGTCCGTGTGCCGGACAACAGCGAATAATGCACCCAGCCGCCCAAGCCCTCGCGGTCGATCACCCTTCGCCAGTGGCCATATTCCGCCGTGATCTGCAGCGGCATGTCTTCGCGCACAAAGACCCAGTCGATCCGGTGCGACAGCGACGGCCCCCGCCGCACATTGCCTTCGTTCGTCTTGAGCGAGACATAGCGCGGCAGCGGCAGATTCGTTTCCGGCCCCAGAACCGGCCCCTCTGCGCTCGCTTCGATCACCTCTTCGGTGGCCACGACCGTATCTTCGGCCACCGCACTCGCCTGCAACAGTGCTGCTTCGGTATCGGCGGCCATCCCCGCATCCTCTGACGCGATCACCTCATCGGGAATGACCAGCGACGCCGGACGCGCTTGCGGGCGCAGTTCCGTAGTGATCCCTTGCGCAAATGCTGGGGTCGTCGCAGAAAGCGCGATCACAACGGCCGCCAAGGGGCCTGCCCATCTCCGCGAATTCATCCTCAACCTGCTTCTTGCCTCTGCCGCCGGGCGCGTTGTTCTTGTGCGTCGCGTCCCTGACTGGCAACCTGCCACCAAAGCACGGCCTTTGAAAGTCAAGGAGCGTTCCCGATGCCATCGAAGCGGTTGAGTGTTGTCGTGACGCGACGGTTGCCCGAAATCGTCGAAACCCGGCTGAAGGAGCTTTTCCACGTGACGCTCCGCGACGACGACACCCCCATGTCGCGTGATGCGCTGGCTGCGGCCTTTGCCACCGCCGACGTCATCGTCCCTTCGCTCAGCGACTCGATCGATGCGGGCCTTCTGGCGCAGGCGGGCGAGAACCTGAAACTCATCGCCAATTACGGGGCAGGGGTCGACCATATCGACGTGGCCACGGCGCGCCAGCGCGGCATCCTCGTCTCCAACACCCCCGGGGTGGTGACCGAAGATACCGCCGACATGACCTTGGCCCTCATTCTTGCCGTGACGCGCCGCATCCCCGAAGGGCTGCACCTGATGCAGACCGGCGAATGGAACGGCTGGGCGCCCACCGCGCTCATGGGAGGGCGGATCGGCGGGCGGCGGCTGGGTATCCTTGGCATGGGCCGCATCGGTCAGGCCGTGGCCCGCCGCGCCCGCGCCTTTGGCATGCAGATCCATTACCACAACCGCAAACGCCTCCGCCCCGAGGTCGAAGAGGCGCTCGAGGCGACCTATTGGGACAGCCTTGACCAGATGGTCGCCCGGATGGACGTGATCTCGGTCAACTGCCCGCATACGCCGTCGACCTTTCACCTGATGAACGCCCGCAGGCTCAAGCTGATGAAGCCCTCTGCCGTCATCGTGAACACCTCGCGCGGCGAGGTGATCGACGAAAACGCCCTGACCCGCATGCTCCGCGCCCACGAAATCGCCGGGGCCGGCCTTGATGTCTACGAACGCGGGGCCGAAGTGAATCCCCGCTTGCGCGAACTGCCCAATGTCGTTCTTCTTCCCCATATGGGATCGGCCACCGTCGAAGGCCGGATCGAGATGGGCGAAAAGGTCATCATCAATATCAAGACATTCGCCGACGGCCACCGCCCGCCCGATCTGGTCGTGCCGGGAATGCTGTAGCCACCACAGTGCAAGGACAAGAATCAGCAGGGTCAGGTCAGCCTCCCACGAATACCGGCGCAGTCTCGCTTGAACCGGTGAACAGGCTGTTAAGCGGCGAAGCCTTGCGATCCCCGGCCAAATCCGCAAACTCTGGCCCGCAACACCCCGGCCCTGGCCGGTGACACAGGGAAGGGCAATTCATGGACCTCGGTCTCACAGGCAAGACGATCATCGTGACCGGCGGTGCCTCGGGCATCGGCGCGGCGGTCAGCCAGATCCTCGCCGAAGAAGGCGCGGTCCCCGTCGTCTTTGCCCGCCGCGAACCCGAAGCGGCCTTCCTCTCGGGCCTTACTGCCCTGTCGCCCAAGGCGGGATGGGTCCAGGTCGAACTCTCCGATGACGCCGCCTGCGCC
>JBGSWJ010000155.1:0-1778 GCA_041752495.1 Rhodobacterales bacterium
CCGCCGCTGCGGCCGCCGCACTGCCGCTGTCTGTCCGCGCTCAGGCCGCGCCGCCCCCCGCAATCCGCATCGGATCAACCGCGCCCGGGCACCTCAAATTCATCCTCTTCCGCCACTACGAACTCCTGACCAAGGAATTCGCCGCCGAAGGCATCCCGGTCGAACTCGTGACTTTCGACGGCGGATCGGCCGCTTCGGTCGCGTTGGGCTCGGGGCAGCTTGATATCATGTATACCGGCAATAACCCCGCGCTCCGCCTTGCGGCCAGCGGTGCCGATGTCGTGGCGGTGGGCCTGTCCTCGTGGAACCCGCAGAACGAAACGGTCATCATCGTGCGCACCGACAGCGATATCCAGACTGTCGCCGATCTCGCCGGCCGCAACGTGGCTTACCTCTCCGGCACCGTCCGGCATTCCAACTTCTCCAAGGCGCTGGCGCTCGATGGACTAACCACCGATGACGTCGCCTCCTTCAACTTCGGTATCGAAACGGCGGGCCCGGCCCTGGCGCGCGGTGATGTCGATGCCATCGTCGAAAGCCACTCGACCATCCAGACCCTGCTCGACGAAGGTCTCGCCAGGATCATCTTTGACGGCAGCGCACACCCGGAATGGGTCAGCCCCTTCCCGATCAGCGTGAACGGCGCCTTTGCCCGCGCCTACCCCAAGGTTCTGGCCCGCGTCCTTGCCGTCGATATCCAGACCGCCGCCTGGGCCGACGCCAACCCTGTGGAAACGATCCAGACCTTTGCCGACGAAACCGGCCGCAGCGTTGAGGCGATCCAGGCCACCTATCCCGAAAACCGCTTCTACCAGAACCCGGAACTGACGGACGCTGCGATCGCATCGCTGAAGGAAGAAGAGGCCTTCATGGCCGCAAACGCCCTTCTCGAAGGGCAAGTCGACTACGACAAATGGATCGACCGCAGTTATTATGAAGCCGCACTGACCCTGCTGCCCGCCCGGACGCACTGAAACGATTGACCACTGGCTGCACCGGACGGCAGAACCGTCCGGTGGCCGAAGAACTGGATCAAAACCGCCGATGACTTCCGTTCTTGCCGCGTCCGACCCGAAAACCCAAAGCGGGTCGCGCAGGATTCCCCTTCTTGTGGCGACGGTCTTCTTCCTCCAGCTGCTTGACAGCACCATCATCACGACCTCTCTGCCCGTCCTGGCGGCCGACTTCGGCGTATCCCCCGTCACCATGAGTGCCGGGATCACCGCCTACCTTCTCGCGCTGGCGGTCGTGATCCCGGCGGCGGGCTGGATCGCCGAACGGTTTGGCCCAAGGCAAGTGCTGATCGCCTCGATACTCGGCTTCACCGCGGCGTCCCTCGCCTGCGCCTTTGCCGGGCGGTTCGACATCTTCATCCTGGCACGGCTCGCCCAGGGCGCGGCAGCGGCCCTGATGGCGCCTGTCGGACGCATCCTCGTGCTGCGGCACGCGCCCAAATCCGATCTCGTGCGCGCCATCGCCACAATCACCTGGCCCGCCCTGCTGGCCCCTGTGATCGGCCCCCTGCTGGGCGGCTGGATCACCCAAAACATCGGGTGGGAATGGAACTTTCTCATCAATATCCCGCTCGGGATCACCGCCGCGCTCCTGTTCCTGCGCCTTGTGCCGCGCGAAGATCCCCAGGGCAACACGCCGTTCGACCGGCTGGGCTATGGCCTCACCGCTTTGGCCATGCTCCTCCTGCTCGGCGGTCTTGAACTTGCCCTCTCGTCCCTGCCCATCCTCGGGCCTGCCCTTGCCGCCGGGGGGGCGGTGGTCGC
>JBGSWJ010000156.1:0-14478 GCA_041752495.1 Rhodobacterales bacterium
CCGAAGGGCTGGGTGACGCACAAATGCTCGCCGCCTACGAACGCCGCCGCCACCCCGAAGTGCGCCTGCGCGTCACCGGGATCGACGCGCTGAACTGTGCTTCAATGGCAGGACTGCCCGTAGCGCGCGACCTGCGGGCCATGGGTGTCCGTGCGCTGCATGACATCACCCCTGTCCGCCGGGGCCTGATGAAGCTCGGTCTCGGCGCGGGGGTTGGGCGGGGTTAACCCCGCCCTGCTCAGACGTTCAACCGCGCGACGCCTGGCATCGGTGTAGGGCGGGGTTCACCCCGCCCCCCTTTCACAACACCCGATCCACCACAGCCTTCAACCGCGCCACCGTGCCATCCACGTCATAAAGCTTGTCCAGCCCGAACAGCCCCAGCCGGAACGTCCGGAAATCGGCAGGCTCATCGCATTGCAGCGGGACCCCGGCGGCAATCTGCATCCCCTCGGCCATGAACTTCTTGCCGTTCTGGATGTCCGGGTCGTCGGTATAGCTCACCACCACCCCCGGCGCGCCGAACCCCGGCGCTGCCACTGAACGGACCCCCTTGTCGGCCAGCATCTTGCGCACAGCATTGCCCAGCGCCCACTGGTTTTCCTTCAGCTTTGCAAAGCCATAGTCCTTCGTCTCGGCCATAGTATCCCGGAAAGCCCGCAGGCTGTCGGTGGGCATTGTCGCATGATAGGCATGACCGCCATTCTCATAGGCCTGCATGATCGAAAGCCATTTCTTCAGGTCGATCGCAAAGCTGTTCGACGTCGTCGCATCCAGCCGCGCCTTGGCCCTTTCCGACAGCATGACAAGCCCCGCAGACGGAGTGGCCGACCATCCCTTCTGCGGGGCCGAGATCAGCACGTCGACACCGGTCGCCTTCATGTCCACCCAGACACAGCCCGACGCGATGCAGTCCAGCACCATGATCGCCCCCACCTCATGCGCGGCAGCGGCCAGCGCGGTCAGATAGTCGTCAGGCAGGATAATCCCGGCCGAGGTCTCGACATGCGGGGCAAAGACCACATCCGGCCGCGCGGCCCGGATCGCTTCGGTCACCTCGGCAATCGGGGCGGGGGCAAAGGGGGCGCGGCTGTCATTGCCGGTCTGCCGCGCCTTCATCACCGTGGTCTTGGCCGTAAACTGACCCGCGTCAAAAATCTGCGTCCAGCGGAACGAAAACCACCCGTTCCGCACGATAAAGGCATGTGCCCCGGACCCGAACTGCCGGGCCACAGCCTCCATCCCATAGGTGCCGCCGCCGGGGACGATGGCCACGTGATCGGCGCCATAGACCTCTTTCAGCATCCCCGAAATATCGCGCATCACGCCCTGAAAGGCTTTCGACATGTGGTTCAGCGACCGGTCGGTAAAGACGACCGAAAATTCCATCAGGCCATCAGGATCAACTGCACTCATCTCTTGTCCTCGGGAAAGGTGGGTTTCACCCACCCTACACCAGACCCGGCAGGTTGGCGCAACCCACCATTGGCAACTCTCTGGCAGCGAGGTCGCGCGTCCGCGCGGACGAGCTCCCCGTCACAAGGGCCCCGGCCGCCGTTCCTCGCTCAACAGCACATTCGCCTCGACATTCCCCACCCCGGGCAGGGTCATGATCCGCCTCCGCAGCACCCGCTCGAAATCCGCCAGATCCCGCGCCACAACCCGCAACCGGTAGTCATAGAGCCCCAGCACCAGTTCCACCGTCTGCACCTCTCGGATCGCCGTCACCGCCCGTTCGAAATCCTCAAGTCCGACCCGCCCCTTGGTGGCAAGCTTCACGCCCAGAAACACCGTCACCCCGAACCCCAGCCTGCCCGCGTCCAGCCGCACCCGCTGCCCGGCGATCACGCCCGCGTCCTGCAACCGCTTGACCCGCCGCCACGCCGCAGGCTGCGACAGGTCGAACCTGCGGCCCAGCTCGCTCGCAGATAGACCGCCGTCCTCCTGCAACGCCCGCAGGATACCCCGGTCAATGTCATCCAGTTCCGTCAAAGCGGCAGCGCCTCGTCCGACTTGACCACGGCAACCGTCATCAGGCTTTCGATATCCGCGATATGGGGCAGCATCAGGATCTGGTCCCGATAGATGGCCTGATAATGCCCCAGATCCCGCGCAATCACCGACAGCCGCACATCCACCCGGCCCAGAAAAGTCTGTATTTCGATCACTTCCGGCACCAGCCGCGCCGCCGCAATGAACTCGTCAAAGGCCCGCACCACTGTCTTGTCGAGTGTCACCCGCAACGACACATGCACAGCATATCCCAGCGCCCGCCAGTCGATCACCGCCTCCTGCCCGATCAGGACGCCCGACTCGCGCAGCCATTCGATCCGCCGGGCGCATTTGCCCACGGTCAGCCCGGCCCTGTCGGCCAGATCCGGCAGGCTCATCGCAGGATCGGCCTGCATCAGGCGCAAAAGGCGGCGGTCGATGTCATCAAGCATGAAAGCGCCACTATCCGACAGATCAGCGCATGACAACTCCGAAATACGGCGAAGAATCTGCCGCAATACCCTCGTTTCATCCTGCGCGCAGCCTAGGATGCGCCTATCTCAACCCCTGCAAAGGAACATCCCCATGCGCGTCTACTATGACCGTGACTGCGACGTGAACCTCATCAAGGACAAGAAAGTCGCCATCCTCGGCTACGGCTCTCAGGGCCATGCCCATGCGCTGAACCTGCGCGACTCGGGTGCCAAGAACGTTGTTGTCGCCCTCCGCGAAGGATCTCCCTCGGCCAAGAAGGCCGAAGGCGAAGGCCTCAAGGTCATGGGCATAGCCGAGGCTGCCGCCTGGGCCGACCTGATCATGTTCACCATGCCCGACGAACTTCAGGCCGCGACCTACAAGAAGTATGTCCACGACAACCTCCGCGAAGGCTCGGCCATCGCCTTCGCCCACGGCCTGAACAGCCACTTCGGCCTGATCGAGCCCAAGAAGGGCGTCGACGTCATCATGATGGCCCCCAAGGGCCCCGGCCACACCGTGCGCGGCGAATACGTTAAGGGCGGCGGCGTGCCCTGCCTCGTGGCCGTCCACCAGGACGCCTCGGGCAAGGCCATGGAAATCGGCCTCTCTTATTGCTCGGCCATTGGCGGCGGCCGTTCGGGCATCATCGAGACGAACTTCCGTCAGGAATGCGAAACCGACCTCTTCGGTGAACAGGCGGTCCTTTGCGGTGGTCTCGTCGAACTGATCCGCATGGGTTTCGAGACGCTGGTCGAGGCAGGCTACGAACCCGAGATGGCCTATTTCGAATGCCTGCACGAGGTGAAGCTGATCGTCGACCTGATCTACGAAGGCGGCATCGCCAACATGAACTACTCGATCTCGAACACGGCCGAGTATGGCGAATACGTTTCCGGCCCCCGGATCTTGCCCTATGCCGAAACCAAGGCACGGATGAAGGAAGTCCTGACCGACATCCAGACCGGCAAGTTCGTGTCTGAATTCATGCAGGAAAACAGCGTCGGCCAGCCCTTCTTCAAGGCGACCCGTCGCCGGAACGACGAACACCAGATCGAAAAGGTCGGTGAAAAGCTGCGCGCCATGATGCCCTGGATCGCCAAAGGCAAGATGGTCGACCGCGCGCGGAACTGAGGCGACGAGGGGCGGGTTAAACCCCGCCCTGTCCCGGATTGCGGGCGGGCCGGCCCATCGGCCCCCCGCAGCTTTGGGCGGGGGATTCCCGCCCTTTCCCGTCAAAGGCCACCACATGACGACCATGACCGCCCGACCCGGCCTTGCCAATTGGCTCCGCGTCATTGCGCTGTCCGTCATCTGGGGCGCCTCCTTCATGAACGTGAAGATCGCCTTGACGGGTTTTGGCCCGATCACCGTGGCGGCTCTCCGCATCCTGATTGCGGCTGTTGCGCTGACGGCCATCGCCGGGTTCAAGGGCCAGTCCCTGCCGCGTGACGGCCGCATCTGGGCCCATGCCATCGGCTTTGGCTTCTTTTCAAATGCGCTGCCCTTTTGCCTCCTGGGATTTGGCCAGCAGCACGTCGCCTCGGGCTTTGCGGGCATCACGATGGCGGCGGTCCCGCTTTTCACGCTGCTGCTGGCCGCTCGTTTCGTTCCAGGCGAAGGGCTCACCCTGCAAAAGATGGCGGGCCTCGCGCTTGGCATCGCCGGAGTCATCACACTGATCGGCCCGCATGCTCTATTGTCCTCGTCCGGAGCGACACTGGAACCGCTGGCCCGCCTTGCCTGTGTCGCCTCTACCCTTTCCTACGCAACCGGAGCCATCATCACCCGCCGCTGCCCGCCCGTTCCGATGATCGCCTACTCGGCAGCCGGCCTGCTTGCGGCCTGCGTCATGATTCTGCCGGTCGCCATCATGGTCGAGGGCATGCCTGATTTCGCTTCTGCCGGCCCTGCCGCAACGGCTTCCGTGTTCTACCTCGGCCTGTTCCCGACAGCCCTTGCCACGCTCCTCCTCGTCACCGTGATCCAGTCCGCAGGCCCGACATTCCTGACTCAGTCGAATTATCAGGTGCCGCTCTGGTCGGTCCTTTTTGGCACGGTCCTCATGGGAGAAAGACTTCCGGCAAGCTTTCTCGCAGCCCTGGTCCTGATCCTCGCTGGCCTTGCGATGACCAATGCGCCACTCTCGCGCCAAAGAACCTGACCAAAGGAGCCAGCATGCCCGACCGCCTCAAAGGCAAGATCGCCCTCATATCCGGCGGCGCTACAGGTATGGGAGGCGCCGCCTCCTCGCTCTTTGCGGCGGAAGGGGCCAAAGTCGCAATCGTCGACCGCAACCTCTCTGCCGCTGAAGAGCGTGCTGCCCGGATCCGCGCGGCCGGTGGGACGGCCATCGCGATCGCGGCCGATGTTTCTATTGCGGACGAGGTAGGGGCCGCTGTTGCCCGCGCCACGCGGGACCTTGGCCCGATCAACGTACTTTTCAACCATGCCGGAACAATCGTCATCAAACCCTTCCTCGAGACAACCGAAGAAGAATGGGACTGGCTGCACGCCGTCAATGTGAAGTCGATGTTCCTGATGACCCGGGCCGTCTTGCCGGGGATGATCGCAGCCGGCGGCGGGTCAATCGTCTGCACCTCCTCTATCTCTGCTGTCGTGGGCACGCCGATGGAGGTGCTTTACGACACGACCAAAGGCGCCGTTCACATGTTCGCGCGGGCCATCGCGGTCGAATTCCGGGATCGCAATATCCGCTGCAACGCCGTTTGCCCGGGGTTCATCGAAACGCCCCATGGCCTTCGCGAGCTGCGCGATCTTCAGGCCCTGGGGGTCGACGTGTCTGAAGGGGCGATTGTTGCAGCACAAGGGCGGATCGGCAAAGCCGAGGAAGTGGCCGAAGCTGCGCTGTTCCTGGCCAGCGATGCCGCAAGCTTTGTCAACGGCACCCAGCTTTTCGTTGACAACGGCTTTACTGCCGCCTGACCGCCTGATGTTCGGGCGGCAAAAAGCATCCTCCGCTCGTCCGGCGTGATCAGCCCCGGTTCACCAAGACCCAAATTCCTTTGAAGGAATTTGCCAAAACTCTTCCAAGAGTTTTGGGCGCCCCCGTTCAGGCCGCCCGTTCAACCGCTGCAACGATTTCGTCCACCACTTCGCGCAGCAGACCCTCATCATTGCATTCCGCCATGACGCGGATCAGCGGTTCCGTGCCCGATTTGCGGATCAGGATTCGTCCGCCGCCGTTCAGCCGTGCCCGCGCTTCCTCGATCACCCGGTTCACTTCCGGCGCGGCAAGCGGCTGCTGGCCGGCCTGATACCGCACGTTCTTGAGCATCTGCGGCACGGTCTCGAACTGCCGGACCAGCATGCTCGCGGGCTGCCCGGTCTCGATCATCGCGGCCAGAAACTGCAGGCCCGCCAGCAACCCGTCGCCTGTCGTGGCATAATCCGTCATCACGATATGGCCGGACTGCTCCCCACCCAGGTTCCATCCGCCCGAACGCATCGCTTCGACGACATACCTGTCCCCGACAGCCGTCCGCTCGAGCCGCAAGCCCTGCCCTTGCAGGAAATGCTCAAGCCCAAGATTGGACATGACCGTCGCCACGAGCGTCCCGCCCCGAAGCTTACCCTGCGCCGCCCAGCGGGCCGCCAGCATGGCCATGATCTGATCGCCATCGGCCACGCGGCCATTCTCGTCCAGGATCATCACACGGTCCGCATCGCCATCCAGACAGATGCCCAGATCCGCCCCGTGACTGACCACCGTTTCGGCCGCCGTCCGCGTGCTGGTCGATCCGCAACCGTCGTTGATGTTGAACCCGTTCGGGCTCGTGCCGACCTCGATCACTGTTGCGCCCAGTTCCCACAACACCTCGGGCGCGACCTTGTAAGCCGCCCCATTGGCGCAATCGATCACAACCTTCAGCCCATCAAGACGGATCCCATGCGGAAAGGTCGATTTGACACGCTCGGCATAACGGAACCGGCCGTCGTCGATCCGCTTGGCGCGGCCGATATTGTTGGCCTGGGTCGGGTCAACACCCGCTTCGACAAGGGCTTCGATCTGCCCCTCGGCTTCATCGGACAGCTTGAAACCGTCCGGGCCAAAGAACTTGATCCCGTTGTCATTGTGCGGGTTGTGCGAGGCGGAAATCATGATCCCGACATCAGCCCGCATGGACGTGGTCAGCAATCCCACCGCAGGCGTCGGCACCGGCCCTAGCAACAGGACATTCATCCCCGTCGATGTCAGCCCCGCCGTCAGGGCGCTTTCAAACATGTAGCCCGACAGCCGCGTATCCTTGCCGATCACCACGCGGTGCCCGTTTGACCCGTCATTGCGGAAATACCGTCCGGCGGCCGCACCGATCCGAAGGGCCATATCGGCCGTCATCGGCCACATGTTCGCTGTCCCGCGAACACCGTCGGTTCCAAACAATTTGGTCGTCATGTCAATCCGTCCCGATCATCGCCTGTTGCAGGCTCAGAGCCTGTCTTGTTTCCACAGTATCATGCACCCGGATGATGTGAACACCCTGCGCCACGCCGTGCAGCGCGACTGCCACCGACCCGGGCATCCGGTCGCGCGCCAAGTCGGCCTTGCCGATCGTCCCGATGAAGCGCTTCCGGGACGCGCCAAGAAGCAGGGCGCAGCCAAGCGAATGATACAGGGACAGGTTGCGAAGTAACGTCACGTTGTGTTGCAATGTCTTTCCGAAACCTATTCCCGGATCCACAAGGATATGGTCACGAGGGATTCCGGCATTCACCGCTACTTCGATACGTTCTTCAAGAAAATCATAAACATCCAGAGCGACATTCACGTAAAATGGATCGATCTGCATCGTCGCCGGATCACCCTGCGCATGCATCAGAACGACCGGCAATCCTGATCTCGCCACGACGCCCGCCATGGCGGGGTCATGACCCAGGGCCGCCACATCGTTGACCAGCCCGGCCCCTGCGGCGATGGCCGCCTCGGCGACTGCGGCCTTGCGCGTGTCGATGGACAGGGGCACATCAATCCTTGCGCGGATTGCCGCCAAAACGGATGCCGTCCGCCCGATCTCCTCTGCAACCGGGACCTCGGCAGCGCCTGGACGAGTACTTTCCCCGCCGATATCCAGAATATCCGCGCCTCCTGATACCATCGCTTGGGCCTGCTCCAGCGCCAGATCGGGCCGGTTGAACAGTCCGCCGTCCGAAAAACTGTCCGGGGTGACATTCAGGATGCCCATGATCCGGGGCTGATCCAGGGTCAGGCCGGCAACAGGCGCCCGGATCGCGGTCAACCGCCCTAGAACTTCCTGCGGAACGGCATCCCGGTCGATGATCCGGGACGGCGACCCGCGTTCCATTCGTTCAATGCTGGTGAACCAGCAAGACGTACCCGCAAGGGTCAGGGCCCCTTGGGGCCGGGCCGAGTCGGTCATAGGGATGGGACGGTAATAGACTTTCACGTTATTGACCCGGGCCAGGCCCGCCGCCGCACCGCGACCACACTTTCCACCTCTGCCTCTCCGAACAGGGCAAGTTCTTCGGCCCCAACTTGGGCCGCAAACCACGCAACAATCGCCAGCCCATCCCACGGCCCTGCCGCCGGACCGTCTACCGCGTCAAGCACGATCTTGGACGGCGCCCAGACCGAGACCTGACCGTGTTTCATCGCCCAATCGAGTTCCGTTCGCGTTTCCACGACGATGCAACGCCGATCCAGACCGGCAAGAACCCAGGCATTCTGCTCCATCGCCAAAAGGTCGATCCGCCTTTGCGCCAGCGGCGAAGTGGATTGGGGTGCAGCTTCTTCGGGCGGCCCGACGCAGATAACGACCGGCGCAGGGCCGGCCACCAGATCATTGATGACAGCCGTCAACGCCGGATCAGTAATCTGCGTATTGCTCAGATACACGACACGGGGGTGGAGCGTCTCTGGCAGGACCTGTGCCGCGATGGGGGCGGCCCCTTTGGCCCGGACGATTTCAACACCCAGCGCCCCAGACACCCTGTCCAGCTTCTCGATCCGGACAAAAACACGCATGGCCTGTGGTTCCCGCAGAATAAGGTCTGCAACCCGTTCTGCCAGCGTTTCCAAGAGGTTCAGCCGCTCCGATCCCAGGGCCGCCTCAATCGCCTCGGTCACGCGATCATAGCTGAGGATCCGGTCCACATCGTCGTCGATCTGCCCCGTCATCGGCGCAACCTCGACCACAATATTGAAGCGGACCCTTTGCGTCACTCCACGTTCAAGCTGGAACGCCCCGATCTCGACCTCGACGATATGATCGCGGAGCGAAATGCGGTCCAGTGGGGCCCGGCCTTCGTCCGTCGCTTCGGCGCGTTCAACGGGATGGGCAAAAGCTAGGCGAAGTTCGTCGTTCATGAGCACGGCATCCCCGGGGCATATCCCCGGTTATAGGGTTCGTTGACGCCCGGAACTGCCCCCGGACGTCAGTCCGAAGCCTGCAAACGACCTAGTTTGATGCTGTACGTGTCGGTTCCCGATAGAACTCGTGCGCGCCAATGGTGGTTGTTTCGACAAAACGCGCGGCCCAGGACGGGTTGACGGCCTGGGTGTGATAGTAGGTCGCCCCATTCGTCAGAATGCGCGGCGCGCCGTTCAACATCGCACTGGCCACCTTGCCCACCGCGTTCCAGGCCGCGCGTTCACCAATCACGTCAGAACGGCCGTCGCAGTGATATGTAAACTGGCAGTCATACAGGGCCTGGGTCCCCTGATGGACGACACCGCAAACTGAATTGGGAAAGTTCGGGCTCGCTACCCGGTTCATGATGACCTCGGCCACCGCATAGACACCCTCAAGCGACTCGCCCCGCGCCTCAAAGTAAAGCGCCTCTGTCAGGCAGTTCCACTCGGCCCCGCTGCCAGCAGGGGCGGCCAGGACGATGGTGAGCAAGTCATTCGGAACGGGCGCTGATGCCGGCGTCGGGTCATTTGACAGTGCGGCCGAAGGTGGAGCCGTCAGAGAGGTCAGATGCGCCGTCGGAACAGCATCAAGCGTTTCACGCTCCTGCACCAGCAATGCGCCCAACCGATTGGCGAGTTGATCATCCGCCCTTGCCGCGCCCCCCGCGATCCCGAAACCGGCTGCGGCAGCTACCAGAAAAGACGCGAAGAACACACGCCAAACGCTTGTCATCATTGAAGTCCGTCGTTCCGCACGGCCAGCCCCGCACAGGCATCGGACTCGGTAAGGGGAAAGTTAACGTCTGTCTACCAGCCCAACCGGCATGGATCGGCAAACTCTCGCCGATGCAGTTTTTGTTTACAACACATGGTGTTGCACCCGTTTCTTCACACTACACTTGCACTGCCCTTCGATCACGGATTGCAAGCTGGGCGGCGGAAAGTCGCGCAAGCGGAACCCGGAAGGGCGAACAGGAGACATAGTCAAACCCCTGCTTGCGGCAAAACTCGATGGCCTTGCGGCTTCCGCCATGTTCACCGCAGATCGAAAGCGTGATGTCGGGGCGGCCCCGCCTGCCGCGTTCCGCCCCGATCTTGAGCAGCTCTCCCACGCCTTCGATATCGATGGAATGGAACGGGTCTTCTTCGTAGACCCCCAGCCGCACATAGGCCGACATGAACCGCCCCGCGTCATCGCGAGACAGGCCATAGGTCATCTGCGTCAGGTCGTTCGTCCCGAAAGACAGGAAACTGGCATGCAAGGCAATGTCAGCCGCGCGCAGGGCCGCTCGCGGCGTTTCGACCATCACCCCCAGGCGATAGGCAAAAGCCACGCCCGTTTCCGCCCGAACCGAAGCCGCGACCTTGTCGATCCGCGCCTTGACAAGCTCGACTTCCCGCATCGCGCTGACCAGCGGGATCATCACCTCGGGGACGACCGGATCGCCCTTGTCGCTGACCAGCACAGTGGCCTGAAAGATCGCCCGGGCCTGCATGTCGTAGATCTCGGGGACCGTGATCCCAAGCCTGACACCCCGCATGCCAAGCATCGGGTTGTATTCGGCCAGGGCCTCGACCCGCGCCTCGACATCTGACAGGGGCAAGGACAGGCCCTCGGCCAACTCCCGCATCCCCGCCTTGTCGGACGGCAGAAACTCGTGCAGCGGCGGGTCGAACAGACGGATACAGACCGGCTGTCCCTGCATGATCCGGAACAAGGCGGCAAAATCAGCCCGCTGCATCGGCAAGAGCCGCTCCAGTACCGCCGCCCGGTCGGCAGCGGACCCCGCAAAGATCATCTCACGCATCATCCCGATACGTTCGCCTTCAAAGAACATATGTTCCGTCCGGCAAAGCCCGATCCCCTGCGCCATGAAGTTCCGCGCCGTCTGGGCATCATTCGGCGTATCGGCATTGGCCCGAACGCCAATGTCCCGGAACTCGTCCGCCCAGGACAGAAGCGTCACAAAGGCCGTGTCGAGCGAGGCCTCCAGCATGGCGGGCTCTCCCGCAAGCACGTCGCCGCTCGTTCCGTCGACCGTAATCACCTCACCCTCGCGGAAGACACGGCCGTCCGGCGCGGTGATGATCCGTTTCTTGCGGTCGATGAGCAGATCAGACGCGCCGACCACGCAAGGCACCCCCAGCCCCCGCCCGATCACGGCGGCATGGCTTGTGATCCCACCCCGTACGGTCAGCACGGCCCGGGCCGCATGCATCCCGCGAATGTCCTCGGGCGTCGTTTCGCGGCGGACAAGGATGCAATCCTCGCCCCGCGCCGCACTGGCCTGCGCATCACCCGCATTGAACACGATCCGGCCTGACGCAGCACCCGGGCTTGCAGCAATGCCGGTCACGATCCTGTCGCGCGGGGCACCGGCGTCCACCTGCCGGTGGAGCAGTTCCGACAAGGCCTGCGGATCGACCCGCATCACCGCCACATCCCGCGGGATGACGCCATCCTCGGCAAGGGCCACGGCGATCCGAACGGCAGCGCGGGATGTCCGCACGACCGGCACCCCGTCAAGAATGCGCAACTGACCGTTTTCAAGCGTGAACTCGATCTGCATCTCTTCCCGCAGGCGGCGGCGGACAACAGCACCATAGGCGATCAGCTGTTCAAACGCCTCGGCGCATTGTTCTTCAAGCGAAATGCCGCGCGGATCCCGGGTCAGGTAAATCGCCCCCTTCTCGGCGGTCAGCGCCTCGCGGCCCTGGCTTTGGCTCAGATACCGTCCCGTCACCCGGTTCAGCCCCGTCGCCCCGTCGACGAACTGGATCACACCGGACCCGCAATCACCCACCCCCACGCCCAGCGCCATGGCCTGCACCACAAGCCCAAGCCCCGCATCCGGCGGCGCCCCCTTGGCCTGCCGCAAAAGCCGCGCCGTCGTCCCTTCCCACGCCCGCGCCATCGACCGCAGCACCTCGGTCAGTTGCTCGACCGGATCCTGCGGAAATTCCTCGTCGGTTTCCGCCTCATAAGCTTTGAGCGCAGCCCGCAAGGCACCCACCGCAGGTTCGTCCGGCAGATCGAACGCGTCAGGGTCCAGCCGCGCCACGTTGACGGCATAGGACTGGATGAATCGCAGATAAAGGGCCGTCGCGGCCCTCTCGCCGATGCTGGCTGACATGGCCGCATGCCGCGCTGCGTTCATGCCGATGTTCAGGATGGCCCCCGGGCCACCCCAATCGGGGTCAAGGCTTGATGGCCGGACTGACAGTAGGGGCGCGGGGCCAAAGGGTTCCATGATCTGGCCCATGTCGGGCATCTGCCCCTTGGCGATTCCGCGCACGGCGTCAAAGGACAGGGCGATCGTCGTCGGTACCGGCATATCAAGCCGGATCAGCCGCTGCAGGCATTTCGCACGGTTCCCCTGCACATCGGGCCGCATCGCGGCTGTCGGCGTGATCAGGGTGATCTGGTTGAACGTGGCGTGTTGCTGCACGGGCTGCATCCTTTTTCTGTGGCGCAGCATAGTGCAGATCGGCCCGATCCGTAAACAGAACCTGACATGACCACTGTCACGTTAGCCAAGACATTCGTCGCAGGGCACCGGTCAGGGTGGCGCAGGCCGGGGTTGACGCCGCCCTACCCCTCAACCTTGGTCAGATCAGCGACCGAAAGGCAGATCGTCCTGATCCGGCTCAGCAGGTTCAGCCGGTTGCGCCGGATCACCTGCTTGTCGCTGTTCACTTGAGCGACAGTAAAGAAGGCGTCAATCGGCCCCCGCAGCGCGGCCATCGCCCGCATCGCCGCACCAAAGTCCTCTGCCTTCATTGCAGGCGCAATCGCGGCCTCCGCCGCATCAAGCGCCCCGAACAGGGCCACTTCCTCGGGGTATTCGGCATACTTCACATCCGCCCCATAGGAATATTCGACCCCGTCCTTCGCCTCGGCCTGCGTCAGGATGTTGTTGGCGCGCTTGAACCCCTGCAAGAGGTTCGTCCCGTCATCGGTTCTCAGGAACGCCGCCAGCGCCTCGGCCCGTTTCACAACAAGGACCAGATCATCCTTGTTCGACATACCGAGGACGGCATCGATCACGTCATGCGGGATGCCATCGTCGCGCAGGAACACCTTCAGTCTGTCATGGAAAAAGCTGACAAGATCGTCACTCGTCGCTCCGACACCCCTTGCCTTGGCCTGTTCCATCCACAACTTCGCCTCTGCACCCAGCCGTGCAATTGCTGCGTCCATTTCCGCATGGACGCCATGGGCGGCGAGAATTCCCAAAAGCTCCGTCTCGACAGCCCCTCCCGATCCCAGCCGTCGCAAGAGTTGCGCATCAAAAAGCCGATCGAGTCCGATTCGCAGATGATTTGCGATGACCAGTCGCACAACACCCAACGCCGCCCGGCGTAGCGCGAAGGGGTCCTTGCTCCCTGTGGGCTTCTCATCAATCGCCCAGAACCCTGTCAGCGTGTCGATCTTGTCCGCCAGCGCCACGGCCACCGACACCGGCGCTGTCGGCACGTCATCCGTCGGCCCCAGCGGGGAATAGTGCTCCTCACAGGCCGCCGCGATCTCGGCTGGCATCCCGGCGGCAGTGGCGTAGTAGCGCCCCATCAGCCCCTGCAATTCCGGGAACTCCCCCACCATAGCTGACCGCAGGTCGGCCTTGGCCACCCGAGCCGCCTGTTCCGCCAGATCGGGATCGGCCCCGACCAGCGGCGCAATCTCGCGCGCCAGCGCAGCAATCCGCCGTACGCGATCCGCCTGCGACCCAAGCTTGTTGTGAAACGTCACAGCCTCAAGGCCCTGCAGCCACTCACCCATCCCGGCCTTGGCCACGCGCAAGTCATTGTCGTAAAAGAACTTCGCATCCGACAGCCGTGCCGTCAGCACCTTGGCGTTCCCGGCGATGATCGTGGCTCCGTTATCCGGCGTCTCTATATTGGCCACCGTCACGAACTGTTCGATCCGCCCTGTCCTCGGGTTCCTGACCGAAAAGAACTTCTGATGTTCCCGCATCGAGGTCTGCAGCACCTCGGGCGGCAGGTTCAGGAACTGCGGCCCGATGGCCCCCGTCAGCACAACCGGCCATTCGACAAGCCCCGCGACCTCGGTCAAAAGCCCCTTGTCCTCGACCACTTCAAGCCCCTGCGCAAAGGCCAGCGTCGTCGCATCGTGCCAGATCGCCGCCGCCCGATCCTCGGCCCGCAGGAACACCTTGGCGCGCTTCAGCTTGGCCTCGTAATCGTCGAACGAGGTCACGGTGATATCACCCGCCGCCATGAACCGGTGGCCCCGTGTGACATTGCCCGCAACGATGCCGTCGATTTCGACCGGCACCACCTGCGCGCCTGCCTCGCTCGTCAGCAGGCAAATGATGGAATGCAATGGCCGAACCCAGCGCAAAGACCCCGACCCCCAGCGCATCGACTTGGGCCAGGGGAAGTTGCGAACAGTGGCCTCGAGCACCTCTGCCACGATCACTTCGGCCTTGCGGCCCGGCTTTTCGATGACAGCGAACCAGACTTGCCCCTTCTTGTCATCGCGGGCGACCAGTTGTTCCTTGGTCAACCCGGTGGAACGCAGGAACCCCGCCAGCGCCGCTTCGGGTGCGCCAATCGCCGGCCCCTTGCGTTCCTCGCGCACGGCGCGGCTTTCCGCCGTC
>JBGSWJ010000157.1:0-2739 GCA_041752495.1 Rhodobacterales bacterium
GTTGCGGTAACGCGTCGGTATCACGTCGGTATTGCGTCGGTATTTGTTTCGGTATTCGGGCGGAAACCGGGGTGTTACGGGGCCGGGCGGTGGCAAAACCTGAGGTTAACCTTTGGTTCGGGCGTAGGGTGCGCGTATTGCGCACCGCGAGTCGGCCCCCGGTGGATGGTGCGCTGAAGCGCACCCTACGCGTCAGCGGCCGGTGATGGCGCGGCGGCCCAGCGTGCTCGTGCCGACTGCGGCAACGATGATGAGGCCGATCAGCACTTCGCGCACATAGGAGTTGACGGAAAGCTGGGTCAGCCCGTTGTCGAGAACGCCAAGAACGATGACCCCGGCAAGGGTGGCCAGAACGCGTGGCTGGCCATTTTCGGTGAGGGTCATGCCAAGGAAGACAGCAGCGATGGCGGTCAGCATCAACCCGTCGCCCTGTGTGGGGTTGGCCGAGGCGACGCGGGAGGAGTACATCAGACCGGCGAGCGCAGCACCCACCCCGGTAAAGGCAAAGGCCGAGAGGCGGAGGGCGGTGACGCGGACACCCGCAAGGCGTGCGGCATCGCGGTTGCCGCCGATGGCATAAAGGCGCCGGCCATAGGTTGTCTGTTCCAGCACGATCCAGATGAAGAGCGTGACGCCAAGCGCCACCAGTGTGAGGTTCGGAAAGACGGTGGTGCGTTCGTCAACCGTCCAGAGCGGGATGCCGCCCCGGGCGAAGTTGCCAAATCCTTGGGGAATGTCGCGGCCCGAAATGGTGCGGCCATCACTGACCAGAAAGGCGAGCCCGCTGTAGATCGTCAGCGTGGCAAGCGTTGCGACAAAGGGCAGGATACCCACAAGGCTGATCAGCACACCGTTGATTAGGCCGCCAAGCAGGCCAAGGGCGAGGGTGGCGAGGAGGGCGGCCCAGATGGGGACACCGAGCGTAAAGAGGACGGCGGCAAAGACACCGGCGAGCGAGGCCATCGCGCCGACCGAAAGGTCGAAATCACCCAAGACCATGACGACGGTCATCACGATGGCGACGACCAACACGATCGCAATCTGCTGGCTGATGTTGAGCAGGTTTTGCGCCGTCATGAAGGTTTCGGGCAGGAGGGCCCAGAAGATCAGGACGATGGCGACCATGGCGAGAAGGCCGCCGTGACGGCGCAGGAAGTGTGTCATGCGGAGGCTTTCGTTGCAGACTGGTCGTAGCAGAGGGACAGGAGGGCGGCCTCGGTCATTTCACTGTTCGGGACGAGGTGGGCGAGGTGGCCCGATTGCAGCACGGCGATCCTGTCCGACAGGCCGATGATCTCGGGCAGGTCAGAGGAGGCGACGATGACGGCAAGGCCGTCGTCGCAGAACTGGCGGATCAGGTGGTAGATGTCGAACTTGGCACCCACATCGACGCCGCGTGTGGGTTCATCGAGGAGGAGGACCTTTGGCGAGCCGGCGATGGCGCGGGCGAAGAGCACCTTTTGCTGGTTGCCGCCGGAAAGCTGGCTCACGGGCTGGGCGGGGCCGGTGGATTTGAGGCGGACAGCCTCGGCCATGCGGGAGAGGAGGGCGCGTTCGCGGGGGCGGTTCTGGAAACGGTTGGCACGGGCGAGAGTGGTCAGGTGCGGGAGCGTCACGTTTTCGACGACGGTGCCGCCGGTTATCAGCCCTTCGGTGCGGCGTTCGCGGGGGACATAGGCGATGCCTTTGGCCCAGGCTTCGGCGGGGGAGGTGAGGGTGACGGGCTGGCCGTTCAGGGTGATGGTGCCGGATGTGACCGGGACTGCGCCCATGAGGGCGCGGAGGAGCGCGCCACGGCCGGAGCCGGAGAGGCCGGTGACGCCCAGTACCTCGCCTGGGGCGAGGGTGAGGGTGATCTGGTGGAGGTTGGATGCGGTGAGGTTGGTGAGGGAGAGGGCGGGACCAAGGTGGGTTTCACCCACCCTACGGGTGGTCCGGGAGGGGAACATGGCGGAAAGGTCGCGGCCTGTCATGGCGTGGATCAGGCGGGGCTGATCGGTCTTGGCCCGGGGGGTGGTGGTGATCAGCTTGCCGTCGCGGAGGACGGTGATGCGGTCGGAGAGGCGCATGACCTCGGCCATGCGGTGGGAGACGTAGAGGATACCTGCGCCTTGGGATTTCAGTTCAGCGATGACGGTGAAGAGGCGTTCGGACTCGGCCCCCGTAAGGGCGGCTGTGGGTTCGTCCATGACGTAGAGCCAGGGGCGGGACCCGGTGCCGATCAGTGTGGCGGCAATGCGGGTGAGCATCTGGTCGCCGGGGCCGAGGCGGGACATGGGTGCGCGCGGGTCAATGTGCGAGAGACCTAGGCGCGCGAGGGCCGTCGCTGCGGCATCGGCCAGGGCGGCCCAGTGGATGAGGCCAAGGCGGCGGGGATAGGGAAGCGAGAGGTGCATGTTTTCGGCGACCGAGAGGGCCGGGACGACATGCAGTTCCTGATGGATGAAGCGGAGGCCGGCCTCTTGGGCGGCGGCGGGATTGTCGAAGGTGACAGGCTGGCCATCGAGGAGGAGGCGGCCGGCGTCGGGGCGTTCGAGGCCCGCGATGAGGCGGATCAGGGTGGATTTGCCCGCGCCGTTTTCGCCCATGAGGGCGTGAACCTCGCCCCCGGTCAGGGTCAGGCTCACGCCGTCGAGGGCGCGGCTCGTGCCATAGATGCGGGTGAGGGCGTCGAGAGTGAGGGTGGTCATGGGGCAGTGGGACCGGAGGATGGCGGGGTGAACCCCGCCCTACGCTTGC
>JBGSWJ010000158.1:0-3983 GCA_041752495.1 Rhodobacterales bacterium
AGCCCTGCCCCTGATCGCAGACCGCATCGCACAGGACGACAGCATCCGCGCCGTGATCGTCACCGGGGCAGGGGGCGTATTCAGCGCAGGCGCCGACATTTCCGAATTCGAACAGGTCTACGCGACCAAAGCCTCCGCCGCCGCCTACAATGCCACCGTCCGCGCCGGGCAGGCCGCCATCCGCCACATCCCGCGACCCGTCATCGCCATGATCCACGGTCCCTGCGTCGGCGGCGGTTGCGGCCTTGCCCTCTCCTGCGACCTCCGCTTCGCCGGTGCGGGGGCGGTGTTCGCTATTACCCCCGCGAAACTCGGCATCGCCTACAGTCCCGCCGATACCGCCCAACTCGTGGAAAAGGTCGGCCCCGCCCGCGCCAAGGACATCCTCTTCTCCGCCCGCAGGCTGCCGGCAGACGAGGCGCTCTCCATCGGCCTTATCGACTGCCTCTCCCCCGACGACGCGCTGCAAGACACCGTCACGGCCTACGCCACTGACCTCGCTGACCTCTCCCCCGCCTCCCTCCGCGCGACCAAGGCCATCGTGAACAGCCTCTCGCCCCTACCGGGCGAAACGACAGACGCCGAAGCACTGGACAGAACCTTCGCCGCCCTCTTCACCGGCCCGGACTTTGCCGAAGGCCGCACAGCCTTCCTGTCACGGCGCAAGCCTGTGTTCTAGGGACGTCTCCGCCACCATCGGACCGCCGGTCAGACGCCTTGCAAACTCAAGGCGCTCCCGAGCCCGCAGACGACCTTTGCACCACTTTTGCGCGAATCCGGCCCCAAAGCCGCCGTAAATCTCTGCAAAGGTGCGGCCGTCCTCCTTTGGAAGGTCCATGCGAATGTCATCGATTGCCCGCCTGCTGCACCGCTCCGCCTTTGCCCTTCTCGTCCTGTCGGCCCTTGTCATGGGCCTCGGGGTCTGGGGTCAGATCGAACACAACCGGCTTGAACAAGCCCGGGCCGAAACCTTTGTGACATCGGGAGAGGAAGGCGTCTCGGCCATGCCGGTCCCCGCGATCCTCCGCCCGTTTGAAGACAATATGATCCCCCCGATCCTGCTGGGCGACTCGGGTCATCCCACCGTCTTTGGCGTTTTCTCGCGTCTTGGCGGGGCGATTGGCCTGATGGGTCTCCTCCTTTTCACGCTGCAGGGCAGGGCGCCTGCCTTGCGCATCCCCGAAGCTGAACCGGCCGAACTCGAACCTCAGACTATGCAACAGGCGCAGGCCGCCCCCCTGGCCGAATGGCAGCGCCGCCTCAAGGACAAGATGCGCGACGAAAGCAGCGAAGTTGCCGCCGTCCTCCGCGAACCGCGTCAAAGCCCGGTCTCGGGCAATCTTGCCTATCGCGCCGTTCTGGGCATCGTCGTGCTGGCCTTTGTGACCCTGTCCGCCGCTGTCCTTCTGGGCAAATCCGGGGGCGCCGCGAATGTCGATATCGCTGCCTTCACCGCCCAGATCCGCGCCCAACTCGACGCGGCGCTTCAAGGCGACCAGATCGCCATGATCGCATTGGGCAAGATGGCCGCCGTAGCCCTTGGCACCGTCCTGATCCTCGGTGTGCTGATGTCCCGGCTCAAACCGGCCCGCCGTGCCGTAGCCGCCTAGAAATCCACCGTCACGCCCGGCAGGTTCAGCGCCTTGATCAGATCGCGCAACTCCTGCCGCGCGGCCACGTTCGAGATATTGAGCGTCTGAACACCCACATCCCGCAGATCAAGCAAGGTCAGCCCGCGCGGGAAAAGTTCGCGGAAAATCACCCGCTCATTGAACCCCGGCGCGACCCGGAACCCGATCCGCCGCGACAGCTTGTTGATCGCGGCCTCCATCTTCTGCTTGTTGACCATGTTCTGCGCACCCAGACGGTTGCGCACCACGACCCAGTCAATCGGCATCAACCCCGCCTGCGCCCGCAACTGCCGCGCATTCCAGACCATCTCGGAATAAACCGACGGGCCAAGGATCGTCTCGCCATCCGTATCGACCTTGGCCAGCAGGTCAAAGTCGATGAAACTGTCGTTCAGCGGCGTGATCAGCGTATCCGCCAGCGAATGCGCGACCTGAGACAGCCGCGTATGCGACCCCGGGCAGTCGATCACGATGAAATCGCAATCCGGCTCCAGCCCCGCCACTGCCGCCGAAAGCCTGTGGTCAAAGACGTTCTCGCCGGGTGTCAGGGCCGCCTGATCGATCTCGGGCAGTTCGATATAGGACGGCGACGGCAGGCTCAGCCCCGCCTCGCGCAGATACTTGCCCCGGTTCTCGATATACCGCCCCAGCGACTTCTGCCGCAGGTCAAGGTCCAGCGTCCCGGTCTTGTGCCCCAGCCTTGCCAGCGCCGTGGCCACATGCATGGCGACCGTGGATTTCCCCGCGCCGCCCTTCTCGTTCCCGACAACGATGATATGCGCCAATCTGCCACCCCGGTTATTCTAGTTCTTGCGGCCAGCATCCGCCGGTGTGGTATTACTCTACGCAGCGGCCATGTGAAGGGGAAGCAACGCCACGGCAACACGCAGCCCTGCCCGTTGCGAATATGAGTCAACGACCTTGACTTATCCCCCGGCAGGCTCCATCTGCCCCTTGACCGATGCAGGCTGCCGCGTGAGCAGCGCGCTGATCCCCGTGATCCTGGCGCAGGGCATCGCCTCACCTCTGGTTCCCACCTTCACGCAAGGGGCCGCGCCATGACAGACCACGGGCATCCGGCCCAGGGTCTGGTTCACGGGGCGCAAACCCTTTTGCCGTCCGGTCGCATCCCGCGCCCGGGCAGAACCCATTTCACGGCCCTTTGGCCGATATACACAGGACTGATCCCTATGGATTTCGACATGCTGGGCCTCGCGCCCCGCCTCATCGCCGCGCTGAAAGAGCAAGGCATCACCGACCCGACGCCGATCCAGACCCAAGCCATCCCCCACGCCATGAACGGCCGTGACGTGATGGGCCTCGCCCAGACCGGCTCGGGCAAGACTGCGGCCTTTGGCCTGCCCATGATTGACGCGCTCATCAAGAACGGCGTCAAACCCAACCCGCGCACCGCCCGCGCCCTTGTCCTCGCCCCCACCCGCGAACTGGCCAAGCAGATTGCCGACAACCTCATCGCCTATACCGCCGGCACGCACCTGAAAACCGTGCTCGTCACCGGCGGCGCCGGCATCGTCGGCCAGATCAACAAGATGGAGCGTGGCGTCTCCCTCCTCGTCGCCACCCCCGGCCGCCTGATCGACCTGATCGACCGCCGCGCCGTGAACCTGTCGGAAACCCGCTTCCTTGTCCTCGACGAAGCCGACCAGATGCTCGACCTCGGCTTCATCCACGCGCTCCGCCGCATCGCCACGCTCCTCCCCAAGGAACGTCAGACGATGCTCTTCTCCGCCACCATGCCCAAACTGATGGAGGAGCTGGCCCAGTCATTCCTCACCAACCCGGTCAAGGTGCAGGTCAACCCCCCCGGTCAGGCCGTGGCCAAGATCGTCCAGTCGGTCCACTTCGTCGCCCAGCGCGCCAAGACCGACCTCCTGATCGAACTCCTCGACAAGCACCGCGACGAACTGGCCCTCGTCTTCGGCCGCACCAAACACGGCTCCGAAAAGCTCTACAAACAGCTTGAGGCCGCCGGTTTTGCCGCCGCCGCCATCCACGGCAACAAAAGCCAGGGCCAGCGCGACCGCGCCATCTCTGACCTCCGTTCGGGCCGCGTCCGCGTCCTTGTCGCCACCGATGTCGCCGCCCGCGGCCTCGACATTCCGGGCATCCGGCACGTCTACAACTACGACCTGCCCAACGTACCCGAAAACTACGTCCACCGCATCGGCCGCACCGCCCGCGCCGGGGCCGAAGGCAACGCCGTCGCCTTCTGCGCACCGGACGAGATGGGCGAACTCAAGGACATCCAGAAGGCCATGAAGGCCACCATCCCCGTCGCCTCCGGCGCCCCGTGGGAAGGCGAGATCCCGTCCAAACCCCGCGGCAATTCCG
>JBGSWJ010000159.1:0-6401 GCA_041752495.1 Rhodobacterales bacterium
TGCGCGGGCCGAGCTGGACTGGAGCGCGGTGGTGCCAAAGTACATGCAGTTGGCCGGGGAACTGGCCGAGTTGCGCAAGGCCGGTCAGCCGTCGAGTCCGCCGTTGGCTTCGGGGCCGATCAGCCCGCTTGAGGTGGACCCGTTCGATCTTTACGCCGGGTATCCGACGGCGACGATCGGGCTTGATACGATTGTCGGGCCGGGGATCGTGCCGAACGAAGCTTTGATGAACGCCTATGACGTGATTTCCGGACGGGACCTGTACAAGCGGCGGATCGTGGCACCGCAGCTTGCCATGAAAGTGGCACAGGCGGTTCACAAGGCGGGGCCGATTTCCATTTCCCGGCTGTCAAAGGCGGTGGGAGAGAGCGTGGAGACAACCGAGTCGGCGGTGCTCTATCTTGCCAAGGCCGATGTTCTGCGCCTGCCGCAAATCGGGCCGAAGTGAAGAAGGGTTTTTGACAAGCGGCCCGTTTGCCGATTCAATGCGCCAAAATCCCAAGAGCAGGGGGCGTTGATGAAGCTGTCCGTATCTTTTGAGAACCCGGTCGAAGGCCCCCGCAGCGGGCCGGTGACGGTCGGCTGGCTTTTGACCGAACAGAAGGGCGGGATCATCTATTACCCGCCGGAGCGGGTGCGGTCGGTGGATTTGAACCGCAAACATGCCAAGTCAGCCTCGCGCTGCCCGGCGGTGATCAATCTGGAAAGCCGGTACTTCGTGATCCGCTGTCCGTTCGACATCAACATCGGCTTTGCCCGCGACGACAAGGGCAAGCCGGTGCTGCGCAACCTGTCGGGCGAGGCCAGCGCGGTGCGGGCGTCGAAGCTGGGCGAGAAGTTGCACATCACGTCCGAGGTGGAGTGGCGGCATGCGGATGTGCCGACGATCCAGTTGTCGCTGCCTTATGTGTTTATCGCGGACGAGCCGGTTTACATGAGCCAGGTTGCGCCATTCATGCATTATTCCCGCGATCCGCTGCCTGGCACGATCTTTGGCGGGCGGTTCCCGATCAATGTCTGGCCGCGCCCGTTGATGTGGGCGTTCGAGTGGCACGATACGACCAAGCCGATCAAGGTGAACCGGGGTGATCCGCTGTTCTATGCCACGTTCGAAACGATGCCTCAGGATCGCGGTGTGGCCGTGGTTGAAACCGAGGTGACGCAGGATCTGAAGGATTATATGGAGCTGATTTCGGGCGCTGTGAACTACGTCAACCAGACGTTTTCGCTGTTCGAGGCGGCCGAGGCGCGGCGGCCTGCAACGCTGGTTTCGCCGGTCAAGCGGCGGACGACGGAATAGACAGCATGACGACGGATGTGCTGCGCGATCTGCGCAACAGGGCGGCGGACCTGCACCGGGCCGGTAAATGGGCCGAGGCGCGGCCGGTTTATGCGGCCTATCTGGCGCTGGTGCCGGGGGATGCGGGGATGTGGTCCAACCTGGGATCGCTGTTCCGAAGCGAGGGGCGGCATGACCTTTCGCTGATGGCGCAGGAAAGGGCCCACGCGCTGACGCCGGACAGCCGGTCTGTGCTGAACAATCTGGCCAATATCCTGAACGATGTGGGCGAGCATGCGCGTTCATTGGACCTGCGGACGCGGATCCTGAAGGCCGATCCCAAGGATTCGGCGCAGAAGGCGATGACGGGCAAGGCGTTGCGGGCGATGGGCCGGTATGACGAAGGCATTGCCGTGCTGACGCGGGCGATTGCCGAACATCCGCAGGAATACGAGTTGCAGATTCAGCTTGCGCTGACCCAGCTTGCGGCGCGGCGGTATTCGGAAGGGTTCCGCAGTTACGATATCCGCTGGAAAACGGGCGAACTGACGCCGCGCAAGGTGAACCAGCCGAAGTGGGATGGCGGTTCGCTGACCGGGAAAACGATCCTTGTTCTGCCCGAACAGGGGTTCGGGGATGCGGTGACGTTTGCACGGTTCCTGCCGGTGCTGCGGCATTACAACCCGGCCAGGGTGATGCTTTTGACGGAAAAGCCGCTGATGCGGCTGTTTGCCGGGGTGGATGGCGTGGACTGGATGGGGCCCGAGGTGGGGCCGGATCAGCCATTCGACGTCTGGACCAACATGATGGACCTGCCGCCGCTGCATTTTGACGTGACGGACGATGTACCCCTGCCCACACGCCTGACCATCCCCGAGGACAGCAAGGCGCGGGCACGAGGGATCGTGGCGCCGCACAAGGGCCGGTTCAAGGTGGGCGTGGTCTGGTGCGGGTCGGTGACCTATCGGGGCAATGCGTTCCGGTCGTTCAGCCATACCGAGTTTCAGAGCCTGCTGGGTGTGCCGGATGTGCAGATGTTCTCGCTCTACAAGGGGCCGGAACTGGCGGCCTATCAAGCGGACGGGACAAACAGCTTTATCATCGACACGGCCAGCACGGACCGGGATTTCGCCGATTGCGCGGCCACGATGGAGGAGATGGACCTGATCATCACGTCCGACACGGCGACGGCGCATGTGGCGGGGTCGCTGGGGGTGCGGACATGGACGTTGCTGCATTGGGATGCCTTCTGGCTTTGGCAGGGCGAGGCCGAACGGACGCCATGGTATCCGGGGATGCGGCTGATCCGGCAGACGCGGCCGCGTGACTGGGCCGGGGTGTTTGACCGGGTGAAGGCCGATCTGGAGCCGCTGGTGGCGGCATGGCGCAGGGAGAGACGCTGATGGAAGATATTCTTGTCCCGGTCTCTCCGGGGGAGTTGATCGACAAGATCACGATCCTGCGGCTGAAGGCCGACAAGATCAGCGATCCGGGAAAGCTGAAGAATGTGCAGCACGAGCTGGCCGTGCTGTCGGCCATCGTGGACCGGATGGTGCCACCCAGCGCGGAACTGGCGGCGCTGTGGGAGGAGATGCAGGCGATCAATGCCGCATTGTGGGTGATCGAGGATGATATCCGCGACCATGACGCGGCAGGCGATTTCGGCGCGACCTTTGTGGCACTGGCGCGGGCGGTCTATCAGACGAATGACCGGCGGGCGGCGGTGAAGAGGAAGATCAACCTGCTGCTGGGGTCGGCGATTGTGGAAGAGAAATCCTATCACGACCATTCCGCCGGTGCCGCATGACCCCCGATGACCTGATCGCACGGGCGCGGGCCGATCTGTTTGCCGCACAGAAAGAGATCGCCGCGCAGATCGAAAACGACAAGACGCGGCGGCGCGGCGGGCTGGTGCGGCGGCTGCACGAGGTGCGGCAGATGATCGACCCCGGCTATGCCTATACGTCGCAGGCCGGGCAGGATGTGGTCGTGGACCGGCTGTTCCGGGGCAAGCGGGGCGGGACGTTTGTCGATGTCGGCGGCTATGACGGGGTGACCGGGTCGAACACGCTGTTCCTTGAACAGTGGCGCGGGTGGACGGGGGTTCTGGTGGAACCGGTCCCGGCGCAGCTTGACAAGGCAAAGGTGGTGCGGCGGTGCCCCTGTCTGGGTCTGGCCGTGGCCGCGACCGATGGTGAGGCGGATTTCCTTGAGGTGGCAGAGGGTTACACGCAGATGAGCGGGCTGGCCCAAAGTTACGATCAGGGGCTTTTGTCGCAGGTTCGCGCCGATCCGCGGCACAAGGAGAACACGATCCGGGTCGAGACGCGGACTTTGTCGCGCATCCTGACGGATGCGGGAATCGAAAACCCGGATTTCGTGTCGTTGGATATTGAAGGGGGCGAAGTGAAAACGCTGGCCGCCTTTCCTTTCGACCGGCATCGGGTCGGGGTCTGGGCGATCGAAAACAACTCGGGCGGGCCTGAGATCGGGCTGATCATGCGGGCCAAGGGTTATGAGCTGATCGAGTTCTGCGGCCCCGATGAAATATGGCGGATTTCTGGCCTTTCCCCCTGATTTGAAACGTTAAGTCCGCCTTCATGGCCCGCCTGTTAGGCCCCTTCGCGGGTGAGTGGAGCGAGGTGGCGGGATGGCGGGCCATAACAATGCGCCGATCATAATCAAGCGCAAGAAGGTGATCGCCGGGGGCGGTCACCACGGTGGCGCGTGGAAAGTGGCCTATGCGGATTTCGTGACCGCGATGATGGCCTTCTTTCTGCTCATGTGGCTTTTGAACGCTACGACAGAGGATCAGAGAAAGGGCATCGCCGATTATTTCGCCCCTGTCATCCCGCTAAGCCGGATATCAGGCGGGTCGGACGACATGTTCGGCGGCGAAAGCATGAGTTCGGTCGAAAGCCAGCGCAACGACCATGTGCCACAGGGGCAGACCGCCGATGTGGACGCGGGCCATGCCGCCGAGATGCAGGCCGAAGACGCAGAGATAGCAGCGCTTCGCGCGCTTGAGGAAATGCTTTTGGGGCAAAGCGGGGAAAGCGCGGTTTCCGACCAGATCCTGCGGCATGTCGTGACGCGGCTGACGGATGAGGGGCTGATCATCGAGATCTTTGCCCTGCCCGACGATCCGATTTTTGTCGAAGGGACAGAGGAGATGACCCCGGTCATGGAGGAGATTGTCCGGATGATCGCCCGGATTTCCGACATGGTGACCAATCCTGTTGCCGTTGCGGGCCATGTTCCGGCGCGACCGGTTGTTGTGGCCAACTATCCGGTCTGGGACCTGTCGGCGGGGCGGGCCGATGACGTGCGCCGGGTTCTTGAAGACGAGGGCTTTGATCCCGCGCGGTTGAAGCGTGTCACGGGCCATGCCGACCGGTCCCCCGCAGCGACGGATCCGACGAGCGACAGGAACGACAGGATCGAGATCACCTTTCTGCGGACTGTCATCTAGGCACCATTGGCCGTTAGGCCCGCGTTAAGGGGCATGGTCTAGGACTGGAGCAACTTCGGATGAACTGCGCAGGAAAGGCCAAGCATGTCTCTTTCGTCCTCGATGAATGCAAGCGTCGCCGGATTGGCTTCGAACGCAACCCAGCTTGCCTCGATTTCCGACAATATCGCGAATTCGTCGACATATGGGTACAAGCGGGTCCAGACGGATTTCGAGTCGATGGTCATCGGCAGCAGCCCTTCGACCTATACAGCCGGTGGCGTGGCGACGACGAACATCCGGCTGATCGATGAACGCGGTCCACTGATCGGGACAGAAAATGCAACTGATCTGGCCGTGAACGGGCGCGGCATGCTGCCTGTCACCGCGATGACGGATGTTGACGGTGATAACCCGAACCCGCCCCTGATGCTGTCGACGACGGGGTCATTCTATCCGAACGCCGAAGGATATCTGACCACGTCTTCCGGCCTTGTCCTGATGGGGTGGCCCGCTGACGACAACGGCACGATCCCGACTTATCCGCGCGATACGACTGCAGGGCTGGAACCGGTCAAGATCGCGTCGAACCAGATCTATGGCTCACCCACGACAGAGGTGGGAATCGGGGTGAACCTGCCCGCGACTTCAACGGCCGCAGGGGCAACCACCGGGGCCGAGGTGATGACGGTCGAGTACTATGACAATCTGGGCAAGCCGGAAACGCTGACGATCACCTATACGCCGACGGTGCCTGCGACCGGGTCGTCGAATACCTGGACGATGGTGATCACCGACAGTGCGTCGGGGGGGGTCGTCATCGGGGAGTACGACCTTCTTTTTGACGCGTCGCGCGCGGACGGAGGAACGCTGGCCACGGTTACCGATGTGACGGGCGGGCCATATGACCCTGTGACCGGCATGATGCAGGTGAATGTTGCCGGCGGTCC
Source organism: Rhodobacterales bacterium (assembly GCA_041752495.1). Lineage (GTDB taxonomy): Bacteria > Pseudomonadota > Alphaproteobacteria > Rhodobacterales > Rhodobacteraceae > JAPLPE01. The sequence goes on from JBGSWJ010000159.1 coordinate 5,681, forward strand.
GATGGACATCAACATCGGCACGCCCGGTCAGGCGGACGGGATGACGCAGCTTTCGGACGGCTACATTCCCTACCGTTCAGAAACCAACGGCAGTTCGGTCGGCATTCTGACCTCGGTCGAGGTGGATGCGAACGGGTATGTCTATGCGGTCTATGACACCGGCGAAACGCGCGTCATGTATCAGGTCCCGATTGTCGACGTGCCCAATCCCAACGGGCTCAAGGCCGGTTCGGGCCAGACCTTTACCGTGACGCAGGCCAGCGGCGGCTTCTTCCTCTGGGATGCCGGGGACGGCCCGACCGGCGCCATCGAAGCCTATGCGAGGGAGGAATCGACGGTCGATGTGGCGGCGGAACTGACCCAGATGATCCAGACCCAGCGGGCCTATTCGTCGAATGCCAAGGTCATCCAGACCGTGGACGAGATGCTGCAGGAAACCACCAATCTGAAACGGTAAAGAAAGTTCGCGCCGATGAGCCTGTCCCATTCCCTTGCCAATGCACTGACCGGACTGACGGCTTCGTCCCGCATGGCCGAAGTGGTGTCGTCCAATCTCGCGAATGCGATGACCGAAGGCTATGGCCGCCGCGGCCTGGACCTGTCGTCCCAGTCGATCGGGGGCCGGGGGGCGGGCGTCCAGATCGATGGGATCACCCGCCACACCGACCGCAGCCTGATCGCTGACCGGCGCGGAGCGGAAACCGGCCTGTCAGCGCGGAAC
>JBGSWJ010000160.1:0-36552 GCA_041752495.1 Rhodobacterales bacterium
CGTGGCCACCACCAAGGCCGCAGAGGCGAGCGCGTCTGCCGCCGCTGCCGCTGCCGCCTTCGCCGGTCTCACCTTCACCGATGCCCTCCATCCCATGTATGTCGGCACCCTGAACACGCTCCTCCCGGTTCCGCCGGGCTGGTGGGATACCGGGGATCGTCTCCTCTCCGGGGTGCAAACTCGGGCGATCATCTCCAACTGGAATGCCGATGGCGTCCGTGGACTTGGTGTCAACACGTTTATCCTTGCCGATGACACGGCGCGCATGTTCGGGGCGGATGGGTTGACCCCGGTTTCCACCCCCGGCGCAGCCGTGGCGATGGTGCAGGATGACTGGCAGGGGTTGCAGCTTGGGTCCGAGTTGATCCCGGCTGGACAAGGCGATGGCACGTCAACAACGGGCTGGACGACTGCCGGGGTAGGGGCGGTGCTTACTGCTTCTGGCGGACTGTTCCGAATCGAAAACGGGGCGGCGAGTCAAGGTCATGCTGTGCGGTCTCTGACCGCAGTTGTGGGTGATATCTACTTGGTGCGACTTAACCGTGGCGCGCTGAACATTGGTTCAGGCGCAATCAACCTCACCAATGCAATATTCTTGAGTGGTGGGAATGCTCTAGGTGGGCTTGCCTCCGGGGATATATTCTACCTGATCCGAGCAACCGGAACCGCGATGCAGGTTTGGTTTGGCACGAATACTTTTCCCCTTGGCGCTTGGATGGAGTTCGACAACGTCTCAATCCGCAAGGTTAACAACTGGCCGCTGGCGCAGAACACGGCAGCGGCGCGTCCGCTCTGGGGCCGTGCGCCTGCAAATGTGCGGAACCTTATCCCCCAATCCGCAGCCCCTTCTGCTTTCACCTACACCTCTGCTGTTCTGGTTGCACAGGACCAACCGGATCATTTGGGTGGAAATGCCGCGTTCAATGTAGAGAACACGGTCGGGGTAAACAGCTTTATCGCGTTGCCTATGGTTGGCGCATCGCTTTTGCCGAACACCACTTACCGTCGCACCCTCTTTGCCAAACTGTTGGTTGATGGTGGTTCAACCTCTCGGTCCATTGTCTTTCAATTTAATCTCGGCACAGGGTCACTGTCCGTCCTGTTCAACCTTGTCACTGGAACCATATCCGGTAGTGCCGCCGGTTGCGCCATGACCGATGTGGGTAATGGCTGGTGGAGACTTGAACACGTTTTCACGACCGGAACGACCGGCATCTCAGGGAACAGGGTCACTTACATTGGAGTCTTCGGAAGCACCCCACAGCTTTCGCGTTTCTCACTGGCATTCCCATCGCTGGAACTGGAAAGCAACAGACGACCTTATCAGGCGCGGGGGGCGAACGGAACAGACATCACCGAAACCGGGGTCACGTCCTTTGGCCTACTCTCCTTTGACGGTTCCGATGATGCACTTCTTGCTCATATCGCTACGGGTGGAAACGTCGCAATCGCGCTCTTTGGTCGAGGTGGTTCCTACCTGATACCTTCGGTGACCCTCTCAGCTAACACGGTCCTGTCGCTTGGACCTCTTTCGGTACTGTCAAATAACGCAGTAATTGCGGGTACTCCGGCAAGTATCCTTGGGGCTGTCGGCACCGTTCCTTGGACGTCTCGGCTGGAAATAGTCGGGGCAGCAATCATGAAGGCCAACCCAACCGCCGAGGAAAAGGCGCGAGTCATGCGCTTCTTTGCGGCACGAGGGGCAAGGGGATGGTTTAGCGAGGGACCGGAACTCCTTGTGAACGGTGACCTCTCGGGCGGGACAACTGGATGGACGGGGTTCGGATCAGGGATTCCATTAAGCGTTTCGTCTGGTCGTCTTGTCGTCACCGATGATGGTGTCGACGGTATATCGGCCCGTGCGTTCCAGTCGTTTTCTGCCGTGATTGGTCAGGCCTACATTGGGCGCATGAACGTGGATGCCCCGGCAAACTTTGGTCAGGTAGCCATCAACGTAAACTCGAGCATTGGGGGTGCGAACTATGTGTCCGGTGGTTTGGGAACAGGGTCTCCGAGAGACTGGACATTCGCCTTTGTCGCAAGTGCGACAACGCAATTCATCATCTTGGACAACAACTTAACGACGGCCCAAACGGTCACCTTCGACAACGTTTCCGTGCGCGCCCTCATCCCGGAGTTCTGACCCATGCAGTCCTGTATCATCATCGCGCCGACCACCCTCATTGCCGCCGCCAATGCCTTCGCGAGTGCGGCGGGTCTGCCCGGTGACCAGTTCACCGTCGACTACGACGACACCCACATGCTCTGCCATTTCCGCCCTCCCGAAGCCTTCCTGGACGCGCTGGAAGGGCCGATCCCGGCATGGGCGCAGGTGATCGACACCGACACCGAGACCGGCCCCGCCGATGCGGCAAAGGTCTGCGTGTTTCTCTCGGCGGCACAAGATGGCTGGGTGCATCGGGCCACAGTGGACGGATGGCCGCGATTGTCATGACCTGAGATTAGAATGATCCCCCTTTGCGGGGGGCCAGGGGGTCTCTCACCACCCCCTGACACGGGCCATCGGTTGCACGGAAGCCCGCCGACCTGAACACACTTAAGGCCGCCCCTCCCCTCATGAGGGACGGCCACTGTGGGACGATTCGGCTCATGGAGTCCAACCGGGAAATCCGTTGCTGCGGCAGACGGGCGCGGCGTGTTGAAACCACCTTACTCTGACGGAGACCATTGATGGCTGGAACATCTCAAGCCACGGCTGCCCAAATCGCCACCCTCATGACGCTTGTCGAAGGGATGGACCGGCGGATGATCGAAGACCGGGCCATCACGGCCAAAGATCGCGAGGAGGCGCAGGCGATCCGCGCGGAAATGCAGGTGGAGCTGCAGCGGCTTCGGATTCATGCGGAAAGCATGGATGCGCGGCTGTCGAAGGTCGAACCTGTGACTGACATGGTGACAGGGTGGAAGTTCATGGCGGCCGGCGCCCTTGGCCTCATCGGGATTTTCGGCGGCGCGATGATCGGTCTCTTGAAATTCATGGGCATAACCTTCGGGGGTAACAGTCCGCCCGCTCCCTGATCCATCCGACAATCCGACCCATCCGGCCCGCCTCGCGCGGGTCTTTTCATTTCTGGAGATCCACATGGACATCCGACTGCAACAGAGCCTTTTCGCCAAGGCTGGACACTACAAGGGCGACATCGACGGTGATGCCGGGCCGATGACCATGAAGGCCGTCGACATCATCGAGCACAACGGCGGCTTCAAGTGGGACGGCTGGAGCAAGTCCCGCCGTCTGATCGCCGCTGCGCAGGTGGTGCTGGCAGCTCTGGGCTATGAGCCTGGCACCATCGACGGCCTCGAGGGCAACAACACCCGCGAAGCACTTACCTCTTTCCAGACCAAGGAGGTGACCGGAAAGCCTGTTCTCATCGAGCGGATTCCAGGGCCGGACTATGCGCCGACGGCTGGCCAGAACGAATGGCCGCTCCAGCGCGACATGGATTCGTTCTACGGCAAGCCCGGGAACGCCGACTGCACGGCGGGGAAATGCTTCCTGCCTTTCCCGTTCCAGATAGCATGGGACGCCTCACAGCACGTCACATCGTTCTCCTGTCATCGGAAGGTCGCCACGGCGCTGACCGAGATCTTCAAGGAGACGGCCAACCACTATGGCCGGGACATGATGGAGGCCTATGGGCTGACCTTGTTCGGCGGCTGCTACAACCTGCGCAAGATGCGCGGCGGGTCGAAGTGGTCGACCCATGCCTATGGCGTGGCCTGGGATCTCGATCCCGACAACAACCAGCTCCGGTGGGGCAGGGACCGCGCACGGTTCGCCAAGGAGGAATACCAGCCTTATTGGCGGATCGTTCAGGCGCACGGAGCTGTCTCGCTCGGCATCGCCGCCAACATGGACTGGATGCACGCTCAGTTCGCCCGTCTCTGAAATCTCGCCCCAAAAGGAACCATCATGTTCGACCAACTGACGACGGCGCTCACGCCGATCCTGACTGAACTTCTGGGCTATGGCATCCTGCTGATCCTTGGCTACATCGGCCTGCTGATCCGCAAGTATCTGGGGGCCAAGGCCGAAGCCGTTTGGCGCGAGGCGCTGCACTCAGCCCTGAAGAACGGTGCCCTGCAGTCTGACGGGATCGATCCTGACAAGGTGGCGGCCGACGCGGTCGGCTATGCCAAGACCAGCGTGCCCGAGGCGATCCGCAAGTTGAAGGCGCCGGACGATGTTCTCCAGCGGCTGGCGCTGGCCAAAGTCAACGAGATGAGCCTGATCGCGACCAGGTGAAGAAATCCGGCGCTGTTGCCGGATGATCTGACCGCCGAGGCGGCAGATCGAAACCCAAGCCGCTGATGCGGCGCTGCTGATTATCGAAAGGCTGTCCGACCGGCATGGCAAGGCCGGATGTTTCCCCTATCGATCGGCCGGTGCGTTCTGAGTGATGGGTGCACGTTTGGTCGCAAGGGGTCATCGTCAATTGTGCTGCAGACGATCCAGCCATCAACGTTGGTAGCGGCCGGAACCGCTTTCCCCGCCAAGATATCAGTGACTTTGCCTCCCGCTTGCGCGACAATCAGACTTGGTCCAGCGTTATCGCATGGTTCAGCCCGATTCTGTAGAAGACTGGTTAGCGATTGTCGTTCAGCACGAGGCCTCAGTGGAGGCGCTCTTGGTCGCGAAGCGGGCTCGCAACCAATGCATGTTCCATGTGGGTCTAGCTGTTGAAGCGGGACTCAAGGCTTACATCATGCATCACGAAAGATTCAACAGGTGGCCAAGCAAGAAGGATCGACCAGACCTCTATACACACAATCTGAGAGATCTGGCTGCGATAGCAAAGTTGACTTTTCAAGCAACGGATGCGCAAGGTCCTGCTTGGGCCATGCTGCGGGTTTGGGATCGAAACCAAGGCTATGAACCTAAGGAGCAGCCGTACAAGGTGGCTGAGGCTTGGCGAAACGCTGCTTTTGGTTCAAACGGAGTGGTGACATGGATACGCCAGCAGTTGCCGAGCTACAGTTGAAGGCCGGACACGAGTACGTCGACGCCCTTGCAACACTGGGCTTCGATCCTTTCTTGGTAACTTGGGCTTATGATGAGGTGACAGAAGAGCAGGTCTTGCTTATCGCCACGGACTTCTATGACTACAAGGGACCCTTGGCGATCACTGAAAAGCTGTTTGAGGCCTACAATTTGTCCCTAACACCTCGTGAGATTGATCCCTTCCACGTCAGGCTCCACAGTGGCGAGCAACCCTTCATTCAAGAGTTGCTTCGATATGCAAAGGGAGGGTGGATCCAGAAATCTAATGGATACAACGGATCTCCGATAGGAGACCGTATCCCGTTCACAGGCGGTTCTGTCGGTGGCATCCATGTCAATCGTGCTTGGGTCATCAAGATGCGCCCCATGAAGCGTCGCCCAGTTGATAGTCTGATGCGAAATTGGAAACGGTTTGAGAAGAACCTGGAGCGCGCGGCTGCATAACCAGCCCTGTCGCGCTTCAGTTCTCCCCCTCCTCGAACAGCAGACTCTCGAACCGCCCTCGGCCATTGGCCATGAAAAACACCTCCCCATCGCAGCTGACCTGCCGACACTTCGCGAGCCGGTTCACAAGGCTGAAGTCAGCGCCGTGGTAGGCCGCGAGCATCGCCGGGCTGACCTTCAGGACCAGGTTGCACTTCCGGCACCAGGCGCGCACCTCGACCCCATCGGCGACCATCGCGCCAACAGTCCGCCAGGTGGGCGGAATCGTTCGGCCGTACTTTCCTTTTCCCATGACAAGGATCTGCGCAGAGTCGCGCGCTGCTGGCAATGTTCTTGATGTGTTCTCATGTGGAAAATCGCTGTTCCGAGTTTCCACTCGGCCCGTAACTCATTGATTGCCTTGGGGTAGTATTGTTGACGTTTTGGCGATCAGGTCATTGATTCAGAGCGGAAAACCGTCAACCTCCTGGGATCGCCAAGTACCATTTTGACGTCTTTGGCATGACTTGGTGAGATGGGCCCACCCGATGTGAGATTGCCCGGTTTCGGCTGATGACCTGACGCGCATCTGTCAGTATGGTAAGGGCGCGTTCTTATCGATCAGTCCGGTCGCTTTGAGATCGGCCCAAAGTGCGTCGGGTGGTTTGGCGGCATAGGCCGCCAAAGTGGCCGTCGCCTCTTCGGGGCGGGCGGCGCCGGGTATTGTGGAGATCACGGCAGGGTGGGCGAGGACAAAATGCAGGGCGGCCGAGGCGAGGGTCGCGTCATGGGCATCGCAGATGGATTTGATCGCGGTGGCCTTGGCGAGGATTTCGGGCCCTGCGGTATCATAGCGGTATCGTGCGCCAGGGACTGGTCCGGTCACGAGGATACCCGAGGCATAGGGCGCACCGATGATCACTGATATGCCCCTGCGGGCAAGGTCGTCCATTGCAGGCAGGCCGGACTGGTCAAGCAAAGTATAGGGCATGGCCACGATCAGGAAATCGAGCGGCACGCGGGGTGCGATGCTGGTCAACGCCTCGGTCGTGTTGAGGCCCATGCCGATCGCCTTGATCTGACCGGCGGATTTGAGTTCCTCGAGAGCCTTGATCCCGCCGGTTTCGAGTTCTTTCATCCGCTTCGGGAACAGGTCACCGTGGACGATCTCGTCAGGGTCATGGATCAGGAGGGCGTCGACGGAATCGATGGCAAGGCGCATTAGGCTTTGTTCATAGGCCCGCATGATACCGTCGTAGCTGTAGGTGAACTCGACATCAAAGTTGAGGCCGCCAGGCCATGGCGTTTTGTCGAAAGTTGCTGGATTGGCAGGGCGGCGCAGGACGCGGCCGACCTTGGTCGTGACCATAAAGCTGTCACGGGGATGGTCCATGAGGAAACTGCCGAGCCGGTGTTCGGACTTTCCACGGCCATACCAAGGCGCCGTGTCAAAGAAGCGATAGCCGCCGTCCCAAGCCGCCTGAAGCGTGGCGCGCGCCTGTTCGCCCGGGACGGTGCCATACATCCCGCCGACATGCGCCACGCCAAGGCCGAGCGACGGGAGGTAAAGGGATGTGGACCCGACCTGGCGCATAGCTTTTCCTTTCAGTAGGTGGTGCGGCCGCCCGAAAGGTCAAAGACCGACGCGGTGGTAAAGCTGTTCTCGCGGCTGACGAGCCAGGCGATCATCGCCGCCGCCTCGTCGACTTCAAGGAAACGGCCACGCGGGATGCGGGAGAGCATGTATTCGATGAATTCGGGTTTCAGTTCGTCAAGGATACGGGTCTTGGCCGTGGCGGGAGAGACGGCATTGACGGCGATGTTGTGCTTGGCCAGTTCCTTGCCCAGCGATTTGGTCAGGCCGATCACGCCCGCTTTGGCGGCGGAATAGGCCGAAAGTGTCGGGTTACCTTCCTTGCCCGCGACCGAAGAGATGTTGACGATCCGGCCATAGTTGCGGGCCTTCATGCCCGGCACAACGGCGCGGTTGACATAGAAAGTGCCGTTCAGGTTGACCTCGACCACGCGGCGCCATTCGTCGAGCGGGAATTCGTCGAGCGTAAAGTTGGGCCCGGCGACACCGGCCGAATTCACAAGGATATCAAGGCTGCCTAGGTCGGATTCGACTTTGGCCGTGGCGGCGGCGACGGCGTCGTAGTCGATTATGTTGACCTGAATGGCCGAGGCGGTGGGGCCGAGTGCATCCACCGCCTTTGCGAGATGGTCGGGGCTGAGGTCCCAGAGGCTGACTTTGGCGCCAGAGGCGATGAGGCGCTGGGCGACGGCAAAGCCGATACCCTGCGCGCCGCCGGTGACGACTGCCACCTGTCCGGCCAGATCAATTTGGTTCATGCTTTCGTTCCTTGTTGTCCTGAGGCCGGGGCGGCTTTGGGCCGGTCCGGTCCGCTGAATACGGTGGCGACGTCGTTGCCTTGCAACGCCGCCGATGTGTCCAGATGACAGGCCATCACGCGATGTGGCAAGGGGCGCGTCATCGCGGGATCTGTCGACCAGCAGCGGTCCATGACCTGCGGACAGCGGGGGGCAAAGCGGCAGCCCGAAGACGTGCGGGTCGCCTGCGCAGGATCGGCCTGCAGGTCATCATCGCCCCAGCGGCGCGACAGGTCGGGCAGTGGGATCGAGGAGACGAGCAGGCGGGAATACGGGTGCTGCGGTGCGCCGATAACATGCTCGACGGCCCCGGCCTCGGCCACGCGACCCTGATATAGGACGACGATATCGTCGCAAAGCTGGAAGGCCGTTGTCAGGTCATGGGTGATGTAGACGAAGGCGATGCCCAGATCGCGGTTCAGGTCGCGGATTTCGTCAAGGATCGTCGCACGGAGCGAGGCGTCCACCATCGAGACGGGTTCATCGGCCACGATCAGACGCGGGCGAAGGAGAACAGCGCGGGCGACCATGATCCGTTGCCGCTGACCGCCGCTGAGTTCGTGAGGGAAGCGGCCGAGCGTATCCTGCGGGCGGAGGCCGACGCGGGCGAGGGCGTCTTCGATCTTGGCACGTGCCTCGGACGGGTTGGAGGCGAGCTTGAACTTGCGCAGCGGTGTCGTGAGGACGTGATCGACGCGGTAGAAGGGGTTGAAGACGTTGAACGGGTCCTGAAAGATCGGCTGGACCTCGCGACCGAACTGGAACCGTTCGGCCTTAGTCATGGTGGCAATATCTTTGCCACGGTAGAGAACCTGCCCTTCGGTCGGCTTGATGAAGCCCAACATGATGCGGGCGAGCGTCGTCTTGCCGCTGCCGCTTTCCCCAGCGATGGCGAGGGTTGCGGCAGTGTCGGGCAGGGTCATCTGCAGCCGGTCAAGCGCGGTAAATGCGCCATAGGTTTGTTTGACAGCGCGGAGTTCGATCAGAGGCGCGGTCATGGGGTGACCTTGGGTTTGACGGTCATGGGCGGCAGGGTCGTGGCCTCGGGGTAAAGGTGGCAGGCGGCCTTGTGATCCTTTGCCACGGCCTGCAGCGTGGGCACGTTAAGGGTGCAGGAGGCCATGGCAAGCGGGCAGCGCGGGGCAAAGGCGCAGCCGGGGGGCATGTCGGTGAGCCGCGGAGGCAGGCCGGGGATGCCGGTCAACTGGCGCTTTACGTCGATGCCGGGAAGGCTGTCGATCAGAAGGCGGGTGTAGGGGTGGTGGGGTGCGCCAATCATCTGCGCAACCGGCCCGATCTCGACCAGCCGGCCAGCATACATGACGCCGACGGTATCGGCGAACTGGGCGATAAGGCCCATGTCGTGTCCGATCAGGACGACAGCCGCGCCAAGGCCGGTTTGCAGGCGGCCCAAGGTTTGCATGACCTGCCGCTGGACGACCACATCAAGAGCGCTCGTCGGTTCGTCGGCCACGATGACCTTAGGCGAAAGGGATGTCGCGATGGCCATGACCGTGCGCTGCTTCATCCCGCCGCTGAGTTCATGGGGGAACCGGTCCGCAGCCGACGGGTCAAGGCCCACGCGGGTCATAAGTTTCGCAATGCGGTCTTGCATCTGGTCCCGCGTGACGCCGGGTTCGTGGGCGCGGATGGCGTCCTCGATCTGGACTCGAACGCGGAGGACGGGGTTCAGCGAACTCATCGCGCCCTGCGGGATCATCGCGATGTCGCGCAGGCGGACCGCGCGCAGATCGCGCTGCGAAAGGGCCATGATATCGGTGCCGGATAGCATGACCTTGCCTCCGGTGATCCGGCCAGGTGCGCGGGTGAGCCGTAGGAGGGCGGTGGCCATGGTCGTCTTGCCCGAGCCGGATTCACCGATAAGGCCAAGGCGTTCACCGGGGCGGAGGGCAAAGGATACCCGGTCAACCGCGCGCGCGGGGCCGGAGGAGGTATCGTACTGAACCTCAAGCTCTTCGACGGACAGGACGGGCGCGGCCATCATTCGCGTCCGAGCCTTGGATTAGCGAAGCGATCAAAGCCGACAGAAGTAAGGAAAAGGCCCACAAAGATCACAGCAATGATGACGATGGGCGGCGCCCACCACCACCAGAACCCGCGCAACACGGCGGATGACTGCTGGGCCCAGTAGATCGTATTGCCCAGTGTCAGTTCGTTCTGCGCGCCGAGCCCAAGTGCTTCAAGCCCGATGGTGGCAAGGATTGCGGCGCTGACGGTGCCAACAAAGCTGGCCAGAATATAGGGCGCGACGTTGGGCATGACTTCGCGGAAGAGGATTTCCATCGGCCCTTCGCCGTTCACACGGGCCACCTCGACATAGCCGCGTTCCTTGACGGTCAGAACCTGTGCCCGGACGGTGCGGGCGGTGAACATCCATGATAGGGACGCCACGACAAGCGCCATGATGAGGGTCGTCATCTCCGATACGTTGCCCGCGATGATGACCAGGATCGCAATGGCCGGAACAGTCATCAGGGAATCCGAGATGACGCTGATCACGGTATCGATCCAGCCGCCGAACTGGCCTGAGATCAGGCCAATCAACGTGCCAAAACCTACGCCGATCATCCCGGCGATCAGGCCCATCTTGAGCGTGTTGGGCGTCGCGTTCAGCATGAGCGTGAGCATGTCGCGGCCCTGCGCATCGGTGCCCAGCCAGAAGTCGGGGCTGGGCGGACGACGCGGGCGGACGGCGCCAACATCGGCCAGAGAGGGTTCGGACAGGAGCGGGCCGAGGATCGAAATGAGCGCGATCAGCCCAAGAAGGGCAAGCCCCGCGACCAGTGTACCGTCAACCCGCGAAGCTTTGCGGCGCGAGGCGCGGTTCGCTGCAGCGGCGTCGGTCATCGCCGGATCCTCGGGTCAAGGAGGGGATAAATGAGGTCCACAACGAACAACATCACGGCCAGCGATACGATGAGGACCAGAACAACCCCCTGGATGACATAGTAATCCTGTCCCCGGATCGCAGTGTAAAGCAGTGTACCAAGGCCGGGATAGTTGAAAATGACCTCGACCAGGATCGCGCCCGATACGACCGCACCGAGCGAGAGGGCCAGAGCTGTGATCTGGGGAAGGAACGCGTTGCGGATGCCATACCAGAAGAACACCCGCCGCGGGGCCAGGCCCTTGGATTCGGCGAATGTGATGTAGTCTTCGCCCAATATGCTGACGGTCTGACTTCGCATGCCCAGTGCCCAAAAGCCGATGTTGCCAAGCGCAATGGCCGAGAAGGGCAGGACAGCATGGTGCAGCACATCGAGGAGCGTGGGAATTTCGAAACGCATGATTCGCGTCGTCTCGACCCCGCCTGCAGGGGGGAACCAGCGCAGTTCAACGGCGAAGATGTAAACAAGGATGATGGCGAGAAGGTAGAAGGGGATCGCGGCGAGGACCATCAACGCGGGCACGGTGGTGCGGATGACACGGCCCGCGCCTGGCCACGCGAGGCGCGCCCCTAGCCATGAGCCGACGAAGAAGGAGAAAAGCGTGGCTGCAGAGAGAAGCCCGACCGACCACGGCAGGGCGCGCAGGATCATGTTGGTGACCTTCTCGGGGAAGTTGGCGAAGGACACGCCGAGATCAAGCCGGAACAGGTCGCCCCAGTAGTTCAGGTACTGGCTCAGGATCGGCTGATCGAGGCCGTATTTCTCGTAATAGCTGGCCGAGATCGCCGCGATGTCGATCGACTGGTTGCCACCAGCGGTCTGCATCCTAGCGATCAGCGTCGCGACCGGATCGCCGGGCAGGAGGCGCGGAATCAGGAAATTGACGCTGACGGCGACGAAGATGACCAGCACAAGCTGGACCAACCGGCGAAGGATATAGCGCAGAAGGTCGGATGACATGGGGCAGATGGCCGATCTTGAAGGGCGGCCGGGCGGCAGGACGCCACCCGGCCGGAAGCCGGATCAGTTTCCGGTCTGTTGCAGGTTGTGGATCACGAGATTGAAGGCCTCCCACGGGGTATAAGGCGCGGCATAGGGATCATCGGCACCGGGCCAGCCGGTCCAGTAGGTGCCGTTGAAGGTCACGACGTGGTATTCCTCGATCAGGTGTATCACCGGCATGTCGCGCAGCGCGATGTCGAGCGCGGCGACAGCGTCCTTCATGTACTCCGAGTCGGGATCGGTCGAGGCGGGCATGGCATCCATCTGGTCGATGATCGCGTCCATCTCGGGGTTTTCATAGCGGAAACCGGCGATCAGGTTCGGGATCGCAGTGCCGATCGGGCGCGCCCACTTGGAGTGGTAGTGCTGGAGCGTCTCGAGCGGTTCGGAGAGGCTGCCGCAATGAACGAAGAGCATGGTGCCGAAGTTGCCCAGTTGCATGTCGGGCAGCCAGCTATCGTCCACGGCGCCCTGACGGGCGTCGAAACCGGCGTCGATCAGTTGCTGGGTGACCGGCGCGAGAAGCGGCTGGATGAAGGCCGGGGTGCGCATCAACACCTCGATCCGTTCGCCATCCTTGGACCAGAAGCCTTCGGCATCGCGGACATAACCGCCGGCAGCCATGTGGGCGTCAACGTCTTCCTGGCTGTGATTGTCGACGTTGTAGCTTTCCAGCTTGGCGGTGAGGGGGGTGTCGGGGGTCAGCCAAGTGCCCGACATATAACCCGAGAAGGCGAAAGTCGCGGTCGGCATCGCGCCTTCATAGGCGATGTCGGCAAGTTCGGTGCGGTCCATCGCGCTGTTGATGGCGCGACGGATGTTCACATCGTTCCAGGGTGCGACCATGTTGTTGAAGAAGATCGAATACATGCAGCCGTCAGGCGCGCCCCAGACCGGGCCTTCAGGATTCCAGGACAGAAGGTTTGGGTTCTGCGCCCGCGCAGCCTCGAACGTGCCGATAAGCAGCTGGCGGCCGCCATCGACCTGGTTGGCGATGTGCAACTGGCCCATCGCCTCGTCGCTCGACACCGGGGTGAGGATGATGCGTGCGGGGGCGGGTGTGTCCTGGAAGCCGGTCGTGACACCCCACCAGTCGTCGCGGCGGTCAAAGATCTGCTGGTTGGTCGCGGTGCTGACCAGCTTGTAGGCGCCGGTGCCTATCGGCAGGCCGGCGGCCGGGTCATAGTTTGTGAAGGTCGCGATGTCCTGGCCTTCCCAGACGTGCTTGGGCAGGATCGGATAGTGGTTCTCGTGACCAAGTGCCAGGAAATCGCGCACGAAACGCGGGGCCGGTTTCTTGAAGGTGATGACGGCGGTCATCGGATCGGGTGCTTCGACCGAGGCAACCCATTCGTTGAACGAGGCCGAGCCGTTGATCTCGGGAGGGGCGTCGCGCAGCGCCTCGAGCGTGAACTTCACGTCCGCCGAAGTGAAGGGCGTACCGTCGGCCCAAGTCACGCCATCGCGCAGCTTGATCGTCGCGCTCATGAAGTCGGGGGCGTATTCAAAGCTCTCGCCCTGCCAGGGGATCAGCTCGCCGGTGTTGAGGTTGGTGTAGAACAGCATCTCGTTGATGGTGTACTGCATCACGTCGCGCTGCTTCGTGATCGAGGTTAGGTAGGGGTTCCAGTTTTCAATGTTGGCAAACTGGGCGGGCTGGTCGCCCCAGGGGGTCAGCACCAGCGTCTGGTTGCGTGGCACATCGGCCACGTCCTGGGCCGCGGCAAGACCCGCGGCAGAGATGAGGGCGAGCGCGGCAATTCCGCCGCGCAGGGCCGTCGACAGTCGTGTAACAGGCATTCGTTCCTCCCTTTCTGGTCGTTCTGGCGTCGTTTCAGGTTGTTATGGTCATCTGATTGATCGCATCGAGCGTCAGGCCGTGGCCGAAGCCGGGCCGGTCCGAGGGCACGCACCAGCCGTCTACGGGCGTGTTCATGCCGGGATAGCTGTGTGTGCGGGGCAGGGGCACACCAGGCGCGCCGCCGACAAAGAATTCGCCCCAACGAGTGTTGGGGTTGGAATAAGTAAAATGCTGGCCGTAGGGGGTGTTCATGCCTGCATGCAGGATCACTTCAAGCCCGGCAGCATCCGCGATGGCCGCAATCCGCTGGCAGGCCGTAAAGCCGCCGACCCAGTTGATATCTGGCTGGAAGATATCGACGAGCCGTTCCTTGGCTGCGTCAAAGAAGGTGTAAGGCGTGTACCAGTGTTCCCCCGTCGACAGAGTCTGCCAGGGCAGTCGTTCCCGCAACGCGCGGTGGGCACTGAGGTTTTCGGGGATCAGGCAATCCTCCATCCATTTCAGGCCATAGGGCCGAAGTCGTTCGGCCATGCGGACGGCAAATTCGACGTCGAAGGCCATCCAGCAATCGAGCATCAGTTCGACGTCTTTCCCGACGAAGTCACGGGTCTTTGCCACGAATTCCTCGTTCCGGGAAATCGCGGCAAGGCCGTCCGAGGTGCCAAAGGGGCATGCGAGTTTCGTCGCCTTGAAACCCAGTTCCATGAACCAGTCAGTGTCGTTGCCCGTGGAATAACAGAACTGCTTGTCCCGCGCAGGTCCGCCGGAAAGTTCATAGACCGGCGTTTTCAAGGCATTGCCCTTGATATCCCAGAGCGCAAGATCGATCCCGCTGATCGCATAGGACGCGATACCGATGGGCGAGTAGGGCGAGGTCATGCGCATCATCATGTCCCAGACCTTTTCCGTCGCCATGGCACTTTCGCCGATCAAGAGGGGGCCGAGATGATCGTTGATGATCGAGATGACGGGCGCACCATAGCCAGTCACGCCAAAGCCCCAGTTGCCATCGTCGGCCGTGACCAGAACGCCGACCGCATGGAACGGCGCCGACCAACTTGACCGAAGGGCCTTGTACTTTGGATAGCGCGACATCGGGTTGGCTACCTCGGCAACCTTAGTCCAGGGTGGACGACGGATGGCCGCTTCGCCGGGCCGTGGTTCGTAGTGGCCACCCGATATGGGGTTCTGGATCGCAACAGCTTTGATTGAGGCGATTCTCATTTTGCGTTCCGGTCTGGATCAACGGGCATGTGGGCGGCCATAGGTCAGGGCAGGGTTGAGCGAGACTCCAAATCCGGGGCTATCAGGCACCTTTACCCGTCCGTTGACGGGCAAGGGTTCTCCGACAAGGAGCGGATCGTACATCGGGATGATCCGATCCGCCTTGGGCGACATCATCAGGAACTCGGCGAAGGGACTATTATGGCGGGTCGTGACGAAATGGTAACTGTAGACTGATGATCCGTGGGGGATGATCATTATGCCCGCCGCATCGGCCATGTCACAAATGTGGATGAGTTCCGAGATGCCGCCGCACCAGCCCACATCAGGCTGGAGCAGGTCGCAGCAGCCCATTTCGACAAGTTGCCGAAAGCCCCAGCGGGTGGCTTCGTGTTCGCCGGTGGCCACCCAGGTGATGCCGTTGAGCTTGCGGGTCAAGTCGGCGATGCCCCAGTAATCATCTGGCGGCAGCGGTTCTTCGATCCATTTGAGGCCAAACTTTGCAGTTTCGCGGGCGAGCCGTTCCGCATAGGCGACATCAAGCGACATCCAGCAATCGAGCATCAGCCAGAAATCGGGGCCAACCTTGTCGCGCATCGCGGCCACATGCGCCACAGTTGCAGCGAGCCCCTGGTTGCCATCGGCAGGAGCGTTCGACAAGGGCATCTTGCCACCAAGAAATCCCAGGTCGCGGGCCAGATCGGGACGGGGGCCTGTTGCGTAGAACACCAACTCTTCGCGGACCTTGCCACCCAAAAGGTGCCAGACCGGTTCCTGCCGCACTTGCCCGAGCAGGTCCCAAAGGGCGAGGTCGATGCCAGAGATGACATTGAGGACGATCCCCCGCCGACCGTAGAACAGTGACCCGCTGAACATCTGGTCCCAGATCGTCGCGATGTCATCGACAGCGGCGCCTTCGACGAAGCGGGAGAGGTGGTTCTCGGCGATCCATGCGCCGATCTCTCCTCCGGTCGTGACGCCAAAGCCAACGGTGCCATCATCGGCTTCGACCTCGATCACCAGCGTCCCAAGCACGTTCAAACCGAAACTTCGCCTTGTGTCCCGGTAAGCGGGCCAGCGTGACATGGGCGTGGCGATCCTTGTGTCGATCCAATGGCCTTCGGCCTGATCGTGATAGTCGCCACCCCCGCCTTTCACGGTCAGTGCACGCAGATGTTTGATCCGGGGCATTGGCATCGGAAATGCAGACTCTCTGGCTGGTGATGAATCTTGGCAGCGATGTCAGTTTGTCAACTTGTCAGGCAGCTTGTCAAGTTGACAGTGGCATGCTCTGCTCCTAACGTCGAACGACCTTTGATATTGATCCGAGATTTAATCACGATGCTTCCCGTCACTGCTGCCTTTGCCCCCCTGCCGCAGCAAAAGTCCGCCTCTGAACGGGTCGGAGACAGGTTGCGCGACCTGATTGCGTCAGGGAATCTTGCGCCGGGTGAAAAGCTGCCCTCTGAAAATGAACTGGCCCGCGCTTTGCAGGTGTCACGGCCCGTGGTGCGCGAGGCTTTGCGGGGGCTGGCATGATGGGTATCGTCGAAAGCCGACAGGGCGGGGGCTGTTTTGTGACTGACTTGTCGGCCAGCAAGCTATTGTCACCCTTGTCGTTTTATCTGCAATTGCGGGACTATTCGACAGACGAACTTTTTCGGGCGCGCAGTCTGATCGACGGCGGACTCGCGGCGGATGCGGCGCGCAACGGGGATCAGCAACAGAAGGGGCGCCTGATGGAAATGGCCATCTTGGGCCATGACCTTTGGGTAGATCCCGTCGGTTTCCGGGTGATGGATGCACAGTTTCATGAACTGGTCTCGGCCATGGCAAGGAACGGGTTCCTGCATTCGGTGTCCCAATCGCTTTATTCGCTGGCTATGGAACTCCGGCGGCGGGCGTCGAAAATGCCGGGTGTTACCGAAAGATCGGCAAAGGATCATCAGGCGATTGCCGATGCAATCGTGGCCGGCGATGCGGACTCTGCGCAAATAGCGATGCTCACCCACGTGGAGCATATCCGAGTCACGACGTTACAGGCGGCGGAACTTACAGATCCGTCCGCCTGAGGTTGATGCCTCACGCGCGCCCAGGGCATGCATTGGTATCTTCAGTTGTGCCTTTCCCAGATGATGGCAGATATCTGGCGTCCGAGCACATGGGCCTGTTCACCTTTGTAAATGGCGGCGAGCCGAAAGCCACCAGATCGGACAAGAAGGATTGTTTGACTGCCAGATGACAGAATGATGATCCGAGGCCGCGACTCTTTAGGTAAATCAAAGGCCTCTGCGGGGACAATGTCGAGGAGCGCCCAGGCGTTGGCCAGAAGCAAGACCTTCTCAGTGCCATCGTCCCGGATCGTCCGGCCCTCGTGCACGATAACCGAAGACAACGGGGCCGGTTCGACTTGGAAGATTCTTTCAAGGATGGCCGGGATCTTAGGTGATCCGGTTCCGTGGTCGTCATTTAGAATCGCGGACGATTCGGTAGGAATGAATGATTTACTCTGAGCATCTGCTTCGGGCTGAATCCGATCCCAAGTCAGCGTCAGCGTGGTATGGTTCGTTGTCAGGTCGATGAAGTGCGCGAGGACATCCGGAATTTCAGCAGGTTCTCCCTTATTATCCGAGCAGCTGCTTTCTGACGGGTCTGCCAAGGGGCTGTGGACGAAAAGGTTGAGCACGCGGCCGTTGGCCACATCAACGCGCAGGGCTGTGCCGTCTGACCGCATAAAGGTAAGACGTCGGGGCAGGTATGTCTGTGTGATCGCCTCCAGAGCGGCGTCCAGAAGGTAGGTGGGATTGCCCGCAGTCAGAATCCGGGTCTGGCCCTTGGTCGGCGGATCGGCCGCAAGATAGGCCGTGATGATACGGTCGAGCGGGCTTTGTTCGATGGTCATCCCGGGCCGTTGATTTCGGCTAGCAGTGCCTGAGCGGCGGCGGTGAATTCCAAGGTATCAAGGGCAAGGGAACTGGTGCAACAGATCGCGACATCGCTGTCGGCAGAGTGGGTGACAAAAATCTGCATCGTGTCACCATCCATCACCAATACGGTATTGATCGGCGATGACACCAGCCCCGATGCCAGAGCCGGGTTGTTCAGCAGGCGACCTGCAATCACCCCAAGGCGATCAAGCTGTTCCTGCGGAAAAGTATTGGCGCTGTTGGTCCCAAGGACGAGAGCAGCCGACAGATCCGCCAGAATCACTGTCCTGCACGCCCTAAACGGATTACGAAGTTGCTCAAGCCGGGCTGCAATCTTCATTTTCGGTCCTGCCGTCACGGATGCGGACCGCAAGATAAGGCAGAAAAATGAACGAGACGGAAATCCTGCCCGTGTCAGGCGAGGGTGCTGCTGGGCGTCGCGCGTAAAGTCGCAATGCGGGGATCTTCAGCTACGTGGGGCGGACGGGGAGTTGATCCAAGCTGGCCCGTTTCCGAACGGATGCGACGGGGAAGAATGGCGTTTACGGTTGGTTCGGCGGGCAATCTGGCGGTCGTGACTGGCTCTTCTGCGCCAAGATCCTGAGAGATCGCTGTAATCTGCCGCTGAATTGCAGCCAGAAGCGCCTCCGCCCCACTCGACGTCCAGTCGGTGGCGTTGGAGCGCCCGGCCCGTGCGCGGGTCAGCGAAATCGGCAGGCATGATTCGGCAAACAGACCGTCGGTTTCGTGACGCAGCCGCCGAATGATTCGCTGTCGGTCATTTTCTCCCAGAATCTTGTCGATCCGGGTCAGGAGCAGGAGACTCCGACGCTGGATCGAAGGGGGCATGGTTGACCAAATCGCACTTTCACTCTGGCGCCAGGCTTGGGTTGCGTGGGTGCACCAAATTATCCCGTCGGCTAGGGGCAGGATCCGCTGCCAGACTACGGGCGGCATATTGGGGTCCGAGACCCCGGGCATGTCGATGATATCGCAGGATGTCAGAATTGGCGCTTCCTGAAACAGCCGGACATAGGAGGTCTCGTGAAGTGGGACATCTGCGATCCGCGCGAGGCTGACAGGGATTGTTTTGCCGTCAAGGTCGACACGATGAGCCTGTCCATTGCCGTAGCTTATCCAGATCGGAGGAAGCTGGGTCGCGGTGACCTGCACGGGAAGGCGATCAGCCTCGACAAGAAGATTGGCGAGCGTGCTTTTCCCTGCGCTGAATTCGCCCAACAGCGCGATGCGTGGCTTTCGGACGCCGGGGGTCTCAGGCCCGATCGGCAATGCTGCCGGATCGAGGAAGGCGGGAACATTATAGGAGTTCATTTTGTAAACCTCGAGACAGAGTCGATGATCGCGCGAAGGGAATTGAGACGGTCCTTCTGGCCCGTGATCCCCAGAAGATCGTCGAGTTCAGCTGGACTTGCGTCAGCCTTGGCCGCAATGCTTCGGATGATGGCCTGCTGATCGGACAAAAAGGTATCAAGGACCAGACGTGCGGCGGCACAAAGGTCATCGGCCATTTCGCCGCGGATGGCGTGGGTCATGCGGGCCGTTTCTGCGACGATCAGGTCTTGAAAATGGGCCAAGAACGTCCTGTAGCCCCGGGCGCGGTGCCACCAGCTTTTCCACCAACTGGCTTGGAGGTCGAGCGCAATGGTCTGCGCGAGACTGACCGGCGGCGGGATATGAATGGGAGACGGAAGATCGATATGCAACTGATCGGACATGCCGTCGATCAGACGCGCCATGAAATCAAGGAGCGTTGTCCGTGCTCCGGTCGCAGCTTCCCGCGTCGCGCGCTGGAGTTCGGTGCCGAAACGCACATAGTTCGAGCGGAGCAACATCCGCAGACCTTCGGCACTGTACTGCCAGACCGTCTGTTCTCCGTGCGTTTCAAGATGGCAAAGAAGGGAGGCCGTTGCACGGTCAAGAAAAGACGCAGAGGCCCGCTCGACACGGTCGATATAGTCTGACCTGATCTGAGCGACGGTGCGGTCAAAACTGTCCAGCACTGACTTGTGCAGGGTGTCGAGTGCTGCCTCAAGCTCGTTGCGGGAGAGGATGATCCTTGCCTTTCGGGTGGGATCATAAGAGCTGACTTTGTGGCTGGCCAGGACGCCACGGGCAAGGTTTAGCGTGCCCTGTGCAACCCGCTGAAGAATGTCCTGGCCCGCGCCATCGGTAATGCGGGCCGCTATGGCCTGATATAGATCCGGAATGCCAGAAAGCTCCCAGATGATTTCGTTCGGGTCGAACGTCGTGTCAAATCGGGTCGCGGCAACGGTCGCCCAATCTAGAAGCGAGTTGACGCTGTCCTCGGATAGGCTGGAAAGTTTGCCAGAGAGACAGGCATTGGCCCAATGGGCGCTGCCAAAGATCACTTGCGGATCGGAGGGGCCGCCGTGCGTCGCCAGTGTTTCGAGGATGCGCGCGCGGATTTCGCCGACCTCACGCGAAGGGGAGGAAATTTCGTCGATGCGGTTTACGAAGATCACTACGTCACGCGATCTGATACTCGAAATAAGTCGGACCAACGCCATGTCCATCGAGGTAAGAGCCTGATGTGCCGAGAGAACAACGACGCAGAGGCGGCTGTCGCGAATGGCGTTAATCGTGATCTGTTCGCGCATCATGAAGGTGTCATTCACGCCCGGCGTGTCACGCAGACAAAGGCGTAAAGGCATTTCCGCGATCGAAAGGTACAGGTCGGCAGATTTGGTGATGTCAGCAAATCTGCCCTGATCAGTCGTCGTGCCTTCGGTATCGCCGAAATCGTCGCCAAGGCACACGTAGCGTTCGATCAGGTCCTGATCGAAGGTTTCGTAATCATGTTCCTGGCCAAGCAGCAGTTCGAACTTGCGACCAAGCCTGCGCCGGGATTTCTCGCGCATCTGGCTGATCTGGGTACGGACGCGTTCAAGGTCTTCTTCGGCGCCGGCGCGGGTCGCCAGTTCTCCAAGCCGGCCGCCGCTGTCGATCAGCCGTTGCCATTCATCTTCGTCGAAAAAGCGGAAACGGGCGCCGGATTTGATGCCGAAATCGGGTGGTGCCGTGTGAAGCGTCGTTACAACCGAGGTCCATGGATTGACGTCGGCGGGTAAAAGTCCGGGCCGACCGGTCATTGCATTGATCAGCGAGGTTTTGCCCGACTTTACCTGTCCGAACAACGTGACACTGGGTTCAAAGGCATCAAGTTGCGCAAGGAGTCGCTGGGCGGCCTTGCGCGTCATCCGGTCGCCAAGCTTGGACAGTTCAGACAGGGCGCGGCGCAGCAAAGCAGTCTGGTCAGCCACACTTCGCAGGCCGATGAGGGCGTTGCGCAGCAGAGGCACCGTGCCATTTAAATTGGTGGTTGAAGAGTGTTCCAGATGTGGCTGAGCTTTCATGGCCGTTCCTTGCGATGAGCCCTGGACCGCTGGGTGACTATCGGTTCAGATACCAAAAGATTGTGGCGCGAAATACGGCTTAAGTTAGACGGATAATCAATTAAAGCATTGAATATAATGTAAAAAAATTCCTAATAACTGGTTGCAATCTCACGTCTCAGTTGGAGAAGCAGGCTCAATGCATCCCTGGCGGTGGCCTCTCCTCCTTCGGCCTGCATCAGGGTCAGGCTGTCGGAAGCGGCCACAATATCGTCAAACAAGGGGCCGGTCTGTCCGGCTGCCATGGGGCTG
Organism: Rhodobacterales bacterium; assembly: GCA_041752495.1. GTDB lineage: Bacteria > Pseudomonadota > Alphaproteobacteria > Rhodobacterales > Rhodobacteraceae > JAPLPE01. Next base: position 21,387 of record JBGSWJ010000160.1, read on the forward strand.
ATCGTCTCGATACAGGCTACGCAATGTGCGAGGATCGCGCCGGCGCGGTTTGCTGTGGGCAGGTCGCGGAGTGGGATCAGGTCCTGCGACGAGAGGCTGAGTGCAGCGTGGATCCTCTCAGAGGCAGAGGGTTCTTTCGTCTCGGCGGAGACCGCATAGCGCGACAGAAAGAGGCGCACATTGTCGTGGAGCGCTTCTTCACCAAGGGCGATCTGGTGCAGAACTGCCTCTGCTATGGTGCGGGTCAACCGGCTTTCCGTCGTCTGCGCCGCCTGCCGGAACGGCAGCACAAAGATGTCACGAAACTCATCCACCAAATGGTCGGCAAGCAGCTCTGCTGATTGCGGTTGGTCGGTGGTCAGGACGAGGAAACTATGGTCGCGAAGGGATTGGGGCACGTGTGACCACCGAATCCGGTCGGTGCACGAAAACGATCGGACAAACCAGAGCGCCAGTTGGGGCGTCATCGAAGCGAGATCGTTGGCGAGATGGTCTGTAGGTGCCGTATTGTCGATGGCTATCTCGCATAAGTTCAGCTGGGCCAGCCTTGGGTGATTTGCCAAAAACGTCGAAAGACCGGGCTGATCATCATCAGGATGACCAAGAATAGCGACCGTGGGACGCTGGCCCAAACGGTGCCTGAGGCGATGGCCAAGAGCCAGAACCTCAGGCTCAAGCGGGGATGTCAGCGCCTGGTCGAGCGCAAAGACAAGCGCTGAAATGTTGGACGCTGTCATCCTGTGATGCGCCTGTACTGCGTGGTGCTTAACGCCACTATCGGCCGGAGGTACCGTCCGATGCCTTGATCGGCGCGCAGTACGCGGATGACCGAGAAAGTAATATTGTCCTGATCTGGGTGATCCAGCTCAGCAAGCGCGCCTAGCAAGGCATTTGCGATCGTAGTGCTGGCGCTGTCGCCATGAAACCCGAGGACTTGTGCGATGCGGTCGTTCTCCAGGAACTGAAGCCCGTCGCTTGCAACGATCAGTAGGTCACTAGGCCTGAGGACTAACGGTTTGTCGGGACAGTCGATGTGTGTCACGGACTTGCCAAAAAGCGCCGACGTCAGGACGTTCCGATCAGGATGATTGCGTCCTGTCATGGGGTCTAACAAGCCCTGAGAGACCATGTAGTCAATCTGAGGGCCAAGTGAGTGGTCTTCGTTGAGTTGCTTCAGGATGCCGTCCCGAAACAGGAAAAGCGGGGAATCCCCTATGGATATCCACCAAAGAGCCCCGCGGCAGACAAGCATGGCAATCAAGGTCGAACCCATTCCGACGCATTCGGGATTCGCACGGATATGGGCGGCAATACAGTCATCTGCGGCGCGCGCAGCGGCGCGCAGGATGCCGGCAAGGCTGGCACCCTTCGACAGGATCGCGTCGGACTGGAACAAGAGTTCGCTGAAAACTTCGCTGACGACGATCTTGCTGGCGATGTTTCCTGCGGCGTGACCGCCCATGCCATCGGCAAGCACGGCAAAGCCCAGATCCGTGCATGCCGGAAAACTGCTGACGATCGCGTCTTCCTGTTGATCACGTCGGCCCGGGCGCTGGGCTGTCACGCAGTCAAAACGGAGATCAGACACGCGACGATCCCCCGGGTGTTACGTTTTCCCAGCGGAAATCATCCTTGCACAGGGCCACGAACCGGAGCGTGGTTTCGCCCAGCCTTATCATATCAAGGTGGTGGAGTGGTTCGGTGCTGATGACGGGCTTATGGTTGAGCCGGACCAGATTCGTCTTGCCGCCGTGACCAAGAAAGAAGGCATTCGCCTCGTCATCGTAGGCGATTGCGGCATGGTTGTTTCGCGAAATGCTCATGTCGCCAAGGTCGAGGCTGACAGCCTGGTCCGCGCCACGACCGATCTGTGACACACCGTTGAAAAGTGTAAAGAAGCTACCCTTGCCGGGGCCCTCCGTCACAACGATCCAGCCGACGGGAAATCGCCCTTGTGCCGATGCAGGCGCGGCGCGGCCGGCATCAATCGGGTCCATGACGAGATTCTGGACGTGATCGTGGCCCAGGAGACGCGTCCGGACGCGTCCGGCCCGAGGTTCGGGCGGAGGCGATGGGGAAGGTGCGGGATCGGGGTCGGTTTCGGAGTGGGTTGGAATGTCAGGAAGCCCGGCGAAATGCGCCTTTGGTTCTGGCGGCCTTTGAGGTGAGGGATCGAGACTTGCAGCAGTGAGCAGGTACGGAGTGGTGGATTCAGGCTGCGAAGACTGACTGACAGGCTGGCCAGGGCGCGGGAGAGTTGTATCGGAAGGCAGACGCCGGTGGAGCAGATCCGACTCTTCGGCTGAACGGGCCGGCTGGGCGATTGCCCTGCGCAGGCGGTCAGCAAAGCCGTCATCTTCGGCCTGGAGGGGTGAGGAGCCCGATTGAGCCGAGTCAGGATCAGGTTCCGCGGCGTTGCTTCGGCCGGAGAAGAGTCTTTCGAGACGTATCATCGCCATGCGCTTTCCTGATTTTCCGATGGTTCGCGGGACTTCCGCATATCCTGAAGGGATTCGGTGAATATCGCGTTGACGCCACGGCTTATCCCTGTCCTTCGTCCAGGATAGCCAAGGCCGGGGCGGTGAACATCAGTGTGACCGCGTTCTCCGCGAAGGGCGCGAGAAGGCCAATCGCGCCGCCGATCACGAGGCCCGCAACCGCAACGAGTGCAGTGCGACCTGCGATGGACGGTTCAGGAGGCGGGGGCGACCATTCGAAACGGCGGACCGGGGGCAAAGGTCCAAGTGTGGCAAACCTTTGCGTCAAAGGTCGGTCATGGCGTGCTATATTGGTGACCGCAGGCTCTTCTGAGGCAGCACAGACTTCTTCGTTGATGGGTTTGTCGATCGTAGACTGGGCATGAGCTTCGTCGTCGTCGTCATCGTCAAAGCCGATGTACTCGATCACACGCGGTACAGGCAGTTCGGCAGGGACAATCGCCACCTCGACCTCGGTTTCCTGCAGAGGCAGGTAAGAAGCCTCGGATATAATCCGGGCGATAGTGAGTTCGATATCGCGAACGCGCTCCGTGTCCGCGAGGGCAGCGGCAACGCGGCGAGAGGGATCGATCAGACGGGCCCATTCTGCGGCGGTCTGGATGCGATCGTCTGGCAGGATCGACATGACCTTGTCGATGGCTTCCAGAAAGGCAGCATCAAAGTCGGCAAATCGTCCCGTAAGCGGCTGGCAGGGGTCCGGGCGGCCGGTGGCGAGGGCGGTGATTCGTGTCTGGCTGTCAGGCGGGGGGCGACCGGATACAGCGTGATAGAAGGTCGCCCCAAGGGCGTAGAGATCGCTGCAGGGTAGCTGACGGCTGTTGGCGATATAGAATTCCTGCGGGGAATAGCCGTCCTTGACCATGAGCATGCCCGTCAGGACGCGCGTAGCGCGGTTGGCATCTTCACGCGCCGACCCGAAATCGATGAGGACTGGTTCGCCCTTAGCAGTTACAAGGATGTTGTCGGGCGAGATATCGCGGTGGAGGATGTTCTGATCGTGCATATAGCCGATGGCATCCAGAAGCTGCAGGAGGATTGCCTGCACGCGCGGCGGATCAAGGGGTATCCCCTTGCCTTCGATGTTATCGAGGAGGTCATGCCCCTGAATCAGATCGAGCGCCATGTAGGCAGTGTCGTTGTCTTCAAAAACCTGATGGACGCCAACGATATTGGGATGGTCAAGTTTGGCGAGATTGCGGGCCTCGCGCAGGAATAGGGCAACGAGAGAACGGAATTCGTCGGCGCTCGCGCGGGATTTGGCACGGACGCGAGTGGCCGAACGGTGGCATAACGCACCCGGAAAGCATTCCTTGATCACGACCCTGCGGTTGAGGCTGTCGCGTGCAAGGTAGGTGATGCCGAACCCTCCGGCGTTCAGGTAGCTTTCAATACGGTATTGTCCTTGCAGCAGGGTTTGTCCCGGCGCGAGTTCTTCGGCATAGGTCTCATCCATCAGATCGGGCGAAATCGGCTTGGCCATGTGTCACCTTGGACCGCCAAAGGCAGAGGCCGGTTGGACGGTCATAGCTGCTTGGCACTTGAACTGTGACGAAAAGAAGGCAGCGCGGCAGCGCTTTCGCGGGCGGGCGGGGACGGACGGCCCGCAGATAGGCCCTGCACAAGGGAGTGTGGTATATTTGTGTTATTTTTCATGTAGTTATAAAGGGATAGTTTTCACAAAATGCCAGATAATTTCGTGGGTCTCGATCCCGAAAACCTGATCATTTTGGGGCGTTCTTCGCGCTTGTCGGCGACCTAACTTGCGACCCTCACGATGCCGGGTGACCGACGAAGGCCCTTCCGGTCTTCCCAATGGGGTTTCCTCTCGCTATCCTTGAACGAAGTTCAAGGAGTTCGAATGTCTGAAACCGCCAAGGATCGCCGCCTTGCCCTGCGTGACAGGCTCATCTTGATCGCTGAACGGCGGATTGCTGATCAGGGCCTTACGGCGCTTCGGGCGCGGGATCTGGCGGCCGAAGCAGGCTGTGCTGTCGGGGCGATCTATAACGTATTTGGCGATCTGACCGAGCTTGTCCTGGCCGTGAACGCCCGCACATTTGCGCGGTTAGGCGCTGCGGCTGCGGCTGCGTCTGAGGAGGCTTCGGCACAACCGGAAGAGCAGCTTGTAGCCATGGCCCTTGCCTATCACGCGTTCGCTGCCGCTAACCACACTTCTTGGAGGGCCCTTTTCGATGTGGCCCGTCCAACGGAACAGGCTGCACCAGACTGGTATCTTTCCGATATGGACCGGCTCTTTTCGTTGATCGAAGGCCCAGTTTTGATTCTTTTTCCAACCTTGACACCAGCTGAAAGGGCGGCGCTCACCCGGACCCTCTTCTCGGCGGTGCATGGTGTCGTCCTGCTCAGCCTGGACGGGGCGCGTGCCGGTATACCGCACGAACGGGCTGGCCCGATGATTGATCTTCTTGTGCGCAGCCTGATCCGGGGTCTTCCGCGATGACTGAGTCGACGAACATGGAAATTGCGATTTCCCATCCGGAAAAGCCGGACCTTCTGCCGCCGCCAAAGCCTCCCGGAGCGATGCGTCGCCTGGCTGCCGAGATTACGGGGCAAGCCATAACGGTGTTTGCGCGGGCGATCACGGCGGTCCGGGCTGATTGGCGCGGGATCGAACCCGTGGCGCGGCCGCGGGTCTATTTCGCTAATCATACGTCGAATGCCGATATGCCGATGATTTGGTCGGTGCTGCCACCCCCGCTCCGCCGCGTCACGCGCCCGGTGGCAGCGGCGGACTACTGGCTCAAGACACCCTTGCGCGCCTTCGCGGGGGGCGAGGTGTTTCGGGCTGTCCTGATTGACCGCCGTCCCGAGGCGCGGACGCAGGATCCGATGGCCCTGATCCTGCAGGCGATTGACGAAGGGTCGTCGCTGATCATCTTTCCCGAAGGCAATCGCAACATGACCAAGGACCCGCTGCTGCCTTTCAAGGCGGGGCTTTACAACATCGGATCCAGCCGGCCGCAGATCGATCTGGTGCCAACCTGGATCGCCAACCTGAACTCGATCATGCCCAAGGGCGAGGTAATCCCGCTGCCACTGATCTGCACTGTGATCTTTGGGGCGCCGATCCATGTCGAAGATGGCGAATCCAAGGATGCATTCCTGACGCGCGCTGCCGAGAGCCTTGCAGCTCTTGCCCCCGAAAGGCGCGCGGAATGAGCGGCGCCACAGCCCAGATCATCCTGCTCACGTTGGCAAGTTTCGGCCTGCTCATCGCGCTGACGCTGTTCGGGGAATATCTGCGGTCGCGGGTGCCGCCTGGACAATCCGATCCGGTCGTCGAAACTTACATGACCCGGATCTATTCCTGGTGGACGATGGTCATCTTCTTTGCATTGGCCTTGCTGACTGGCCTGTTCGGTGTCGTCGTGCTTTTCGCCTTTTCCGCCTTTGCGGCATTGCGCGAATTCTACACCTTTTCCTACAAATCAAAGGCCGATCACCTTGCTCTGGCTCTTGCTTTTTTTGTCATCCTGCCAGTGCAGTTCGCGCTGATCTGGTTGGGCTGGGCCGAGTTGTTCACCGTCTTCATTCCGGTCTATGCCTTTCTCCTCCTGCCTATCGTCTCGGTCCTGCGGGGCGATCCGAGCCGATTCCTGAATCGCGTTTCTGAAACCCAATGGGGGCTGATGATCTGCGTCTTCTGCATCAGCCATGTCCCGGCTCTGATGACGCTGAAATTGCCGGGCTATGACGGGCGGGGCGTCCTTCTCATCGCCTTCCTTGTCATGGTGGTCCAGATCGGCGATCTGCTGGACATCTACTTTGGCCGCCGGATCGGCCGGACAAGGATTGCGCCGGGTCTTTCGCCCAAGACTTGGGAAGGGTTGGTCTGCGGCGTTATTTCTGCGGCCGTTGTCGGGGCACTGTTGTATTGGATGACCCCATTCAGCCCGATCGCCGCGATGGCCATGGCTGCTGTCGCCTCTGTCTCAGGGATGTTCGGCAGCCTCGTCCTGACGGCCATCAAGCAAGACAAGGGTGTGCGAGACTGGAGCCACCTGATCCCCGGGCAAGGCGGGCTTCTGGATCAACTTGACAACGTGATTTTTGCAGCGCCGATCTTTTATCACCTGACACATCTGATCTGGGCGGTCTGACGAGCGGTCCTTTGCATTCCAGCCGAGGTAGGTGGCGCCTCAGTTCGTTCCGCCAGAAAGCAATCGCTGGGCCCCACTGACGACCAGCGCGTCCACGTCAATTCTTGGGGCGATCTTGTCGTAGTCGCCGTCGATCGTCAGGCTCGCCGCGCCATGAACCAGCGTCCAGAGTTGCAGGGCGATCTGCATGGCATCGCCTGCGATCCCGTTCGCTGTGCAGAAGTCCACAACCTCCTGCACCACGAAGCGGAAGCATTCCTTGCCATTGAGTGAAGCAATGTTTTCGTCGGTCAGACCAGGGCGCTGCGTGAACATGATCCGGAACAGCGTCGGTTCGTTGACGGCAAAGGCCATATAGTCGCGTCCGACTGCGATGATACGGGCGACCGATCCAGTCGGATGGTCCGAGGCCACTGCACGGGCGCGGCTGGCCATATCGGCGAAACCCTGCGCCACGACTTCGTTGATGATCTCGTCCTTGTCGGCAAAGTGGCGGTATGGGGCCGCTGTCGAAACCCCGGCACGGCGGCAGGCGTCGGCCAGCGAAAACGCCTCGCCCCGTTCCCGGACCAGTTCGCGCGTGGCGTCGATCAGCGCCTGCCGCAGCTCGCCATGGTGGTAGGCCATTTTGGTCATCGGTTCCCCCGCATTCACGGCAAACACTTAGTCGGATCGGCCAGCGCTGCAAAGCCACTTGCCATGTTAGTAACGCTCACATATGTTAGAGACACTAACATGGCAACCCGAGTCGTGACCTTTTGTCACCGACTGGTGGAGGAGGCAGGTCAAAGTGGCACGTTCAGCAAAATGGATCTGGGGCGGTCTGGCCGCCGGACTTCTCGCAACGGCGGCCATCGGGGCCGTGGCGCTTGACCCGCAGGGACGGATCGAAACCCTGCTGGCGAGCGCGGAAGAGCCTGAAGCGGCGAAGCCGCAACGCGTGTCGCAACCCGTGCGTGTGACGCCCATTGTCTGGCAGAACCCCGTGCAGGATGACACCTACACCGGCACGGTCCGCGCCCGGTATCAAAGCCAGATGGGCTTTCGCGTGGCAGGCAAGATCACGGAACGGCTGGTTGATACGGGCGATCTGGTGACGGCTGGCCAGCCCCTGCTGCGGCTAGATGATACCGACATTCGCCTTGATCTCGAGGCTTCGCAGGCCGAGGTTGATTCGGCCACAACTGACCAGACCCGCGCATCAGCCGCGGTCAGCCGGGCGCAATCGCTGTTTCAGGATGGGTTTGTGGCGCAGGCGGCACTGGATCGAGCCAATTCGGACGCCGCGGCCGCGCAGTCCCGGCTGGACCGGGCCGTCCGCGCCCGCGATGCGGCGGCGAACCGGCTCGACTATGCCGTGCTGGTGGCTGAAACCGATGGGATCGTGACGGCGACGATGGGCGAACCGGGGCAGGTTGTTCCGGCAGGCCAGCCGGTGCTGACAATGGCCCGCACTGACAGCCCCGAGGTGGAAATTGCCATGCCCGAACAAAAGCGCGATACACTGGATCAAACAACTGCCACCGCGACCCTCTGGGAGGACGAAGGCCAGCCCTTTGCCCTGACCCTGCGCGAGGTTTCGCCCGACGTTGATCCCGCTGCGCGCACCTATCGCGTCCGCTTTGCCATCGACCTTCCTGATGACCGCCTCGCGCTGGGCCGCACCGTGACCGTGACCCTCGCTGCGCCCGAGGTGGCGCCTGTCGCGGCGGTGCCGCTTGCCGCAATCCTTGACGACGGCCACGGGCCGATGGTTCTAATGCTGGACGCCACAGGGACCAGGGTCACCACCGTCCCTGTCACCATCGTCTCATACGATGATACAACTGCGCTGATCCGGGCCGATCTTGTCGCAGGCGAAAAGGTCGTGTCGCTGGGCGTTCACCGGATCGACCCGGCCCGCCCTGTGCGCATCGTCGAAGAAACCCCCGCACCCGCGATCTGATCCAGCATTCTGGAGCCTGCCATGCGCGCCCTCAACCTTTCCCACTGGTCGGTCCGCAATCAGGCCGTCACCCTGTTCCTGATCATCGTCGCGGTTCTTGCGGGCACCTTCGCCTACCTGAACCTCGGACGGGCCGAAGACCCGAGTTTCACGATCCGCACCATGGTCGTGCAAGCCGTCTGGCCCGGCGCCACGTCCGAGGAAATGCAGAACCTTGTGGCGGAACCCGTCGAACTACGCATCCGCGAACTGGCCGAAGTCGAATTCGTCCGCACCTACTCCCGCGCCGGGGCGACGGTCATTCAGATACAGCTCCTCGACTCGGTCAAAGGACCGGATGCGGCCGAGGCCTGGTACCAGATCCGCAAACGCATCGGCGACATGCAGGGCACCCTCCCTGAAGGAGTGATCGGGCCGTTCTTTGATGATGAATACGGCGATGTCTATTCCGCCATCTACATGCTGACCGGCGACGGCGTGACGCGCGCCGGCCTCAAATCCTATGCCGAGGATTTGCGGACGCGGCTCCTCCGGGTGCCTGACGCTGCCAAGGTGATCCTTGTCGGAACCGTGGACGAACGCATCTATGTCGAGATCAGCCATCACAGGCTTGCCACACTCGGCATCTCGCCGCAGGCGATCTTTGACGCGATTGCCGAACAGAACAGCATGAGGCCCGCCGGGTCATTCTCGACCGCCGCAGATGACATTCAGGTCCGCATCACGGGCGATATCACGGGGCTGCAGGCGCTCCGCGACCTGCCCATCCAGACGACGACCGGTTCGATCCGGCTGGGCGACGTGGCTGAGGTCAGGCGCGGCTATGTCGATCCGCCGTCCTATCTGGCCTATCTCAACGGTTCCGAAACCGTGGGCGTCGGCGTGTCCATGGCCGACGGGGCCAACGTTCTGCATCTGGGCGAGGAGCTGATGGCCGAGGTTGAGGCCTTCCGGCAGACGCTACCCACCGGGGTGGATGTGACGCAGGTGGCCGATCAGGCCGATATCGTCGACCACGCCTTTGAAGAATTCATCCACACCTTTGTCGAGGCTCTGGTCATCGTGCTGGCCGTGTCCTTCCTCACGCTTGGCCTGCGGACGGGGATCGTCGTGGCCCTGTCGGTGCCGATCGTGTTGGCCGTCGTCTTTATCATCATGCAGGCGATGGGCCTGAACTTTGACCGCATCACATTGGGTGCGCTGATCATTGCGCTGGGGCTTTTGGTGGATGACGCGATCATCGCGGTCGAAATGATGGTGGTGAAGATCGAACAGGGGTTCGACCGGGTGTCTGCCGCTTCGGCCGCCTGGGATTCGACGGCCTTTCCGATGCTGACGGGGACTTTGGTTACCGCAGTGGGGTTCCTGCCCGTTGGCTTTGCCAAGTCAACGGCGGGGGAATATGCGGGTAACATCTTCTGGGTCGTGGGCATTGCGCTGATCGTGTCTTGGTTCGTGGCAGTCATTGTCACGCCCTACCTTGGTTTCAAGCTACTGCCCGCGCCCAAACCGGGCGCAGTGCATCACGATGCCTATGACGGGCCGCTCTACCGTCTTCTGCGCCGTATGGTGAACGTTGCGCTGCGCGCCCGTTGGGTGGTGATCGGCCTCACCCTCGCGGCGCTGGTTGCCGCAGGAATCGGCATGGGCCATGTGCAGCAGCAGTTCTTCCCAACTTCGGCCCGGGCAGAACTCTTCATCGAAACCCGCATGCCCGAAGGGTCTTCGATCGAGGCCACGGCAGAGGCCGCTCTGGCCGCTGAGGCGCTGGTCGCGGGCGATCCGGACGTGCGGTATTCCACGACCTATGTCGGAGCGGGTGCGCCCCGGTTCTTTATCGCGCTGAACCCTGCGCTGCCGAACCCGAGCTTTGCCCTGACTGTCATCATGGCGCAGGACCCCGAGGCACGCGACCGTCTGCGGGAGAAAATCCAGACGGCCATCGACAATGGGGCCGTGCCGCAGGCGCGGCTGCGGGTGGACCAGATCGTCTTTGGCCCGCCGGTCGGATTCCCCGTGCAGTTCCGTGTCAGCGGCCCCGATCCGATGCAGGTGCGCGAGATTGCCGATCAGGTCCGGGCAGTCATGGTCGCCAACCCCAACACCATCGACCCGCAGTTCGACTGGAACACGCAGGCCAAGACGGTTGAACTGACGCTGGATCAGGACCGCATCCGGGCGCTGGGCCTGAACACGCAAGACGTGGCCAACACGCTGCAAACCCTGCTGACGGGCGTGAAAGTGTCAGAATACCGCGAAGGCACGGAACTGATCGACATCGTCGTCCGCGCCCCCGCCGCAGAACGCAGCGACCCCGCCGCGATCGGCGACCTGACGATCCTGCTGCCGACCGGGGCCGCTGTGCCGCTCTCGCAGGTGGCCAAGGTCAGTTATGGTTTCGAGGAACCGATCCTTTGGCGGCGCGACGGCGACATGGTGCTGACCGTGCGCAGCGATATCGTGGCGGGTCTTCAGGCCCCGACAGTCACGGCGCAGATCGAACCCATGCTGCAACCGATCATCGACAACCTGCCCGATGGCTACACCATCGTCACGGGCGGTGCGGTCGAGGAAAGCGCCAAGGCCAACGTGGCCCTGTTCAAGATCTTTCCGGTCATGCTGCTGGCGATGCTGACGCTGTTGATGCTGCAACTTCGCAGCTTCTCGAAACTGTTCCTTGTGTTCCTGACGGCGCCGCTTGGCATCATTGGGGCGGTCGGCGCGCTTCTTGTCTTCAACGCGCCGTTCGGTTTCGTGGCGCTCTTGGGGGTCATCGCACTGGCGGGCATGATCATGCGGAACACGGTCATCCTTGTGGATCAGATAGACCACGACCTTGCGGCCGGCAGCACCCCTTGGGAGGCTATCGTAGAAAGCACGGTGCGCCGTGCCCGTCCGGTGACACTGACGGCACTGGCCGCCATCCTAGCCATGATCCCGCTCGCCCGGTCGGTATTCTGGGGGCCGATGGCAATGGCGATCATGGGCGGGCTGATGGTGGCGACGGTGCTGACGTTGCTGTTCCTGCCTGCGCTCTACGCCGCGTGGTTCCGTGTCCGCCGTCCTGACCCGTCACAGGCCCCGCAACAAGAAACTCCGGTTGAGGACCCCATCGCCTATATCCCGCTGCGCATCGCGGGCGAATAGGCGCTGGGCCCTGCGGGGCCAAAGGGGCGGCGCTGGCTTCCTACTCCGTCCGGGGCGCGCCGCCTTCAAACACGTTGGCGTCGTGATAGCTGACCGGCGCTTCCTGCATCTGCAGGTGCAGGCCGGTTCCCTTGAACGGATGGGCGCGGGCCAAGGCCTCGTCAAAGTCGATGCCAAGACCTGCACCCGTCGGCGGCGTGATCTGGCCGCCTTCGACGCGGATGGAACCCTTGATCAGCGCGTCGTGGAAGGGCGTTTCGATGGTTTCAGCCATGAGGAGGTTGGGGATCGACGCGGCGAGGTGGATATTGGCGGCCCATTCGACAGGCCCCGCATAAAGATGGGGGGCGACCTGGGCATTGTAAGCCTCGGCCAGAACGGCGATCTTCTTGCCCTCCCAGATACCCCCGGCGCGGCCCAAAGCGGGCTGCATGATCGTGGCGGCCCCGGCCTGCAGGACGGCGGCGAATTCGGCCTTAGTCGACAGGCGTTCACCCGTGGCCACCGGGATGCGGACGGCGCGGGCAACCTCGGCCATGGCGTTCACATTGTCGGGCGGGATCGGTTCTTCGTACCAGAGGGGGGAATAGGGTTCGAGCGCCTGACCCATGCGGATGGCCCCGCCGGTGGAAAACTGGCCGTGGGTGCCGAACAGTAGATCGGCCTTGTCGCCGACGGCGGCGCGGATTTTGGCGCAGAATTCGACGGAACGGGTGATGTCGGTCATGGCGGGCATGTGGCCTGCCCGGATGGTGTAGGGGCCTGCGGGGTCGAACTTGACGGCGGTAAAGCCTGCAGCCACAGCGGCGACAGCGGATTCGGCGGCCTGATCGGCGTTCACCCAGAACTCGGGCACGGCATGGTGGGCGAGGGGGTAGAGGTAGGTATAGGCGCGGATGCGGTCATTCACCTTGCCGCCGATAAGCGCGTGGACGGGCCGGTCGCGGTCTTTGCCCAGAATGTCCCAACACGCGATCTCGAGTCCCGCAAAGGCGCCGATGACGGTCAGGTCAGGCCGCTGCGTAAAGCCCGAGGAATAGACGCGGCGGAACATCAGTTCGATATTCTCGGGGTTTTCGCCCGCCATATGTCGTTCGAACACGTCACGGATGACGGCGCACATCGCATCCGGCCCGACGCTGGCCGCGTAGCATTCGCCGTAGCCCACGATCCCGGTATCGGTCGTGACCTTGGGGATGATCCAGTAGCGGCCACCCCAGCCGGGGGCGGGGGGCGAGGTCACGATGATGTCGAGATCGGCGAGTTTCATGTGCTACCTTTGGGCAAACGGAGGGTGAAATGGATCAGGCGATCACTATCAGGCATCTGGGACCAGGCGATCTTGACCTGCTGCTGGCGGTGACGGAGGGGTTGTTTGACGAGCCGATCGATGCGGTGCAGGCTGCGGCCTTTCTGGCCGATCCGCTGCACGAGATCATGCTGGCCTATGACGGTGATCTGGCGGTGGGAATGGTGACGGGGACGGTCGTCCTGCATCCCGACAAGCCGCCGTCGATGTTCGTCAATGAAGTCGGCACGCGGGAAGGATGGCAGCGACGCGGGATTGCCCGAGCGCTGATGGAGCGGTTCTTTGAGATGGCTCGGGCGCGGGGATGCAAGGGCATTTGGCTGGGGACCGAGCCCGACAACGAGGCTGCGCTTGGGCTTTACCGCAGGCTTGGCGGGCAGGAGATCACATTTGTCGGCTTTGGCTGGGACGGGGCGTTCGACGACGAATGACTTCCGGCGACAGGATGGCCGGGCGTTTCGGGTAAGTGCTGGGTATAGGAACCGGGCCACGCCAATCCGCCGATCAGGATCATTGGCATGGACCTTGTCCCCGCCTTGGTCCGATCGCTGACAGGATTGCGACAGGTCATGTCGGTTTGGGTTGGGCTGTGCGGATGTTGAGGAACACGGCCAGGCAGAGGATCATGAGCGAGGCCGACAAGAGGAACGGCGCACCGGGCAGGTAGAGGCCGGTGCCCGAGGTGAAGAGGAAGAAGATCTGCGTCATCGCGAGCGGCGAGAAGATCTGCGCGACCGACCGGGCCGAGGAGATGACGCCCTGCAATTCGCCCTGCTGGTCATCGCGCGCGATGCGGCTCATCTTGCCTTGCAGTGCCGGGGTGACGACTGCGCCAAGGGCGGTGATCGGGGTAAAGGCAAGGGCGACCCAGCCGTTCGTAACCAGCGCGAGGAAGATGAAGGCGCCGAAGTTGAAGGTGATGCCGAACAGGATGGTGCCCCGTTCGCCAAAGTTCCTTAGGATCAGCCGGATCAACCCGCCCTGCACGGCGGCGACCGAGATGCCGAAGGCCGCGAGCGAGAGGCCTACCATCGAGGGCGACCAGTCGAAATTGGCCTTGGTGTAATAGGCCCAGACCGCCGGATAGACGATGAAGGCGAATTCATACAGGAAGAACAGGATCAGCAACCGCGCCACATCGGGCAGTTCGCTGATCTTGCGATAGGCGCCGAAAGGGTTGGCGCGGCGCAGGGAAAAGCTGCGCCGGATGCGGTCGGTCACGGTTTCGGGCAGGACGAAATAGCCGAAGATCACATTCGCCCCGGCGAGAGCCGCCGCCGCATAGAACGGCGCGCGCGTGCCCCATTCGGCGAGCAGGCCGCCGATCACCGGGCCAAGGACAAAGCCCACGCCAAAGGCCGCGCCGACAAGGCCGAAATTCGCAGACTTCTTCTCGGGCAGGGATATATCGGCGATATAGGCCGTCGCGGTCGATTGTGTCGCCGCCGTGATCCCGCCGATGATCCGCGTCAGAAACAGAAGCCAGATCGTCCCCGCCACAGCCATTACCAGATAGTCGATGCACATCACCGTCAGGGACACGAGCAGTACCGGACGGCGACCAAAGCGGTCTGACAGCGACCCCACGATCGGGCCAAAGATGAACTGCATCACCGCAAATGTCGTGGCAAGGATACCGCCCCAGACGGCGGCATTGCCCAGCGTGCCGCCGTTCACCTCGGTGATGAGGTCGGGCATGACGGGCAGGATCAGACCAATCCCCATCGCATCAAGGGTGAGCGTGATCAGAATGAAGGCAAAGGCGCGGCGGTTGGGTTCCATGCCGCCTGCCTAATGCGTTCCGATATGGGGCGGAAGGGGCTGGACCGGGTTCAGGTGACCGATCCGGTCAAGGAAACCGGCCAACGTTGCGGCAAAGGCTGCGGGCTGATCCACGCAGGGCAGGTGGCCCGCCCGACGGATCAGATGAAACTCGGACCCCGGGATCAGGGCCAGCGTTTCGCGCACCATGTCGGGCGGGGTCGAGCCGTCTTCGGTTCCTGCAATGCCAAGGGCGGGCAGGCGCAGGCCGGCAGTGGTGGTGTAGAAATCCGCGCCGCCTATGGCTGCCGCCGATCCGCAATAGCCTTCAACCTGGGTCGCGGCCAGTTTGGCGCGCCAATAGGGCGTGGCCGGGTTGCCCTGC
>JBGSWJ010000161.1:0-57657 GCA_041752495.1 Rhodobacterales bacterium
GAACCCCGCCCTGCGCCAACCGTAGGGCGGGGTTCACCCCGCCACCCGTTTACAAGGAGAGAGCCACAATGGACGCCTTTACCACACTCAGCGGCATCGCCGCACCCATGCCGCTCGTCAACATCGACACGGACATGATCATCCCCAAGCAGTACCTCAAGACAATCAAGCGCACGGGCCTTGGTGTCGCGCTGTTTGACGAGATGCGCTACAACACCGACGGCAGTGAAAAGCCGGAATTCGTGCTGAACCAGCCGCAATACCGCAAGGCGCAGATCCTTGTGGCTGGCGATAACTTCGGCTGCGGATCGTCGCGCGAACATGCTCCCTGGGCGCTTGCCGATTTCGGGATCAAGGCTGTCATCTCGACCTCGTTCGCCGACATCTTCTTCAACAACTGCTTCAAGAATGGCATCCTGCCCGTCGTTCTGCCCGAAGCGGACCGTGATGCCTGCATGAAGGATGCCGAGAAGGGTGCCAATGCCCGGATCGAGATTGATCTGGCGGCGCAGACCATCACCCTGTCCGACGGTCAGGTCATCACCTTCCAGATCGACCAGTTCCGCAAGCATTGCCTGCTGAACGGACTGGATGACATCGGCCTGACGATGGAAAAGGCGACATTTATTGCCGCATTTGAAGAGAAGGCTGCGCAGACTCGCCCCTGGGTCTAGCACGGCTCCGAACCCGGTTTCCGACTCGCTTCAGGCGCTACAGCTAGATGGGCCCCCGTGTGGGGCCCACTTTCTTTTGTGAATTCCTCGAAATTCAATAGTTTCCAAGACTTTGCGTGATTGATGACAATTGGGGATCAATGCCGCATGGCTGCTTTCAAATGGTTGCAATCCCGCACCACCAGCGCCGCAAATCTGCCGCAGAAGGGACGTTTACGTCATAGGGCTGTTGAAGGCGCGGTCGGAAGGGGCCACAACTATGGCAATATTGAGGCAAGCCGTCAGCAATAGGCGGATTCAAGCTGGATCAAGGGCGTGGGAAAACAACGCGCCCGACCGGATTGAGGGTAGGCAGGTTATGATCTCGCGGATGACAGGAGCGATCCTGCGCGCGGCGCTTGTGGTGTTGCTCATGGCAACTCCCTTTCTGCTCGTCCCCGGCACGCCGCGGGATTCGACTCAGATCGTTTTCCTGTTCGTCCTGATTGCGGCAGTCTTTACCTTTATCGAATACAACTCGTCCTCGCCCAGCCTTGTCGAATTCCGCGATGCGCCCCCTTTCAACCGGCTGCGCTTCATCACGTTGTTCATCATTGTTTACTCGCTGTCGATGATCTTGCGCGGTCACGTTCAGCCAACCACGCTGACCCGATTCTTTGATGCCATCGGGACACGGGTGGGTGGATTGATCGATTTCCCATATTCGCCGGTCCGCCTTGTGGTGCTCATGCTGCCCAAAGGGGTGGACCCCGCTCTTGTTGCCAACGTCCGTTCCGCCGCAGGCATAAGTTATCTGATGTCACTGATCATGCTGGCCGCCTTCGTTCTAGTCGTCAGGCTGGGCGGTTGGCCCGCACGTGATGGTGCCTTCAATGTCTGGGTCAACATGCCGACGTTCGACCCCACCGCTGGCGGTGACGTGGTGGAACGTCTCAACCGCGACGGCCAGATTAACCTCATTTTAGGGTTTCTGTTGCCATTCATGATCCCAGCGGTCGTAAAGCTTGCGTCCGATCTGCTCGATCCGGTCTCTTTGGCTGATCCCTACACTTTGATCTGGACGATAACCGCATGGGCATTTCTGCCGGCCACCCTTCTGATGCGCGGTATCGCCCTTGGGCGCGTGGCACAGATGATCGCCGCGCAGCGCGCCCGCGCGAGTTCCAAGTCGGAACGCTTGCAGCCGGCCTGATTATTTCGCTTGTGCTGTGGGCCGGTTCTGCAGTTGCGGAATCGATTCGCGTGGCAACGTGGGCCGCACCACTAAGTCGTCAGGGTCCAGGCCTGCTGTTGCAGGACATAGTGTCAGGCGTTGATCCGCAGATCACGGCAGTCACAGCCGTAGTGACATCGTCAGCGCCCGATATCCTTATCCTTACGGACCTCGACTACGACGCCGATCTGGCCGCGCTATCGGCGCTTGCAGATGCATTCCGGAAGGTTGGGCAAGACTTTCCGTATCACTATGCCGCCGCGCCGAATGCAGGAATGGCGACGGGTCTCGACATGGACGGAAATGGGAAGACAGGGGAAGGGCGGGATGCTCAGGGCTATGGGCGATTCGCGGGGCAGGGCGGCGTGGCCGTCTTGTCGCGCTGGCCCATCGGCACGGTGACGGACTTGAGCATGATGCTCTGGAAGGACTTGCCTGGCGCAACGTTGCCTGTGCGCGACAATTCGCCTTTCCCATCGGACAAGGTCCAGGCCGTGCAAAGGCTTTCATCGACGGTCCACTGGATATTGCCGGTCGAGGCGCCAGAAGGACCGCTCAATCTGCTCGTCTGGTCCGCAACGCCGCCGGTATTTGATGGGCCCGAGGATCTGAACGGGCTGCGCAACAGGGATGAGTTGCGTGTTTGGCTGGCGGTTCTGGACGAAACCGTAGGCATCGATCCGGGGGCGGCGTTCATTCTGGCCGGGAATGCCAATCTTGATCCAAAAGATGGCGAAGGGTTCCGAGATGCGATGGCCGGATTTCTTGCAGATCCGCGCCTGCAAGACCCTTTTCCGGCGAGTGCGGGGGGAAGGCTTGCGGCTGATGCGGGACAGAACGGTGATCCTGCGCTTGATACCGCGGACTGGCCGGACGGAAGGCCCGGCAATCTGCGGGTTAGTTATGTTCTGCCGTCCGTCCTCTGGGAAGTTAGCGGGGCAGGCGTGTTCTGGCCTGCGCCGGACGATCCGGCAGCGGCGATCCTAGGCGAGGACGGGCTTCTGGCCGGACCGCATCACCTTGTCTGGGTGGATCTCCGCCGGTAGACCGGCAAGCATCACTTGTTCAAGCGGGGTCGCACGGAAATCGGGCAGCAGGCGATGGAACTTTGCTGCCGACAGTGTGTGTGACGTGGACCAGAGGTAACGCATCTCGACCAACTCGCGGGCAAGTTCCCAGAACGGCGACAAGAGGCGCATCATCGTCCACGGGAAGAGGGAAAGCTTGACCGGCCGGCCAAGCGCCTTTTCGACCATAGTGCGGAGTTCGTTGACCGTAAAGGCGTGGCCTGGAAACGGGATATCCTCGAAGTTGGCCAGATCAGCGCGTTTGCTGGCAAGGTCCGCTGCTGCACGGGCCCAGTCGGGCAGATAGCAGTAGGCCTGCATCGCGTCCGGATCACCGCCACGGGTGATCTTGCCCTTGCGGATGTCGCGCATCATCAGAAGGCTCATCACATCACCGTTGTGGTCCGGGTCGATGAAGTTTCCCGCCCTCAGGATGATCGTCTGAACGCCCGAATCTGCGTAAGCCCGCTCCATTTCCACGCGGATCTGACCTTTGCGACTTGCTGGCCGCTGGGGCGTGGTTTCTGACCACTCGCCCCCGGACGTACCAAAGTTGTAGACGTTGCCGGGAATGACCACTGTCGCCCCGCTCGCCTTTGCGGCCCCTATGACCTGACCTGTGATCTGGGGAATGAGATTGGCCCAATCATGGTAGCCGGGCGGGTTCAGCCCGTTGACGATTACATCGGCTCCCATGGCGGCAACTGTCATGTCCGAACCGCGCTTATAGGCACGGACGGTCCAGCCTGCTGCTGCAAAACTGCGGGCCGCATGGCTTCCGATCTTGCCCGAAGGGCCAAGGATGAGGACGGTTCCGGTCATTTTCAGTCTCCTGTCTGGATCATGGAGCGAATATGCGCCTTGCCCGGTCACATTGAAATTGCACAGATGTGTTGGGCATGTATTCATGGATGAATGGATCGACGTCTTTCACAGCTGGACTGGTCACTGGTTCAGGCCTTCCTTGCGGTGGCCGAAACAGGCAGCCTTTCCGCTGCGGCGCGCCAGTTGGCCGCGAGCCAGCCAACTCTGGGCCGCCAGATCCGGACCATGGAAAGACAACTTGGGGCTGACCTCTTCCATCGCCAGGCGCGCGGTCTGAGCATGACCGAGACGGGCGCCGCAATCATCGGACCCGCGCGGATCATGCGGGATGCCATGGGACAGATCGCACTGACAGCCGCCGGTCGCGGAGAGCGGCTTGAAGGGACGGTCAGGATTACCTCAAGCGTCGCGATGAGCGTGTTTCAACTGCCACCGATACTCGCCCGCATCCGGCAGGCAGAGCCACAGATTGCCATTGAACTCGTTCCCGATGACGGCACGTCGAACCTCTTGTATCGCGAGGCCGATATTGCCGTGCGGATGTACCGCCCGACGCAGCTAGACCTTGTGACGCGGCATTTGGGCGATATGCCCCTGGGCGTGTTCGCGGCCAAATCCTATCTCGAACGGAGGGGCACGCCGCAGGTTGCGACCGATCTGCTTGTTCACGATGTGGTCGGCTATGACCAGAACCCGCTGATTGAGGAGGGCTTCCGACTGGCCGGGTTTGATATGGGCCGGGACTTCTTCAAGATGCGGTGCGACGACAACATTGCCTACTGGCAGTTAATCCGTGCTGGTTGTGGTATCGGATTTGTTCAACGCAACGTTGGGCATGCAGACCCACTGGTCCGCGAGCTTGTGTTGGGGTTTCCGCTGCCAGTGTTGCCGGTCTGGCTCACCGCACATGAGGCGATGCGCGGCACGCCGCGAATCCGGAGAGTCTGGGACCTTCTGGTCGAAGGGTTGCTGCCGCTGGTCGTTTGAAGGCTGCGACGGTTGAACAATTCCATCGGCGGCGCGAACAGATTATGCAGGTCGCATGCAGACTCTTCCCCTGACCCAAGACCTTGTCCTGATCGGTGGTGGGCATACTCACGCTCTGATCCTGAAACGCTGGGGCATGCAGGCACTGCCGGGGGCGCGGGTGACAGTGATCGATCCTTCACCTGTTGCCGCATATTCGGGGATGTTGCCGGGTTTCGTTGCCGGGCACTATACGCAGGCTGAACTCGAGATCGATCTTGTCAGGCTGTGCCGCTTTGCAGGGGCGCGGCTTATCCTCGGCGCGGCAGCGGGGATCGATCTTGCGTCCAGGACGGTGACAGTGGCCGGCCGGCCGCCCGTTGCTTACGACGTCTTGTCGATTGACATCGGCATCACCTCTGAAATGCCAGATCTGCCCGGTTTCGCCGCCTTTGGAGTGCCGGCGAAACCGCTCGGTGCATTCGCGCGGCGCTGGGCAGGGTTTGTCGCCGACCCAACAGGTGATGTGGCCGTGATTGGCGGCGGCGTCGCGGGCATCGAACTCGCCCTGGCCATGGCGTTTGCCCTCAGGGGAAGAGGGTGCCGGATCACAGTTATCGAGCGGAACACGGCGCTGGCGGCAATGACCCCAACCGGAGCCCGAATGGTGCGGGACCTGTTGCGTGACGCAGGGATCGGCCTGATCGAGGGGGTCGGCGCAGCCGAAGTGGGGGCCGACGGTGTCATTCTCCTTGACGGACGACGGGTCGATGCGACGTTTGTTGTCGGGGCTGCAGGGGCGCAGCCGCAGGGCTGGCTTGTGCAAACCGGACTGGCGCTGAAGGACGGTTTCATCGTGGTGGACCGGTTTCTGCGATCAAGTGATCTGGTTGTGTTTGCTGCTGGGGATTGCGCGCACATGGCGGAAAACCCGCGTCCAAAGGCGGGCGTCTTTGCGGTCCGTCAGGCGCCCGTGCTGTTCGACAATCTTCGGGTCGCGCTCGAAGGAGCTAATGATCTTCGCCCTTTCAAGGCGCAAAGGGATTACCTGAAACTCGTTTCGCTGGGTGACAAGGTCGCGTTGGCCGAAAAATGGGGAACCGCGCGCAGGGGTCGTGGCCTATGGCGGTGGAAGGATCGGATTGATCGGAACTTCATGGAAAAGTTCCGCGATCTTGCGCCGATGGACTTGCCCCACATGCCCATCACCGCTGCGAAAGGGCTGCGCGAGGAAGTGGGAGATCAGCCGCTTTGTGCAGGATGCGGTGCCAAAGTCGCGCGTAGTGTGCTCAATCGGGTGTTGACGGAGTTGCCGATGACCCGGGCAGATGTGAATCGCCTGCCGGGGGATGACGCCGCGGTGGTCTTGATCGGGGGCGCCCGGCAGGTGATAACTACCGATCATTTGCGTGCGGTTACCTCGGATCCGGCGCTGATGACCCGCATCGCAGCCAATCATGCCATGGGTGACATCTGGGCGATGGGCGCTGTGCCGCAAGCGGCCCTTGTTTCGCTTATCCTGCCACGCCTGTCTGCGACATTGCAGGCGCGAACGATGGCCGAAATCATGGCTGTCGCTGGCGAAGTCCTTGGTGCAGCCGGGGCTGCGATTGCCGGGGGGCACACCTCTATCGGGGACGAACTGACGATCGGGTTCACCCTGACCGGATTGCTTGAGCGGGAACCGGTGACGTTGGGCGGGGCGCAAGCCGGGGATGTGCTGGTTCTGACCAAGCCGTTGGGATCGGGCGTTATTCTGGCGGCCGAGATGCGGGGGCTGGCCCCGGCGGCAGCGGTGGCCGCATGCCACGGCGTCATGGTGCAAGAGCAAGGGACAGCAAGCTGCATTCTGTCCTGCGCCCACGCGATGACCGATGTGACCGGGTTTGGTCTGGCCGGACACCTGGCCGGCATCTGCGAAGCTTCTGGTCTAGGTGCCGAGATTGGACTGGTCGAAATCCCTCTTATGACGGGGGCGGGCGAACTTTCTTCGAGGGGGGTGCGGTCAACTCTCTGGATGGATAACAGGGCGGGTGCTGGTGCCGTTTTCGGCGCATCGGGAGTACGTGGAGACATGTTGTTCGATCCACAGACCTGTGGCGGTCTGCTGGCGACTATTGCAGACGACAAGGCTGAAGCTGTTCTCTCCAGACTGAGGACCGCGGGATATGCTGCAGCCATGGTCGGGCGGATGGTTGAAGGTCCGCCGACTATCGTCTGCCGCTAAAGACACGTCACACCTCTCAGTTGACGATAGCTTCGATTGCGGCGGCCAGTGCATTCTGGCCATCGGCATCCAGTCGGTTTGCCGTAAGTGTCGCAAGTACCTTGTGCGGATGAACTGCACGCGATTTGGCATAGGCTGGGTCGTAGTGGTCGGTGACCAAAGCCCGAGCAAGGGCATCGTGATCACCTGCCCGGAGCAGGCCGACCCAACGGTCAACTGTGGCATGGCTGCGGTGGGCACGCAGGGGATTGAACAGTTCCTCGACCCTGGCAACGTCAGCGACAACATCGGCGTATGCTATTGTCAAATAGGCGGCCCGCGCGTCGATGGTGGCCGCGATATCAATCCGGGGGGCCGCACACATGGCCGACCAAAGCGATGGCGGAATGATTATGCGGCCGATCTTGCTGCTTTCGGCCTCCACCAGAACAGGGCGCGTTGGATCGCATGCGACGAGCGCTGCAGCCAGCGCAGACTCGAAGGCTTTCTGGTGGGGCTGGCCCGTATCTGATCCGCCAAGCATGGATCCGCGATGGGCGGCCATGTCTTCAAGATCAATGACCTGAAGGCCACGGGCAGCAAGACGATGAAGCACATCAGTCTTTGCCGAGCCTGTGTTTCCGTCAATCAGGACCAGACGATGGGGAAGGGGGGTTTCGTAAAGCATCGTCTGCACAAGCCGACGATAGCTGCGATAGCCGCCGGCTATCGTTTCGGTCCGCCAACCGATCTGGGACAGGATGGTAGCCACCGACCCCGATCGCTGTCCGCCGCGCCAGCAGTATACCAGCGGACGCCATCCCCCGGTCTTGGCCGCAAGGGGACCATCCAGATGACTGGCCACGTTACGTGCAACAATTGCGGCACCGATCTTGCGGGCTGCGAACGGACTTTCCTGCTTATAGATCGTGCCGACCCTGGCACGTTCTTCGTTCGACATCGCGGGCAGGCTGATCGCGCCGGGGATGTGGTCCTCGGCATATTCTGCAGGTGAGCGGACGTCGATCACGGTGTCGAAACCGTGGTTCAGCAGGGCACCCAGCGCAGAGAATGTGACAGCCATATCGCGCGGTGTAGCGCCAATGGGTGTCCCGAGGGAAGGGGTGCGGTTGCGCTGATCTGCCGATGGGTTAGGGTGGGTCATTGGTAAACAGGTAGGCGGGCAGGATGCACGTATCACGCAGAGCGGTCCTTGTGGTGTTTGGTGCGGGGATGCTTGCCGCCTGTTCGGGAGGCGGAAGTTCAGCGCCCGCCGCCGGACCCGATCCGTTGCTGCAGATGGTCGATGATCCGGGCTACGATGCCTGGGTTGCGGCTTTCCGGGGGAGGGCGCTCTCTCAGGGGATTTCTGTCAACACGTTTGACATTGCCTTCCGCAATGCCGGTTTCCTTCCGGGCGTCATCGAAAAGGACCGCAACCAGACAGAGTTCAGTCGCTCTTTGCAGGATTATCTTGCCATCACGGCATCGGATGAACGGGTTTCCAAAGGAAAGGCGGCCTATAGCCAATACAGTGCGGTTCTGAACGAGATTTCGGCGCGTTACGGGGTTGAGCCCAATGTGATTGTCGCGGTCTGGGGGGTCGAGAGCTTCTACGGAGAGCGAAGGGGAACCGTCCCCGTCATCTCGGCCCTGTCGACATTGGCCTATGAGGGGCGTCGTGGGCCATTCTTTGAACAGCAACTGATGGCTGCTCTTGAAATCCTGCAAAACGGGGACACAACGCCCGCGAACATGACCGGAAGCTGGGCCGGGGCGATGGGACACACGCAGTTCATCCCGACAAGCTATCTTGGCTTTGCTGTCGATTTCCGCGGTGATGGCAGGCGGGATATCTGGTCGGACGATCCGACGGACGCGCTTGCCTCAACGGCGGCCTATCTTTCCCGGTCGGGGTGGACCACTGGCCAGCCTTGGGGCGTCGAAGTGCAGTTGCCGTCAGGTTTCAACATGGGGCTTACCGGTCGCGGCTCGACGCGGAGTCCGGGCGATTGGGCCGCGTTGGGTGTGCGCGATATGAACGGGCGGCCCGTCCCCGACTATGGCGGAGCGTCGATCATCATCCCGGCGGGGCCGACCGGACCGGCCTTCATGGTATTCCGCAACTTCACCGTCATCACCCGCTACAACAATGCAGAAAGCTATGTGATCGGCGTCGGTCATTTGTCTGACCGGTTGGTCGGCGGCCCGCCAGTGCAAGGCAATTTTTCGCCCGATGCGCAGGGCATGACTTTGGCGGACCGGCAGGAATTGCAGCGGCGGCTTACGGCCGCAGGTTACGATACACAGGGAACCGATGGTGTGATCGGGGCAAAAACACAGGCGGCGATCAGCGCTTACGAAGCTCAGATGGGACTTCCGGTGACTGGGATCGCAACTCTGACCCTTTTGAACAGCCTTCGGTAAGGCGGGTTACAACCCCGGAGCGCTCTTATATTCTGAATCGAGCAGGTACAGTCGGGGCATGCAACCTATCCGAAAGCGTGATCCACATATCCCACGTTCAGCCTTCAGAAGCATGTCACAAAAGCTTATCTGAGGGCTGGGCTGCGGTATCCGCCAGGCCCGCAGTCCCGGCACTTGTCGGCGAGGTCTACCAGTGCCGAAAATCGTAGTCACAGTCCTCCTGCTGGCGATTACCGTCCTCAGCATCGGCATGTTGACCAATGTGAACATGCCGCTTTGGCGCTGGGGCCCGATTCAGGCGGCGATTTATGGCGTCGCCATCCTTGTTGCCGGACGACCAGTGTGGGGGCGTCCAAGCGCGGCCCTCCTGCTTGTATTACTGGCCGGGATCTGCCTGTTTCCGTTCTCGACCCTCTTGCGGCTCTACGGCTTCGTGGATCTTGTTGCCCTGTCCTATCACATTCAGGAAGGCGTTACGGCAGACAGCCTGGGCGTGGCGACCAAGCCCATGATCGTTGTGGCAAGTTCCCTGACCTTTTTTGCGCTGGTAGTCTATCATTTGGGGCAGATTTGGCACCGACCATTGTCGGCTGCTGCGGTTGGGACTGCCACCCTGTTCTTGATGAATCCGCTGTTTGGGGCCGCTTTTGACTACTTCACGGTCCGGGCGCAGCCCGCTCATCTGACGGAAAGGATCACATCGCCCGAGATTGCGGATGTTGCGGCCAAGCCGGACATCGTCATCATCTACCTTGAAGGACTCGAGCAAGGCTATTCAGATACCGAGGTCTTTGGCGAGATTTATGCGCCACTCCGAACGCTCTGGCCCGAAGCAACGGTCTTCAACAATGTTCGTCAGGTCGAAGGAACCGGGTGGAGCATTGCGGGAATGGTCGCATCTCAGTGCGGATTGCCGCTGCTGCCAAACGGCCTGAACTTTCGGAACATGTTCGTGGCGCAGACTGAATTCATCACCGATCACAAATGCTTGGGCGATATTCTGCATGAGCGCGGTTACCACAGCGAATATGTCGTCGGTGGAGACGCTGTTTTTGCGGGAATCCGGTACTTTTATGGCGACCATGGTTTCGACAGAATGACGCAGCTGTCGGACATCGAGGCGGCATTCCCAAAGGAAGAGGTCGAAGCGGCCTTCCAGGACTGGGTTGTGGACGACCAGATGGTCTTTGACATGGCCCGCTTGCGTTACCTCGACGCACGCGACGCGGGGGGCCCTATTGCACTCGTCGTAGAAACCTTCGGTCCGCATGGGCCAGAGCACCTGCTTTCGCGCAGGTGTTCAGAAACTGGCAAGGCCGAATTGGTCGGAGACATGCGGCCGGTCGTGCTTTGCACAGCGGAAGATGCTGTAGACTTCGTCCGCTTTGTTCAGCAGCACGACGAGGGCAGAGATACGGTTTTCGTACTGCTCTCCGATCATTTGGGGCATGATCCGCGTCTGCGTAGCCTGATGGCGGACCAAACGCGGCACAACACTGCCATGATCATAGCCCCCGACATGTCACCGCAGGTGGTCGAAAAGGCGGGTTCGATGATCGATCTGTTCCCGACGATCCTTGAAGCGCTCGGTCTGGCGACAGAGGATCCCCGTGCCGGCCTTGGTGTCTCGCTGCTTTCCGATGTGCCGACGCTCACCGAAGAGTTCGGGGTCGATGGGCTGAACGCCCAGTTTCGCTATGACAAGTCCATCCGACAAGCCATCTGGGAGTGATCGCGGGACATCGGGCCTTAGCTGATAAGTCCGACGCGCCGACGGATGACGTCTTCACGAAGTGAAACCTCTGTTCCCGCCAGATCGTCTGCATCCTTTGTGCACAACCAGACCAGCGCGCGCGCAGGCCACTCGGGCGGAATGTGGACGGACCAGTCAAGCGCAGCAATCGGACCAACACCCGAGTCCTTGATGCTGCGCTGCATGTCCGTCGCGACCGTCCCGGGCGACAGACCAAAGGTCCGGATTCCCTGAGCCGCATATTCCAGATGGAGATTCTGCGTCAGCATGGCCGCGCCCGCCTTGGATGCGCAATAAGCCGACCAACCGAAAGTTGGCCGAAACGCCGCGCCAGAGGACACGGTGATAATTGTCCCGCCCCCTTGGCTAAGCATCGGCGCCAGAACCGCGCGCACCCCGTAGAAGACACCCTTGAGATTGATGTCGATGGTTTGATCCCAGGAAGCCGTATCGGCCACGGCCAAAGGCTCCATCGGGCCAATGACTCCGGCATTGTTCACCAACACATCAATGCGTCCGAACTGACCCATGGTCGCATCGACCGCACTTTGAACCTGCTCAAAATCGGTGACGTCACAGGGCATGGCCATGGCGCGCGGGCCAATATCGACTGCCAGATCTTGCAACGCCGCGCTGTCGCGTGAAAGCAGGACAACATGCGCCCCGCTGTCGGCAAAGGCCCGGGCGGCCGCTGCGCCGATGCCACGACTGGCCCCGGTGACGATAACGACATTTTCATCAAAGCGCATCTATTGGACTCCCAGCCATCTTTTCCTTGCGTCAAACCCCGTCTAGGGTCTGGTCAAGAATTCCTGACCTTGACCGCGTTTCAAGGGCGGGAAAAGGTATCGGCCATGTATTTCAGCAGAGAAGGCAAAACGATCATGAAATTTAAGTACGCAGCGCCCGCCGTTTCCGTGGCTGTCTTGCTGTCGGGCACGTCAGCCTTTGCGCAAGTGACGGCACAGCAGGTTTGGGATGACTGGAAAGCGAACTTTGGCATCTATGGCGATCAGGGTGTGACCGTCGAATCAGAGGAAACCGTCGATGGCGTGCTGACGGTAACCAACCTGACGCTCGACCTGAGCGGCGAGGGTTCCGAAGGGTCTCTGACCGTTCCCTGGATCACCTTTACCGAAGTCGGCGACGGGACTGTTTCGATCGAGACCGCCGAAGAAAGCCCGATCGAACTCAGTTTTACCAACGAAGATGGAACGACCGGTTCCGTGAGCCTGGCGCTGCGGCAAAGTGAACTTGCACTGGTGGCAAGCGGCACGCCCGAAGCCATGACCTACGACCTGAGCGCCACGCGCTACGGGATTGATCTGATCAGCGTCGTCGATAATGGCGCCGAAATCCCCGCGACTGCATCGTTCGCCCTGAACGAGGTGGGCGGCACCTACACCGTGGCAACGGCAGACATGCGTGCGTTGTCCTATGCGGTCACCGCCGGTTCGATGGATGTTGTCGTTGATGCCACCAACCCCGACGACGGCACGGCGTTCAAGATGACCGGGCGGGTCAAGGATATCGGCACCAACGTCGACATGGTCGTCCCCCTGCCCGCAAACACGACACCTGAGACGATCCTGATGGATGGCTTGGCCACAACCGGAAGCTACTCATTTGGCGGTTCCAGCTTTGACTTCACCGTCACAGATCCGTCGATGGGTGACACCACGGGTAACGCTGCCGCCAGGGACGGCGCAGTCGAGTTCGCAGTGAGTGCCGACAGCCTTGGTTATTCTTCTTCGGCAACGGCAATCGCGGTCAATCTGAACAGCGCGATGATGCCGATCCCGGTCACGATCAGTCTGGCCGAATACGGGATCGACTTCCTCATGCCCATGTCCAAGAGCGACGAACCGCAGGATTTCGGCGTCGGCCTGAACCTGACCGATCTTTCGCTGAACGAAGAGATCTGGGGCATGATCGACATGGGCGCTGTCCTTCCCCATGATCCCGCGACGATCATTCTCGATCTGACCGGGACGGCCAAGCTGTTGTTTGACCTGACAGACCCGGCACAGGCCGAAGCCATGGCTGCCGCTCCTGCACCCGGTGAAATCAACTCTGTCAACCTCAACAGCCTGCTTGTGAAGATGCTCGGCGCAGAAGTTTCGGGCACCGGTGCATTCACTTTCGACAACTCTGACATGATGACCATTCCCGGGATGCCGCGTCCTGAAGGCAAGATCGACATTGCCGCCAGCGGTTTGAACGGTCTGATGGGCAAACTGGTTCAGATGGGCCTGGTGCCGCAGGATCAGGCGACGATGGGGCAGATGATGCTCGGGATGTTCTCTGTGGCAACGGGCGACGATCAGTTGACCTCAACCATCGAGGTCACCAACGGAAAGATCCTTGCCAATGGTCAGCCTCTGAACTGATCAAGGACGGGCCGCCTCTGTCATGGGGGCGGCCCGATTCCACTGTGGGGCCGGGAATTTCATCGGCCCTTGAGTTTTCCAAATCCAGAGATGGTGCCATGTGTGGTGCCCTGGGCTTGGCCTTATCAAGTTCATTTTCGGTTCATTCATGAGGACAGATGCCATGAAGGTTTTCATCCGCTTTGCGCAAGGGGCCGCTGTCACGCTGCTCGGAACTCCGCTCGCGGCGCAGGTCACGCCTCAGGATGTATGGAACAACCAGCTCGCCGCCTTGGAAGCGATGGGGCTGACTGTAACTTCGGTACCGCAGGAGTCGAATGGCAACCTGACGGTGACGGGTCTCGAACTGACGTACGACCTGCCGATGGGGTTTGGCTGGCTTTACCTTCTGTTACCCGACACGACATTGACAGCAAATGCGGACGGGACGGTCGGTATCGCCTATCCCGAGAAGAGCAATATTGTCGCGTCAGCCGAAATCACGGTCGAAGGGGACCGTGGATCCATCAAGGCCGAATTCGCACTGACCTTGCAGGATTTTTCAAGCATCGCGTCCGGTACGCCCGGCGATATCACCTACCAATCCTCGGCAGGTCTCTTTGATCTGGCACTTGGAACCGTGAATATCGCACCAAGCGTTGAACAATTTGATCTGACTGCCTTCTTTAGCGTTCGGGATATTGTTTCAGCAACGCGGATCACAACCGGGGATGCGGTGGTCATCGATACCGAAAGCACCAACGGGGCCACTATCTACGACCTCAGCTTCAGCGACGATATGGGTATGGATTTTCAGAGTGTCGGAAGCGTGATGTCGGGCAGCGCAACAACCCGGATGGCCCTGCCCGACACCACTGCGAACGTCATGAACCTTGCTGTTGCATTCCGTGACGGCCTTGCTCTTGATGTCACGTCTGATGCGCTTGGCACTTTCACACAGACAACTTCGGAAATCTCGGGAACCGTCGTGTCGGATCAGAAACAGTCTGCCGGGCGCACGACACAAGCGTTTCATCTCGCGCAAGACGGTCTGCGCGCGTCTTCGACGGCAACAGACGTGGCATTCGACATGACTGAGCCATATCTCACCCCCGACCCGATCTCTTTGACCATGTCCCGCGCCGCCTTTGTCATCGGCTTTCCGATTAGCGCAAGTCCCGCACCTCAGCCTATTGAACTTGGCCTGGAACTGCGCGACGTGGCGATGGCCGAGCCTGTATGGGCGATGTTCGATCCCAGCGGCATCCTCGCGCGTGATCCCGCCACTTTGGCCTTCAACCTGAACGGAACCGTCTCGAATTCGGTGGACCTGTTCGACTTCATGTCGCTGGCGGCACTTGAAGACAAGATCAATGCGGGCCTTCTGCCGGTGTCCTTGCTGGATCTTGCTGCAAATGGGGTCGAAGCCTCTGCCGTGGGCATGACCGCCACGGGTGAGGCGGCGTTTACCTTCGACAACACAGATCTTGAAACCTATGACGGCCTGCCGCGCCCCATCGGAACCGCGTCCGCCACGGTCACCGGCCTTTATGCCTTTGCCGACAAGCTGGTCCAACTGGGCGTTATAGCTCAATCCGATGTCGCCTCGATGGGCCCGGTTTTGGCGATGATTGCGGATCTGACGGGGGATGACACACTGACCACAGCCGTCGAGATGACCGCAGATGGTCATATCAAGGTGAACGGCCAGCAGATTCAGTAACGCCGTCGCGCCTTGCAGGCAGGTCCCGGTGCGACTACCTCCTTGGACGAAATCGGCCGGGGGACCGGCCAGATGAAAGGAGAAGTCATGCCAGCACCGATTTCCGACCTGACTGCCCGACTGCTTGACGCTGCCAAGGCCGCTGGCGCAGAGGCCGCTGATGCGGTGGTTGTCGAAGGCACATGGATTTCGATCGACGTGCGGCAGGGCAAGCTGGAGCAGGCCGAACGGTCGGAAAACATCGATATCGGTCTTCGCGTCTTCGTAGGCAAACAAAGTGCGATCGTTTCATCGTCCGATGCGCGGGATGATACGATCCTGCGCATGGCAGAACGCGCGGTCGTCATGGCCCGCGAGGCCCCGGCCGACCCGCACACCGGATTGGCCGACCCGGCACAGCTTGCAAAGGATGTTAATACGGCACGGCTTGACCTGTTTGACCCAAGCGCGGAACCCGACCCTTCCGCACTTGAAGATGACGCGCGCCGGGCCGAGGCGGCCGCGATGGCTGTCCCGGGGGTCACACAGATCGATTCCAGTTCGGCCGCCTATGGGCGGCAGAACATCCATCTTGCTGCGACAAACGGATTTTCCGCAGGATATCAACGGTCTGACAGGAATATTTCCTGTGTCGCGATCAGTGGCACCGGAACTGGAATGGAACGCGACTGGGACCATGACGGACGTATCCATCAGGCGGACCTGCGTTCGGCGGAAGAGATCGGGCAGATCGCGGGCCAGCGTGCCGTTGCAAGATTGGGCGCGACCCGGCCCAAGACGGGCATCTATCCTGTACTTTTCGACGAACGGATCGCGTCATCTTTGATTGGCCATCTTCTGGGTGCGATCAACGGATCGGCCATTGCGCGCGGGTCATCATGGCTCCGTGATGCTTTGGGGCAGCAGGTCCTGCCAAAGGGCCTGTCCGTGATCGAAGACCCGCATCGCAGGCGCGTTTCAGGGTCGCGTCTGTTCGATGCCGAGGGTCTGGCCACGAGGGTCAACCGGATCGTTGACGACGGGGTCCTGACGGGCTGGACACTCGATCTTGCAACGGCAAGGAAACTGGGCCTTGAAAGCACTGCAAACGCAAGCCGCTCCGCCGGTTCTGGTCCTTCGCCTTCAGTTACGAATATCGCCTTGACGCCGGGCACGGCAAGCCGGGAGGATCTCATCGCGCTGATGGGAACGGGCTTGCTTGTAACCTCGATGATCGGTTCGACGATCAACCCGAACACTGGCGACTATTCCCGTGGCGCAAGCGGTTTCTGGGTCGAGAATGGCGAAATCACGCATGCCGTCAACGAATGCACGATTGCCGGTAACCTGCGCGATATGTTGCTGCGGATCGTTCCGGCCAATGATGCAAGGACGCATCTGAGCCGCGTCATCCCGTCAATACTGATCGACGGAATGGTCCTGGCCGGAGAATAGAGGCAAAGCGGGTTCGGATCGCATCAATTCCGAACCCACTTTGCACCTGCAGCATCCGACGGCTTGACCCTTTGGCGCAGTTGCATAGGGTCTGAGACACATTCCGCATGAGGAAGCCACCGATGACCCAGCGACTGCACCTTGTGTTTGGCGGAGAGCTTGTCGACCCAACCAAGAACGTCTTCCGGGATGTGAAGGACATTCATATTGTCGGGATGTTCCCAGACTATGCCAGTGCCTTTTCAGCCTGGAAAGCCGAAGCGCAGCGGACGGTCGACAACGCACATATGCGGTATTTCATCGCGCATCTCCACCGTCTGCGCGACGAAGAAGCCCCCGCCTCTGCGACCGAGGAGCTGGGTACCTGATACCCTGATCTGAATGAGACGATCACTGTCGCTTGGCGCCTACCTTGCGTTCCGAAGGGGCGGCACCAGCACCGCCGCTTCTCCGGGGACAGCACGGCCGCAGGGACCGGTCATCTGGGCACATTGCCCGCAACCGGATCGTCTTCCAGCCCTTCTGGCCCTTTCCGAAAGGCTTGCTGCGGAAGGCGACCGGCTAAGCTTGCTCGTCACTCTTCCTGCCGGAGGAGGCGGGATCCTCAGCGGGCCCCGGATGTTGCTGCAACCAGCACCTGCGGATACTTCCGCCTCTGCCCGGAGCTTTCTGGATCATTGGAAACCGGACATGATGCTCTGGATGCACGGCAGCTTTCGACCTGCTCTCTTGTCCGAAGCTGCAGCCAGCCCGACGATCAAGTCGCGTGTCCTTATCGAGGCGGACAGTTCGCTGATCCGGACCGAGACCGCAGGATGGCTTCCGGGGATGACACAAGCACTGGTGCAACGGCTTGACCATGCTCTTGCTCTGGACGACGCGGCGGGGCTTCGGTTGCAGCGGATGGGTATGGATCAGCAGCATGTCGAAGTCACCGGGGCACTTGATACGATTGCCGGCGTGCTACCCTGCAACGAACGGGAAAGGCGCGACCTTACCCAGACGATGGGGTCACGGCCAGTCTGGCTGGCCGCCGGTATTGATCTTTCAGAATTGCCGGACATCATCGCTGCCCACAGATATGCAAGTCGCACGGCCCATCGCCTGCTTCTCATCCTTGTCCCGAGGCTGTTCGACGAAGCCAAGGCAATGGCAGAAGCCCTGCAAGTGGCGGGACTTCGGTTCGCCTTGCGTGCCGAAGGAAGTGAGCCAGAAGAGTCGACGCAGGTCTACCTTGCCGATTCCCTTGCGGAAATGGGGTTGTGGTACAGGCTGTCACCCGTCGCTTTTATGGGCGGAACGATGTCTGAAGGTCCGGGCGGACGGCATCCTTTCGAAGCGGCAGCGCTCGGCTCAGCTGTACTCCATGGACCAAAAACCGATCCTCACAGCGCCGTCTACATGCGCCTTGCCCGTGCGGGGGCGAGCAGATCGGTGCGGTCGGGCGCCGATCTGGGGCGGGCGGTCGAGGCATTGCTTGCGCCAGACAAGGCCGCAGCGATGGCACATGCCGCCTGGGATGTGACTACGGCGGGGGCAGATGCGGGCAATCGGGTGATCGAACTGATCCGCGACGGACTCGACAAGGCGGGGGCTTGAGGGGCATCTTGGCTGGCGTGATCCATCCAGTGATAGGCAAAATCTCTGTGTTGAGTTTGCCTGACAAGTGCGGGTCATAAGGTATGTCTTCGCCAAAATTCTGGTTCACGCCCCCGGACGATCCTTCGGTGACTGCACGTCTATTGGCCCCATTTTCGTGGATCTATGCGGCAGCAACGGCGCACCGGGTCAGGAAAGCCGGCTATCGCGCCGGGGTGCCCGTCATCTGTGTGGGAAACATAAACGTAGGTGGTACAGGAAAGACCCCGACCGTCATTGCCCTGGTCCAGCGCATGCTCGCGCAGGGCCAGTTGCCGCATGTCGTGACGCGCGGCTATGGCGGCAGCCTTGCCGGTCCGGTTCTTGTCAACGAACAATTTCACACAGCGGCCGAGACGGGTGATGAAGCGCTCTTGCTGTCTGCTTTTGCGCCAACCTGGGTTTCCCGCGACAGGGCTGGGGGTGTGAAGGCGGCCGAAACGGCAGGGGCGAGTCTGATCATTCTTGACGATGGATTTCAGAATCCGTCGGTGGCGAAGGACATTTCGATCGTTGTCGTGGATGCCCTGCGCGGCTTTGGCAATGGCAGGGTTCTGCCATCCGGGCCGCTACGCGAACCGGTTGCCGAAGGACTAAGGCGCGCGGGCTTGGTTCTGGCAATCGGCGATCCGGCGCAGCAGGCCGTGTTCAATGCGCGCTGGGGCAATCTTCTTGACGGGATACCTTTGGCCGTCGGTCAGCTCGCCCCCTTGTTGACCGGGATGCCATGGATGGGGATGCGTGTTCTGGCTTTTGCCGGAATTGGCCACCCGGAAAAATTCTTTGCAACTTTGCGCAGTCTTGGCGCCGAAGTTCTGCGAGGCGAGGCGCTCAATGATCACCAGCCCCTGAGCGCGGCTCTCATGACCCGGCTCGAAGTAGAGGCCAAGGCGATAGGGGCGCAACTCGTGACAACCGAGAAGGACGCAGTCCGTTTGCCAGATGCGTTCAGGTCAAAGGTCCTGACCGTCCCGGTGCGTCTGAACGTGGCGGACTGGCGCCCGATCGACGAAGCGATTGCCAGCATCATCACAAAGCCCAAACTGCGCTGAAGCGCGGTTCAGCCCAACGGCAAACCCCTGCACCTGAACCCGGAAAAGCAGTCGGGCCGGGGTACACTGCCCCGGCCCGATCTTTCTCTTCAGTGAACCGATCGATCAATCCGCGATGGCAGCATCAAGCAATGGTGCAATCTGTTCATAGGGCATGTTTGAATACTTCACGCCGTCGATGAACAGGGTCGGGGTCGCGCTAACCTCGTCCCGGGTCGAGTTTTCCGTGTACCAGGCGACAAGGGTCTTTGCCATGGTTTCATCCCGCATGCAGGCATCAACGGTTGCTTCGTCCATCCCCGCAGTCAGGCCGATCTTCCTGAGATTTTCAGCAATGAAGGCAGGGTCCCCGCCGGCAATCCATTCTTCTTGAGTGTTGTAGAGGATGTCAGTGATCCCGAAAAACCGGAGATCTCCGCCGCAACGCGCGACCATCGAAGCCCATAGCCCGAAACGGTCGAAATAGACTTCCCGGAAGATGAACTTCACTTTGCCGGTGTCGATGTAGTTGGCCTTGATCTGAGGCCACTGGTTCGCATGGAAATCGCGGCAATGCGGGCAGGTGAACGAAGCGTACTCAATCATCGTGACCGGCGCATCCGGCGAACCAAGAACCATGTCACGGATCGTCGAAATGTCGATGTCTGCTTCGGTTCCGGTATCAGCGGTCGCTTCCTGGGCCTGAGCCGCGCCGGGCAGAAGACCGTCCGTCAGGCTCCCCTGCGAAACCGGACGGGTCAACATCCAAGCGCCGCCGACCGCAAAGGCCAGAGCAAGCGCTGTCAGGGTAAGATACTTCTTCATCAGGAAACCTCAGGCTTCAGAATTTGCGTTTGTTCAGGACATTGTCTGCAAGTGCTGCAAGCGCAAGTCGCAATTCCGTGTTCTGCACGTCAGAAGCGACTTTTATGGCCTCTGGCGAAAGCCCCGACGTTACAGGTCGTTCGGCCGTGGGCAGAGGTGTAAACACAGCCTGCCCCTCGGCAAAACCGGTTGGCGCGGTCTGTGTGATCCGTACCCGCGAAATCGCGCGATAGCCATAACAGGCGTTGGCCTTGTCACGGATCTGTTCCTTTTGCATCTCAAGCATCGGCGCCTGCGCTCCTGTCGTCAGGATCGTGAGCGTTGCGCCAAACCCTTCGCGCCCGTAGCTGACATTGACGGGTCGGGCGACGCGCGCAACGGCTTCGCCGACAATCTCTGGCCAGTGGGTCAGAAGGCGGGTCACTGCAAAGCCGCGCGATTCGGCGGCCGCCCGAATGCGCGTCTGCACAAGGCTTGAGGCCTGCGTGAATCCGTAGGTCCGAGAAGGGCGGGGTGGCGGTTTCATGGTTGCCCCCTATTCTAGTGAAAGACGCGCCTGCGAGGCCAGAGAAACTGCAAGCCAAGGAACGAAAATCGGGATGGACGACCTGAGTAGTGTCTTGCTGGTGTGGTACGACCGGCATGCAAGAGTGATGCCTTGGCGTGTTCCCCCCGCCGAAAGGAAGGCAGGGACGCGACCGGACCCTTACCGTGTCTGGTTGTCCGAAGTGATGCTGCAGCAAACGACTGTGGCGGCCGTGACCGAGTATTTTCTGCGCTTTACGTACAGGTGGCCAGACGTCCGTGCCCTTGCCGCAGCCCAGGACGCCGAGGTGATGGCCGAATGGGCGGGGCTTGGATACTATGCGCGGGCGCGAAATCTGCTGAAGTGCGCCCGCGCGGTTGTGTCGGATCATGGGGGCGTGTTTCCGGACAGACGGGACGGGTTGATTCGATTGCCGGGCATCGGACCCTACACGGCGGCTGCCATCGCCGCGATTGCCTATGACGAAGCGGCGGTTGTTGTTGACGGAAATGTCGAACGGGTGATGGCCAGACTTTATGACATCCATGACCCGCTGCCCGGATCCAAGACAGAACTGACCGCACGAGCGGCCGGCCTGACCTCGCAGCATCGGCCCGGGGACCATGCACAGGCGGTGATGGATCTGGGAGCAACGATCTGCACCCCGCGCAGTCCGGCCTGTGGCATTTGCCCCTGGCGTGACCACTGCCTCGCCCGAAGGAACGGGACCGCCGCAGAACTCCCCCGTAAGTCGCCCAAGAAGGTTCAGCCGGTTCGGCGCGGCTATGTCTATGTCGGCAGACGCGAAGACGGCGCCTGGCTGATTGAAACCCGTCCGCCCAAGGGCCTGCTTGGCGGAATGATGGGGTTCCCCGGTTCAGACTGGAGTGACGATCCCGCACCCTGCCCACCGGCGCCGGGCAACTGGCAGATGCTGGACGCTGAGGCCCGGCATACCTTCACGCACTTTCACCTCCGGCTTGCCGTGTTGACAGCGCATCTGCCGCAGAATTCGGTCCCCGAAAGAGGAGAGTTTCGGGCCTACGACCAGTTTGACGCGGCCGCGCTGCCAACCTTGATGCGCAAGGTGTATGACCTTGCGTCAAAGGTACTTCGCCATCATTGAGACATGCTGTCGCCATGTCTAGGCTGGTCACATGGTCTAGATTGCCCTTGACGACGTCTAGGCCGGGTATCTCATGACAATGCGCCCCGAAATCTCATATTTCCGCAATGCCCTTCCGTTCTGGATGTCCTTGGGCCTTGTGCCGCTTGGTGTGATCGGCGCGGTCTTTGGTGGTTGGACGGTCTTCCTGCTCGTCCTTTTTACCTGGGTGCTGTTTGATGTCCTTGATTTTGTCCTGGGTCTGAACACAGCCAATGCCGATACCGAAACGGCCGAGTCGGATCTGTTCTGGTATCGCCTGATTACGCTGATGTGGTTTCCCATCCAGTTCTGCCTTACCTTCGGGCTGATCTGGTACGTCACTGCAACTGACCATCTGGCGACATGGGAAAAGGTTGCCCTGTTTGCGGGTGTGGGCGTGTTGTCGGGCGTTGTCGGCATCGTCTATGCCCATGAACTCATCCACCAGAAGAACCGCGTGGAACGCTGGCTGGGCGATCTGCTGCTGGCTCAGGTCCTCTACAGCCATTTCCGCAGCGAACATCTTCGGGTTCACCACCTTTATGTCGGCACGCCGCGCGACCCGGTGTCGGCCCGATACAATGAAGGGTTCCACCGCTATTTCTTCAGGGTCCTGCGGGATTGTCCGCCATCCGCATGGCGCGCCGAAAAGGCCCTTCTGGCCCGCAAAGGCCTGAGCATGCTCAGCCTGCAAAATCCGTTCTGGCTCTATGCCTTGCTTCAGGCAGGAATGATTATTCTGGCGTTCTGGATTGGCGGCTGGCAGGGGCTTGGTCTGTTCCTGCTGCAGGCGCTCGTCGCAGTCTGGCAGCTTGAACTCGTCAACTACATCGAACATTACGGCCTGACCCGCAGGCATCTGGGTGACGGAAAGTATGAACATGTCATGCCGCGCCATTCCTGGAACTCGGCCCACATGGCGTCGAACTGGCTGCTGATAAACCTGCAGCGGCATTCCGACCACCACTACAAGCCTGACAGACGTTTCCCCCTCCTGCAAACCTACGGAGACAAGGAAGCTCCGCAGTTGCCTTATGGCTATCCTGTCATGGGGATCCTCGCTCTGGTGCCTCCGGCCTGGCGGCGGGTGATGAACCCGAAAGTCAGGGCCTGGCGCAAGCGGCACTACCCGGATGTGACCGACTGGACCGCCTACAAGTCAGGCGATCTGCCGATGCCCAAGGGCGCCCCCTGACGCGCGGCATTGATTCTTCCCCTTGGCGGATGGCGAATGGCGTATATGGTTGCGTCTAAGGCGAGTCATTTTTGGCTCCCTTTGGCCGATCATGCCGACAAACGCTTTTGAGAAGGTACATTCATGCAGCACCGTCATACGATCATACTTGCATCCGCCGCGATCTCGGCCCTTTGCGCGAACGCCGCGATTGCACAAAGCGCGACAGAAGCGGTCAAACTGACCATGGCAATCAGCCAGCCATCGCTTTTTGATACCGACAAACAAGACACGTTCAGCAGCGTGATTGATGACCGCTCCGGTACAACAACTCTGGATGTCACCTGCTCGGCAGGGGCAAGCGCCTGGCTTGGCCTAAGCCGCGTCGACGAGGCCTGCGCGGTCAGCGGCAGTGGCGTCATCAAGAACCCGAATAATCCGTCACAGACCCTTCCGCGCCTGAGCTACCTCGGCGGTTTCACCATCGAGGCGGATTCGGACGGTTACACCAATGCTTCGACCATGCTGGCCAACTATCTCCGGGCAGGATCGGCTGGCGCCGAAAACAAGACATTCACCGGCAATCTGATCATGATGCCCGAGAACCCCTCGGCTTCGGCCCTCGCGCTCAGCCAGCGTCTGATCGACAATCTGAAGGAAACTGCAGCCGGCACCGACACGGTCGAATACAGCACCCAGATCGACTCCATCCGGTTCGAGAACTTCACTGTTCCCCATGTTGGCCAAGCGGCAAGTGAATCCTGCAGCTGGACCGGCGACGCGATCTTTGCCTATGCCAACAACGCGTGGCAAATGGAACTTGATGTGAAATGTGGTGCCCAGTCCTACCGGCTTGAAGGCAACATGCCGCTGGTGGATGCCCCGGCCGGCAGCAACTATCAGCAGGAATACACCCTGAACCTTGTCCTGCCGGGCGCAGCCGGTGGCGACCCGTTCGCGGCTGCGGACCCGTTTGCAACCGTCGATGGCCTGACCGGAACGATCCAGATGACAAACTCGGGCCGCGCATCCGAAGATGGCGTTTATGAAAACGTCAATGTCCAGGGACAGCTTGTCGGGACAGGCGTTCCCCTCGAACTCGTCCGGGGTTATGCCCAGATCCTTTCGATCTTTGGCCGTACCTTCTTTGGCGCCTGATACCGATACGAAGTCATTGGCACGCGGGCCGCAGCTTACGCTGCGGCCCGTTGGCATTTCATGACAACAGATGGGTGATAAGTCTTTGCACCGCCGGACGGCGCCGCAATGCGTGAGAGTGGACCAGGACGAAATCCCAACGCAAAGGAAGGCTGCGATCCTCAAGCCGGACAAGATGCCCGTGGGCAAGGTCGGATGCGGCAAGGCGTTCGGGCACAAGCGCCACCCCAAGACCAGCCCGTGCCACAGCCAAGGCCAAGCCCAGATGATGAACGGTCAGCCCGCCCCGGGCCGCATCCGGGCTCCGTCCCTTGAACCATTGCGACCAGCCCGGCTGCGTGCCATAAGCTGCCC
Source organism: Rhodobacterales bacterium (assembly GCA_041752495.1). Lineage (GTDB taxonomy): Bacteria > Pseudomonadota > Alphaproteobacteria > Rhodobacterales > Rhodobacteraceae > JAPLPE01. The sequence continues at coordinate 24,511 of JBGSWJ010000161.1, forward strand.
CCCACCCGATATGGACAAAGGCCGTGTCCGGCAGTTCAGAAAGCGGGGTTTCACGTCCGGGAAATGTCGGGGCGGCAACGGCTGTAACCGCGTCATGAAACAGGATCTCGATCTTGTGGTCGGGATAGAAATGAGTACCATAAGTCAGCCGAAGGTCGATCCCGTCACGGACAAGGTTGACTGGATCCTCTTCCATCCGCACCTCGATCGCAGGATCGAAAGTCAGCCCCCTCAGGCGAGGCGCAAGCCAGTGCTCGGCCAGGGCCGGCAGCACAGACACGACAAGACGACGACGGACCGGGGTTTCAGAAAGGTCATCGGTCGCCGCCGCCAATTCGGCAAATGCCAACTCGAGCCGCGGATAAAGCGCGCGTCCGGCATCGGTCATGACGATGCGGTTGCCCTGCCGTTCGAAAAGGCGCTTTCCCAATCGGGTTTCCAGCGATTTGACATGCTGGCTGACTGCCGCAGCCGTCACGCCAAGTTCCTCCGCCGCCATCACGAAGCTCCCGCAACGGGCCGCAACCTCAAAGGCTCGCAGCGCGTTAAGGGGGGGCAATGAGGACGCTGGGCGAAGATCAGTCATGTCTCAGCATAAGTTTTCCTAATGGTCCCTCAAAAGCCATGTCGTTGCAATGGTCATCCGATTTGGCACATGCTCTTCAAAGCAAACCAAGGAGGCACCCATGCGCGACATCATTGACCTGGACCGCTATCCCCTCGATCGGCCGGACAGCACTGAATGGCTTGCGTTGGTCGCACAGGCCAAGACTGACCTCGCGAAGGATGGGATGTTCAATCTTGAAGGATTCCTGCGGCCCCAGGTGACGGCGGCTGCGGCGAATGCGCTCGCGCCGGTCTTTGACAGCAGCGCTTTCGTCCATGCGCGCAAGCACAACATATACTTCCGCAAATCTATTCCCGAACTTGCCCCCGGCCACCCCGCCTTGCGCGAGGTCGAGACGATCAACCGCACGCTCTGCGCCGATCAGATTGCCGGGAACCCGATTCTGGATCTCTATGCTTGGAAGCCTTTCGCCGCTTTCCTTGCCGCTGCGATGGACAAGCCTGCGCTTTTCACGATGGACGATCCGCTCGCCTCGGTGAACGTGATGGATTACGCAACGGGGCAAGGGCTCAACTGGCATTTCGACCGCTCGGAATTCACCACGACTCTGCTCCTGCAGGCTCCCGTTGCGGGCGGGCTGTTCGAATACCGGTCCGACCTGCGTTCAGCCGACAATCCCAACTATGACGGAGTAGCGCGTCTCTTGCGGGGCGAGGATCCGGAACTCAAGGCAATCACGCTAAGCCCCGGCACTCTCAACGTCTTCCGTGGCAAGAACACGGCCCATCGCGTGACCCCTGTCGAAGGATCGACCGACCGGATCATCGCCGTCTTCTCCTACTACGAAAAGGCGGGCGTCAAGTTTACGCCCGAAGAGCAGATGGGATTCTATGGGCGCGTCGCCGCCTGACGGCGCCCGAACCATATCCGTCGAAAGACGGGCTCTCCCTTCCGAAAGCGGTGGTACAAAGCCATCGCGATATGTCCCGCGATCAACAGGGCGAACAGGATGGCGAGCAAACCAAGGTTGCGGTTCCGACCATCAGTTGCCCCGTTGCGATTTGCGGGCCCGCCTTGCGCTGAACCCTCTGTGCGCAAGCCACGAAGGTATTCCAACGGCCTTGAATCTTGTCGCCTTGCAAGAAAAACCCTGCCTGTCACAAGGACAGGCAGGGCAAAGTTGGTGCAGCGACGCGGAAGCAGATCGCTTGCACCGGCGGTAAACTCTTGTGAAACCTTGGAAATCCGAAATGTTAGAGGGCGTCCCCCATTTCGGACCTGATCTGCTGGCGCAGAAAGTCGATGGGGACGTGCTTCCCATCGCGTTTGAAATGCCAATATGTCCAGCCGTTGCAACTTGGCGCACCTTCCAGATGCGCACCGACCTGATGGATAGAACCGGTCATGTCCGCAGCGACCAGCGTGCCGTCGGCGCGAACCTTCGCCATCTTGCGACCGTTGTACGAGGTCAGTACCTCACCCGGCCGCAACATGCCGCGTTCGACCAGCACACCAAATGCCACCCGCGGTTCGGCCCGTTTGGAAGTCGAAACGCCCAAGGACTCATTGTCGAACTTCCGGATGCCCTCGATCCGTTTCGTCGCGACTTCGCGGTACGCCACCTCGCGTTCAATCCCGATGAAATTGCGGCCCAGCATCTTGGCTACGGCCCCTGTCGTTCCCGTACCAAAGAAAGGGTCAAGCACGACATCGCCCGGATTTGTTGTCCCGATCAGGACGCGGTGCAGCAGGCCTTCGGGTTTCTGTGTCGGATGGGCCTTGTCGCCAGCCTCATCCTTGATCCGTTCGTGCCCCGTGCAGATCGGGATGACCCAGTCAGACCGCATCTGAACGCCTTCGTTCAGCGCCTTGAGCGCCTCATAATTGAAGGTGTATCTGCTGCTCTCGTCCTTTGATGCCCAGATCAGCGTTTCATGCGCGTTGGTAAACCGCTTGCCCTTGAAGTTGGGCATCGGATTGGACTTGCGCCAGACCACATCATTCAGAATCCAGAATCCCTGATTCTGAAGCTCTGCCCCCATGCGAAACACGTTGTGGTAACTTCCGATGACCCAAATCGCGCCGTTGGGTTTCAAGATACGCCGCGCCGCAGACAGCCAGTCGCGGGTAAAGCGGTCATAAACCTCGAAACTGGAAAACTGGTCCCAATGATCGGTGACCGCGTCCACCTTGGAATTGTCGGGCCGGTGAAGTTCACCGCGAAGCTGGAGGTTGTAGGGCGGGTCGGCAAAGATCAAATCCACGGACGATTCCGGTAGGGACCGCATCACTTCGATGCAGTCGCCATCAAGGATCGTGTTCAGGGGCAGCGCGGCCGCGCCCTTGTCCTTTGTCATCGTCATTCCTTGCCTCGTCCCCGGCGGATGATCCGCTCTATGTGGTTGATGGCAGGATGAGTCAGAGGCGATTCCCTGTCAAAAACTTTATTGAATCAAGCACTTAATAATCACGCTTGATACAACATGTTGTAGACCGGTTTGAACGAACGCCTATGGTGTGGGGTAACACCAAGATTTTTTATGGCAACTTTGTGGCTTTTCGTCGGATAGCCGGCATTATGATCCCATCCATAGCCAGGGTGTTGTTGCGCCAAATCCACCATCACCTTGTCACGGCACACTTTTGCCACAATTGAGGCCGCCGCAATCGACAGGCAAAGCGCATCGCCCCTGACGATTGCACGCGCCGGAATGGTCATGTCGCGGGGGATCATGTTGCCGTCGATCAGGATGTGATCCGGCACCTCGGGCAGGCCGGCGATGGCCCGCATCATGGCAAGATGCGAGGCGCGCAGGATGTTCAGTGCGTCGATCTCTTCGACCGTGGCATGGGCGACCGAAACCATGGCAACAGCCAGAAGCTCGGCATAAAGCCGGTCGCGCCGCCCTTCCGAGATCTGCTTGCTGTCATTCAGCCCCTCGGGGATGTGCGCCGCATCAAGGATGACAGCCGCCGCCGTTACAGGCCCGGCCAGCGGACCGCGTCCAGCCTCGTCAACCCCGGCGATCCGGGCATAGCCCAGCGCGCGGGCGGCGGTCTCATGGGTGAAATCGGGGCGTGTCATGGCGCAGACAAAGGCATGGCCTGCGCCGATTGTCGAGATTGGGGTGGGGGCGGGGGTTGTCTGTTCCCCCCGCCCTGCCCGGCGCGACTCAGCTGGGGCAAGTGAGCCGCACCTCTGCCCGACCCTTTCGGACCGACGATGCCATCTGCGCCCGACCCATTCCGGCAGGCAATAACACCACATGGTTATCGGCTAGCAGCACCCTCCAGCCCTGCGATATTGAATATCCCGGCAAGGCGTGCGGTTATGGGCATCATGCACAAGATCATCCTGATATCCCTGCTTTCCCTGGGCGCCGCATCGGCAGCCGAAGCCGCGTGCTATGCAGACTACAAAGCCAAGCAGGACGACCCTCTGCGCTTGCAATATGGGGTGGCAGAGATAAGAGGAGATTGCAGCGTCGCGGGCGCTGCAGCCGAACTTGCCGGGCGGCTGGCCGTAGATGGCTGGCAGTTGCTTGAAGTTCTGGGTGTATTTGACGAATCCGGTTTGGATGAAAGGCGCAGCAGTGCAGGCGAATACTTCCTCCGCTACTGAAGTCCGCCAGACCGGGAACAAGATTGTCATCGGCGGTGTCGCGGCCATCGTGCTTATCCTGCTTCTGGCGGCGGTCCTCTTGTTCCTGAACCTGCCCGACGCCAACGCCTTCAATGCCCGGGTCGAACGGGTCTTTGTCGAGAACAACCTGACAACTCAGGCCGAAATCAAACTGCTCGAGATTCTTGCCCAATCCGGCACTGCCTTTTCCGACACGCTGGCCTCTTATCGCTTTGTGATCTTTGTTCTGCTGGTCTTTGCGACTGCACTGCTTATTGCGGCAGTCGCCTTCCTGGTGATGCTGATCACCCTGAACAAGCGTATGGGCCAGATCGAGCGGAAGGGGATCGAAGTCAGTTCGCTCTTGATCTCGCGCGATCAGAACGTGGTCTATCTCAACAACTTCGAATTCAAGTTGACCGAAGCGGCTATAGAAACGCTGTCCGTTCTGGCCGAAGCGCGGATGGATGACGAGGTTCTGTCAGGTGCTGAAATCGAGGCCGTGATCTCGGGCCGGGATGCCGCCGATTGTGACGAGGCGGCAGGTGCCACGCGGATCAAGCGCCTGCGCGATACGCTTGGCAACCAGATGGTCAGCGAACTTCTGGTCAAGAACATCGCCCGGCGGGGCTATATGCTCGCCATCGACAAGGATGTGATCCGGATGGTCTGACGGGCGGTGCGTGCTGGCACGCACCCTATGCCAGCTGAACCGACGGGCCTGAACGATGAAAAGGGCGGAAGGTTGTGGCGATCAGGAACGCGCCAAGGCCAAAGCCGAAGCTGGTCAGATAAAGTCCGCCATAGTTTCCTGTCTGGTCAAAGATCCAGCCGCCCAGCACGGGGCCAAGCGCCATCCCCAGGCTTCCGGCAGTGCTGGTCCCGCCGATGATTGTCCCCATCATCTTCATCGGAAAGTTTTCGCGGGCCAGCACGGCATAAAGCGGCATGACCCCTGCATAGATGAAACCAAAGATCGCCGCGACCGTGTAGAACTGCCAGAGGTCGCGGGTAAAGAAATAGGCAAGCGCACCGAACGCCTGTGCCAGAAGCCCGGCCACCAGCACCCGTTTGGCCCCGAAACGGTCGCCCATAAGCCTGAAACCGATCCGGCCGCCCATGCCCGCCAGACCTTCGACCGATTAGATGGATACCGCCGCCAGCGCCGCGATCCCGCAGATCTCGGCATAACTCACAGTGTGAAAGATCGGGCCCGAATGGGTGGCGCAGCAAAAGAAGTTGGTCATCATCAGAATGATGAACTGCGGCGACGTGACTGCCTGCCGGACCGTCATGGATGCGGGCGGGCTGCCGTCTGGCATCGCCGCGCGAGGTGCCGTGACCTGCTCGGGCGGCCGTCGCAGTAGCAGCCCTGCCGGCAATGTGATGACCGCGACGATCAGCGACAGCCAAGCCATGACCGTCCGCCAGTCATATTCCGCGATCAGCGCAGCCGTAAGTGGCGACATCGTCACAGGCGCCAGCCCCATACCGGCGGAAACGAGTGACACGGCAAGCCCGCGCTGGGTGGTGAACCAGCCCGTCACGGTTGCCATCAACGGCGCAAAGAACGCCGCCACCGCACCCCCGGCCATCAGGCCGAATGACACCTGAAACCACAAAAGGCCCGGCGCACGGCTGGCGAGCCAAAGACTCAGCGCGAAAAGCGCGGCCCCGGTCAGAACGACGGGACGCGCGCCATAACGATCAGAAAGGGCACCCCAGATCATCGAGGTTGCGGCCATCGACAGGAACGCAATCGTCATGGCCGCCGAAATGCCCGTTCGGGACCATCCCGTCGCTTCGGCCATGGGCGACAATAGCACGGGAAGCGAAAAGAGTGCGCCCATCGCGACGCAACCGATCAATCCGCCCGCTGCGACTATGACCCAGCGCCATGAAGGTTCAGCCAAGCGCCGCTCTCCATCCTGAAACATACGGCATCAGACTAGGACCGTCGGAACCCTTCGCCTATCGAAAAGGTACATCTCACTAACAGAATGATGATGGTGACCCCGACAGGATTTGAACCTGTGACCTGCCGCTTAGGAGGCGGCCGCTCTATCCCCTGAGCTACGGGGCCAGCGCAAGAGCGCCTGCGTCCGTCTTGCCTGCCTTTGCCGGTCAGGTCAACGGCGGCAGACCTCCGGCCTTCAATCACTTGCGTCCGCGACGGTGGTTTGGCACACCGGGAACAGGCCCATATTGCAGGAAAATAGCTCGTGGCATCCCCACCCAAGCGACCGCTGACGCTGCGCGACGTTTCCGAAGCCTCGGGCGTGTCGGAAATGACTGTCAGCAGGGTCTTGCGCCAAAAGGGTGACGTCAGCGAGTCGACCCGCCTCAAGGTCCAGGAGGCGGCCAAAAGGCTCGGCTATGTGCCCAACAAGATCGCCGGCGCACTTGCGTCCAACCGGGTCAATCTGGTCGCGGTGATCATTCCCAGCCTTGGCAACATGGTGTTTCCAGAAGTCCTCTCCGGCATTTCCGAAGTTCTGTCCGATACCGACCTTCAGCCGGTCGTAGGCGTGACGGAATACTTGCCCGAGCGTGAGGAGAAAGTGTTGTTCGAAATGCTGTCCTGGCGGCCCTCGGGCGTGATCATTGCCGGGCTTGAACATTCCGAGGCATCGCGGGCGATGCTGATGCGGTCGGGCATTCCGGTAGTGGAAATCATGGATGTCGACGGCGAGCCGGTCGATGCCTGTGTCGGTATTTCTCACCGGCGCGCGGGGCGTCAGATGGCCGAGGCGATCATCGCGGCAGGTTACAAGCGGATCGGCTTTCTGGGCACCAAGATGCCGCTCGATCACCGGGCCCGCAAAAGGTTCGAAGGGTTCACGCAGACATTGGCCAAGTCCGGCATCGAGATCGTCGATCAGGAGTTCTATTCCGGCGGGTCTGCTCTCCTGAAGGGTCGCGAGATGACCGAGGCCATTCTCGCGCGCACTCCTGATATAGACTTTCTCTATTACTCCAATGACATGATCGGTGCTGGCGGGCTGCTTTACCTGCACGAACGTGGCGTCGATATTCCCGGGCAGATCGGTCTTGCGGGCTTTAACGGGGTCGAGCTTCTGGACGGTTTGCCACGCAAACTGGCGACGATGGATGCGTGCCGCCACGAGGTCGGCGTAAAGGCCGCCGAAATCATTGCGGCGCGCAACCTCGATTCGACCTTGCCGACAAGGGAAGTGGTCGAACTGACGCCGACGCTTCAATACGGTGATACTTTGCGGCGTCATCAGCCGTAACGCGCACAAATCTGAGCCGCCGGATGCTATTCAGATTCTGAGTTGAACACTGGTCCTGACCCGTTCAGCTCAGGAATAGCTTCTGACAAGGCTTCCGGCGATCAGACTCCATCCATCAGCAACGACGAAGAAGGCAAGTTTGAACGGCAATGACACGATCGCCGGCGGTACCATCATCATACCCATCGACATGAGCACTGCGGCGACAACCAGATCGATGATCAGGAACGGAAGAAAGATGAGAAAGCCGATCTGAAATGCCCTTTCAACTTCCGACAACAGAAAAGACGGAACCAGAACCGAAAGTGGCGCGTCGATGATGGCCGTGTCTGTGTTGAAATCGGGCCTGAGTGACGCCAGGGCTTCAAAGGTATCGGCGGCTATACGACCGGCCATGAACTCCCGGCACGGTGCCACTGTCTTTACAAATGCCTCATCCAGCGGCATCGCATCATTTATCATGGGCTCGACCCCGTCGACCCAGGCCCTTTGGAACACCGGTTCCATGACGAAGTAGGTCAGGAAAAGGGCAAGACTGACGATCAGCAGATTCGGCGGAGATTGCGGAAGTCCTATAGCTTGCCGCAGGATCGACAGGACGGTCACGATGAAGGGGAAGCAGGTCACCATGATGGCGATCCCCGGCACGATACTTAGTATCGTGACAAGAAGCAGGATCTGTATTGACCGCCCGGCGAGCGATCCATCGTCAAAGGACAGTGTCGGAACCTGGGCCGCAGCCGGTGCAGCCAGAAGGACCAAAGTCAGTGTGCCGAGCAGAGTCTTTCGCATCAGGCAAAGTTGCCGTTCAGGGTTGCGACCTCGGTCAGCCTGACAGCAAGCTGACCTGGCTCGCCTCCTTCGACTTCTTGCAGTTCTCCACGGGCGATGAGGCGGTCGCCGATATAGAGCTCGACCGGGTCATCTATTCTGCGATCAAGAATCAGGACGGCATTTTCGGACAAAGCCAACAGATCCCGGACAAGCGGACGCGATTTCCCGACGGAGATCGTGACCTCGATTGGCACGGCTCGCAGGGGGTGATCGTCCGGAAAGTCAGGGGCAGACGGGCGTGCATCATCCATGGCGGCTCCTTCTTGCGGTTTCATCAAAGAGTGCGTTCAGGACAGCCTCAATTCCAGTTATCAAGCCTTCGAGATCCAGCGCGGTCTCGATGCCCCGATGCGCAAGCATGACCTGCCCAGCTTCAAGACCTGGCAAAGTCGCCAGCTGCAGCGGCAAAGGCATAGCGCCCATGAGGGCCCGTTTCAGCGCCGGTTCGTCTTGCGGCGAGATTGTCAGCTCGATCGGAGATTCACTGTCGACATGCGCCGCAGTCATGAGTTCCTGAAGAATGTGAGGCAGAAGCATGTGCCGCACGAGTTCGGGCATCAGGCGTTCGAGAATGCTCCTGAAAAGAGGTTCGAGGGAGGTCAGAACCTGGGTTCTGGCCTCGGCATAAGTGAAGGAAAGATCGCTGATCGACTGGACAATCTCGTCAGACAGGTGGGCTTCACGCGCAGCGGCCTGCGCCTGCCCAGCGAGAATCCCTTCCGCATAGCCCTCGCGCCAATCCGGCGAATGCGAGGGCCCTGCCGCTTCGGGCGGTGGTGCATCAAAAGCCTCCAGGAAAAGGACCCGTCCCATCTCAGGCCCGCTCCTTCTCTGCAGTATCCTCGATCCAGTTCTGGAGGATCTGTGCGGTTTCGTCCTGCCGCTCTTCGATCAGGCGGCGCAACCGCGTCACCGGGTCGATGATTTCGGCTTGCGTCGTGTCAGGGTCGACGATCGCGTCGAAACCAAGCGCCGGACGAGCGATAGCTGCGCCGGGCGGAGAGAGCTGCTCGCGTTCCGGTGGAAGCAGCGCCGGCATTTGCTTTGGTTGCCGCAGGATAGGGCGGAGGACAAACAGTCCCAGCGCGATGGCAACCAAAGCCAGCAAACCCAACTGAGCAAGTGTCATGACGTCGAGAGGCAAACCGCCGGGATTCACGGCCTCCGTGCCCTGGGCCGTCGGAATTTCGAATGCCATCGACTTGATTGTGATGACATCACCACGGCTGTCATCAAAACCAACGGCCGAAGCAACGAGGTCTCTGAGCGACTCAAGTTCGTCGGTCGAACGCGACACCGAGGTTGTCACGCCAGCGGCGTCAGTGGTCACCGGGTCATTTACCAGAACTGCGACGGTCAGACGACGGATCGCGCCGGGACCCCTCAATACCTCTCGGCTGGTCTCGGACAGCTCAAAGTTCGTAAGCGATCGTGTGCTCGAATCCTCACTGGACGACGTGTTCTGAGACCCGTTGGCATCGCCATCCGGCAAGTTCGACGCGACGGTCACGTTATCACCGCCATCATTCTGCGACGTGCTTGTGCTTTCTTCTACATCCGTTGAAACAGCGACCCGGCTTTCGGGATCGATACGACGTTCGGTTATGGATTCGGTGTCTGTGACAGGCTCGACCGTCAGCTCGACAACGGCATTCCCATATCCGACACGGGCCTCAAGCACACGCTGGGCCCGGCCGCGAAGCTCCTCGGAATGGTCGCCCATCCCTGTGATGCTGCCCGGGTCATCATCTGGAACAAGACCGCGTTCCGCATCGACAATCGCGACATCGGTCGGCGCGAGACCAGATACCGCGGCCGAAACCACAAATCGCATCGCCTGGGCCTGTTGGGACGTCAGGCCGTTCCCGTTCGTTGTGACGGTGACCGAAGCGGTATGTTTCTCGTCGCGTTGAAAGGGCCGGTTCGAGGGCGTCGAGATGTGAACACGGGCGGATCTGATGCCGGGCACAGAGAGAATCGTCCGCGCAAGTTCGCCTTCCTTGGCGCGCCAGTAGGCTGCATCAAACATCTGCGCGGTCGTACCGAATCCGGACAGCGAATCAAGCAACTCGTAGCCCTGCGATCCGCCGGAAGGCAGCCCTTCGGCGGCAAGGGTCATGCGCTGCACATCTCTTGCCTGTTCCGGCACAAAGATCGCGTCCCCTCTTACTTCAAAGGGGATGCCTTTCTGTTCAAGGGCGGCAACGACTTCTCCTGCGGCCGCACCATCGAGACCTGCGTACAGAAGGACCATATCTTGCGATGCCATCCCGCGCGACAAGGCGATAATCGCTGCGAACATGCCGATGGTGGCAAGCGCAACGATGATGCGTCGCCGGGTGTCAAGTGCGGTCCAGGCAGACCTCAGGCTCTCCACTGCTTCCCTCCGTTCGGGTGCGTTCTGCCCCATGGGAGCCATCTATGGTCCTTGAGGCTTAACAATCGGTTAGTCCTTGATCGTTTATCTGTCGCTCTGGCCAAAGAGGGAGAGTGATGATGGCGATGACTGCCGACCAACCCGCTACGACGTCCGGCAAGAAGCGATCAGTCATGCCTCTGATCATGGGAATCGCTCTGGCTGTCCTGGGAGGTGCTGGTGGCTTCTTTGCGGTCCAAATGGGCCTGTTTGGCAGTCATGAAGGTACCGAATCGACGGAGGAGGTAACCGTCCCTCCCTTGCAGCCGACGGCTTTTGTGCCGCTCGATCCACTTCTCATCAACTTGCCGGATACGGATGGCAGACGATTTCTTCGATTCTCCGCCCAGCTCGAGGTTTCGCCCGATCATCTGGCCGACGTAGAGGCAATCAAGCCTCGTATCATCGATGTGCTGAACGGATACCTGCGCGCCGTCCGTGTGAGCGATCTGGAGGATCCGACCGTCCTCATCAAGCTGCGTTCGCAGATGTTGCGGCGCGTGCAGGTCGTCACTGGCCCGGGATATGTGCGCGATCTGCTCATCATGGAATTCGTTCTCAACTAGAAGGAACACCAGTTGTCTCAAATTGCGGATATTCTGCTGCTTTGCGGAGCGCTTGGAGCCGCGCTCTATTGCATGATTCTGTCGAACAGGCTGAGGCGGTTCACCGATCTCGAGAAGGGCGTTGGCGGGGCCGTTGCTGTACTTTCTGCCCAGGTCGACGACCTGCAAATGCTCCTGTCGCGCTCTCAGGCAACTGCGGCGAGCGCGGTTTCGACGCTGAATGAGGCGAGCGAACGGGCAGAAACCGCCGGAAAGAGAATCGAGCTCTTGCTTGCGTCGCTGCATGATCTGCCGGACGTGACTGCTGTCAAACATCCGGTCGTGCCGACATTCGTGCGCCACTCACACTCCACAGGCAAGCAAGCATGAAAACAAGCAAGCTTCACCGCAGTCCGCGACACAAGATATTGCCCCTATTTGCAGGCCTTCTTCTTGCGTCGGGACTGTTTCGACTTGGGAGCGGGGCAAATTCGGTGTTTGCCGAGGAGATCAGCGCGCAAGAGCCTCTTGAATCTTTGGTGTGTGGCTTTGAAAGCGGAACCGAAGGACTTCTTGAAGCGTTCCGTGCGCGTGAAGCCCGCCTTGTGGAGCGAGAGGGTCAACTTGAGGATCGAATCCAGGCCCTTCATGTTACCGAGGTGCAAGTCACTGAGAAGATCGCGGAACTCAGCGCCGCTGAGGAGTCGCTGGAGGCGACTCTTGCATTGGCGCAGACCGCAGCAAGTGACGATCTCGCGCGACTGACGGCAGTCTACGAGAATATGAAGCCGTCGAATGCAGCTGCGCTATTCAGCGAGATGGACCCGGCGTTTGCAGCCGGTTTCCTGGGCATGATGCGACCAGACTCGGCTGCGGCGGTCATGTCAAACCTCGATCCGGCTCGCGCCTATACGATTAGTGCGCTCCTTGCGGGGCGAAATGCGAATGCACCTACAGAATAGTGCCCTGTTAGCGAATGCTCAGAGAAAGCCTTAACCTCTCCCTGCGACAATTGCTTGAAATTCAGCCCCAGTCTCCTCCGAAATCATGAAAGGACCCACATGATTGGCCTGATCGGCATCGTCATCGTTTTTGTGATGGTCTTTGGGGGGTACACACTTGCTGGCGGCAAGATGGGTATCATTCTGAAATCTCTTCCATTCGAACTCATGATGATTGGCGGCGCCGCCGTGGGGGCGTTCGTCGTCTCGAATGATGGATCGTCAATCAAGCATACGCTCAAGGATATGGGCAAAGTCTTTACGGGGCCACGCTGGAAAAACAACGACTATCGCGATCTGCTTTGCCTTCTCTTTGAACTGATCCGAGTGGCGCGATCAAACCCGGTTGCATTGGAAGAACACATTGAGAATCCGCAATCATCATCTATCTTCTCCAAGTATCCGCGGATTACCAAGGATGAGGAAGCAGTTGCACTGATCAGCGACACGTTGCGGTCAGCATCAATGAATTATGACGATCCGCATCAGGTTGAGGAAGTTCTCGAAAAGCGGATCGAGACGAATCTTGAGCACGCTTTGCATTCTACACATGCTCTCCAATCCGTTGCGGATGGATTGCCTGCACTGGGTATCGTTGCGGCGGTTCTGGGCGTAATCAAAACGATGGCCGCAATCGATCAGCCTCCCGAAGTCCTCGGACATATGATCGGGGGTGCATTAGTCGGGACCTTTCTCGGCGTTTTCCTTGCCTATGGATTCGTCGGGCCGTTCGCCGCGAGGCTCAAGACCGTTATCGAAGACGAGGCGCATTTCTATGAACTCATAAGAGAAGTGCTCGTCGCCAACCTTCACCAGCATTCACCGAACATCTGCATTGAGGTCGGTCGGCAGAACACGCCAAGGCGGAATCGGCCAACTTTCAGTGAGGTTGAGCAGGCGCTTAAAGCGACGAGAGATGTAGCATGAGGCTTGTTCTTGCTGCCATTTTGTCGATGATCGCCACAGGCACCTGGTCTTCACCCGTTATTGTGCGATCCGGGGATCACGATGATTTCACGCGCCTCGTCCTTGAGATCGTACCTGGTACGAATTGGGAGATGGGTCGCTATGGTGCGGGTTATGAACTTGTACTGAACGCCGACCAGGGTTTTGACATTTCGCGTTCGTTTGACAGAATTACACGAGATCGTATTGTAGAACTGTTTCCTGGCGCCAATTCGATCAAGATCGAGTTGGCATGCGAATGTCACGCCAAGCCATCGCTTTATGAACCGAATCTACTAGTGATCGACATTGAGGACGGGCGCGCTCCGATCGGTTCACCGTTTGAAGTTGCCTTGGCCGAGAGGCGTCCCGCGCCGATTCCACCCCCTTCGCTTCCGTCGAACGTGGAGGTCTCGTTGGGGGATGACCTGATGCCGAATCCATTTGAAGTAGCTTCGTTTCGGGAAGAACGCGTCAACGGCGCGGAGAATGCCATTGTCGAGAGCGTTGCGCGCGCGGCGACGCAAGGCCTGTTGGAACTGTCAATAGAATTTGAGACGAACATCCAGAGTTCGTCATTCACCTTGCCCGACGGGGCCGCACAAGGGACGCGAGGTTTTGCCGAGCCAGTAACCATAGCCGGTGTCGCGGCAATGTCCAAACAGGAAGCCCTAGGGATTCTTGAGGCGTTTCCCGACCCGTTGCTCGGCATCCGTACCCAAACGACTCTTGAACGAGATGCAACCTCCGACTCCGCCAAAGAGTTGGCAGTATCAGGCGCAGTTTGTATTGATGACGCCATGGTCGCGTTTGCAGATTGGGCAAAGGGAAATGATTTTGCCACAGAGATTGGGCCACGTCTTGAGGCCTTGACGGATCAGGCTGGAGATCTTCAAGAACAGAGCGTTGTGGATCTCGCCAAGGCATATCTCTACTTTGGATTTGGTCGCGAGGCCGCGGGTGTTCTCACACTCGATGGTGCCAGGTCAATGGAGCGAGATATATTGGGAGCGATCGCCGGAACTATCGACGAAGATATTACCTCGGGACCAACCCTTTCCGACCAGCTCGGCTGCGTTGGTAGCATCGCTCTCTGGTCGGCACTTGCGCGCCGTAGCCTTACTGGGGCCGGCGAACCGGAAAGGACCGCGATGATCATGGCACAAAAGGCATTGCCCGAGCCTATCCGGGACCAGATCGGAACGCTCTTGGCACAGCTCTTTCTGGATGCGGGCGACCCGGCCGCCGCGGAAGAAATACTCGACGGTCGATCAGCGGCTTTTCAGACCACAACCCCCGATCTGACATTGATCGAAGTCATCGAGACGGTCGACGGACCGGAAGCAGCCCTGAACGAACTAGAGCTTTCTCTCGAAGGGCACCCTAGAACTTCGCCAGAAGCGTTCGTGAAGCTTCTCGAATTGACTGTGACCGGCGGGGATTCTTTGGAATCTGGTTCGATTGACCTTGCCGATGCCTTGCGTTTCGAGAATCGCGGGACTGAGGGCGGTGAAGAACTCACCATTGCGTCTGTAGATGCAATGATTGCTGAACAGAAATTCAAAGAAGCGATCGAGTTCATTTCGGGGGCTTCAAGTTCTCCAGACGATCAATTGAGGGCTGAACTTGAAGCCAAAGTGATTATTGCGATGGCGCAGCAAATGGACGATGGACCGTTTCTCGAGTTTGCATTCGGGGACCTGCCAGCAAACATTTCGGATGCCGCTGCAAATGCAGTGAGTTCGAGGCTCATCGTCCTAGGTTTCACTGAGAAGGCGAATGAGCTTGTCGCGGAGGGCGCTCAAGGCGCAGCAATGGCGGAACGGCGCTTTGTCAGAGCGGAAGCGGCCTATGCAGAAGGGCGAGATGCCGAGGGATCAGAGATTCTTTCGGGAATCTTGGATCCGCGTGCGGATAATCTGACTCAGCGCTATCGAGCCACAGGCACAGCATTGCAGAGTGACACTGAGGTTTCCGCTTGGCGCGCCGGAGACTGGGCGGCGCTTGCGACAGGCGATGATCCTGACTTGCGTGATGCCGCGAGTGATATGCTGGAAGCTGGCCCCCAGGCGCTTCAACTGGAGACTCTGGCAGAACGTCGATCTCTCATTGAAGAGGCCGAGGCAACGCGCCGACTTGCGGAGTCCTTGCTGGCACGCTTCACTTTGGTACCGGGCGAGACTGACGCGGCTTCTCCTTAATTCGAAGTCCAAGCGAAACGAATTCTCAACCATCTCGTGGCAATTTCCATGACATGACAAGCAGAAGGCTTGATACATGGTGCTACCCTTTGCGTTCTCTCCTTGCCGAATAGCAATCGTTACCTTCTTTTGTTCCGCAGGCTTAGGATTCCAAGCTGACCAAGCTTTGGCCGACTCATCCGATCTTTGTATCGAGGCTGCTAGAGATGCAGCAATGATAACCAATGTTCCGGTTTCGGTCCTCCTTGCGATTGCAATTACAGAAACCGGTCGATCGAGAAATGGCGAAACATTACCTTGGCCTTGGACAGTAAATGTGGGGGGGAAGGGCTACTGGTTTGAGAGTCGATCAGATGCTGAGAAATTTGCAATGGAATCACACGATCGCAGCATCGAAAGTTTCGATATAGGATGTTTTCAGATCAATTACCGTTGGCATGGGCAGAACTTCACCTCGATTGAGCAGATGTTTGATCCATTAGCAAACGCAAGCTATGCGGCAAGTTATCTTAAGGACCTTCATGAAGCGTCAGGAAATTGGTCAACCTCCGCCGGCTCCTATCACTCTCAAAACGAAGTACACGCGAGCGCTTACAGAATTCGTTTTGATGAAGCCCTTGCGGGTCTGACAGAAAGAGATTTGGAGAGATTGCTTGAGAATGGTGACGTCGGAGTGGCACGACCTGAAGATCGCTCGCCGCAGCCCAGACGAAATACCTATCCGCTCTTGCAGGAAAGAGGCGGTACCCCAACCCTGGGTTCCCTTGTCTTCCTGACAAATGAGAGTTGATCATTGCCAAAGCTGAGTCCCCAGAAACTGTTTCAACCGACCGTCATCATGGCGTTGGCGTTTATGGCAGTCATCGTAATGATGATACTTCCAGTACCGTCATGGATTCTCGACATTGGCCTGGCAGCCTCGTTTGCTCTCGCAATTCTGATCTTTACCGTTACACTCTTTGTCGAAAGACCGCTTGATTTCTCGGCATTTCCGACAATCCTTTTGGCCTCACTCATGTTGCGGCTTTCACTTAATGTCTCTTCCACTAAACTCATCATCGGTGAAGGGCATACAGGTACCGACGCTGCAGGACATGTCATCGAAGGTTTCGCCATGTTCGTCATGGGTGGTTCAGTCCTGCTCGGCCTCGTGGTTTTCGGCGTCCTTCTCATTGTGAACTTCATTGTCATCAACAAGGGAGCTGCCCGAATGGCGGAGGTGGGCGCTCGCTTCGCTCTCGACGCCATGCCGGGCAAGCAACTGGCCATTGATGCCGACATGGCCGCAGGTGCGATCGATCATGCCGAAGCCCGCGCGCGGCGCGAACGCGAACAGGCGGAAACGACGTTCTTTGGGTCTCTGGATGGTGCGTCCAAGTTTGTGAAGGGCGACGCAGTTGCGGGATTGCTGATCACGGCGCTTAATCTGATCGTCGGACTCGTCGTTGGTGCCGTTGTCCACGATCTTGAGATTCCACAAGCTTTTGAGACCTATGCGATCCTGACTGTAGGTGACGGACTGACAAGCCAGATTCCAGCCGTCATCATCTCGGTCGCATCCGCACTCTTGCTTGCACGTGGAGGTGCGACCGGCGCAGCGGATGCCGCCATTATCTCTCAATTGGGGCGTCAACCGGCAGCCCTTGCGACAGTTGCTTTGCTTATGGGACTTTTTGCAATCGTTCCGGGGCTTCCGTTCATTCCGTTCATCTTGGGGGCGATAGGTCTGGCGTTCGCAGCTTATGTTGTGGTGCGCAATCGTGAGAGAGAATCGCGCACGAAGGCGACGAGTACCCAAACCGGGGGCGCTCCCATTCAGCGCAATTCGATGGGCGATCTCCTGGATCTTGAGGATATTCATGTCGAGTTTTCCACAGACCTCGTGGATATGGTTCTTGATCCGGCAACAGGACTGAACTCGCGCATTGCAAACATGCGCAGCCATGTCGCAACGAGTTTTGGTCTTCTCCTTCCTGAAATCCGGCTAACGGACAACGCAGGACTGCCGAGTGGAACTTACGTTATAAGAATTCAGGGGGTTGAACAGGCCCAAGACAAGCTGAGGCCGGGCAGCGTTCTGGCGCTCCTGACCGGTCCCTTGCAAAATGATATCGGTGGTGAAGAGGTCAAAGAGCCTGTGTATGGCGCACCGGCCAAGTGGATTTCACCCGATAGTCAGGAAGTCGCTTCTCTGGCGGGCCTCACAACTGTCTGGCCGGCCGAAGTCCTTGCAACGCATCTTCTTGAGATCATCAAGCGCAATTTCTCGCGGCTCATGAGTCACAAAGCGCTCCGTCGCCTGCTTGATGAAATGGTGAATCTGAGTGACAACGCCCGTGCCGAGGCAAATCGGAAAATGCTTGACGAACTTATTCCGGAAAAGGTTCCGATCGATATTCTGCTGGCCGTATTGCGTCTGCTTCTTGATGAACGCGTCTCGATCCGGAATCTGTCACTGATCATTGAAGCGGTCGCGGAAGGGCGGCAACACTTCAAGACATCGGAGAGAATCTGCGAGCACGTCAGGCAACGGCTTGGATTCCAGCTTGTTGCGGAAATGCGGCGTAGTGACGGCACCATTCCCCTTATTCAGCTTGCGCAAGAGTGGGAAGACACATTCACAACTTACCAGATTCACTCGGATCGGGACAGTTCCGACGTCGCCCTGCCACCGGCAGAGTTCAATAGGTTGGCAGGCGCCATAGCCGAAAGGATCGGTCGCGCAGCAGAGAATGGCACCTATGCGGCCGTGGTAACTTCCATGAAGCGCCGGAGATTCTTGCGCACGGTCATGATGGCCAAGGGCATTTCCAATCCGGTCCTGGCATTCGAAGAAATCGGTATCGACGCAAAGCCAGCCCTTCTGGGCCTGGTACCCGCATGACATCAGATCTGGGCGCACTCCTCAGTTTGTCGAACGAGGTTCTTTGGCTGGCATTTGTTGTTTTCATCCGTGTTGGTGCCATGATGGCGTTGATCCCCGGTTTCGGGGAACAATCCATCCCGGTACGGGTCAGACTGGGATTATCGTTGGGCTTTGTCCTCGTTGTCATGCCTGCAGTTGCCGATCAGATTCCAAATCCCCCGACTGCAGTTTCCGCTCTGATTTCGTTTGTCTTGGCTGAAGTTGCGGCCGGCCTGATGTTCGGGATCTTTCTGCGGTTATACGTCCTCGCGCTGGCGACGGCCGGAACCATCATTGCGCAATCCACTTCGCTGTCACAGCTTTTTGGTGCCACCGCAATGACCGAGCCGATGCCCGCCATCGGCCATCTGCTTGTGAGCGGCGGCCTCGCGCTCGCCGCCTTGCTCGGGCTGCATGTTCATGCAGCAGCTTACATGATTGGCAGCTACAATCTGATACCGCCAGGACAATGGCCGATGTCCGAGCAGGTTCTTGCGTCCGGACTGCAGGAGGCCGCGCGCTCGTTCCAGTTGGCCTTCGGCTTGTCCATGCCTTTTGTCATCGGTGCCCTGCTCTATAACCTCGCTTTGGGCTTCCTAAACAGGGCCATGCCGCAACTTATGGTGACCTTCGTCGGCGCACCTGCCCTGACGGCCGGAGGGCTCCTGCTTGTATTTCTTGCAGCACCTCTGCTCTTGTCAACATGGTCTGACGCTCTCATTGAATTCATGTCCAACCCGTTCGGGGCCCTGTCATGAGTGGCGAGGACGTTGATGATAAACCCTATGAACCTACACAGAAAAAGCTGGATGACGCGCGGAGGAGGGGCGAGATCGCCTATTCCGCCGATCTGACGACCGCCGCGGCCTACGGAGGTTTCATTCTTGTTGCGGTCAGTCTGGGCTCTGCGGGCATCTTGGCCTTGGGGGCGAAACTGGCTTTCTTGCTCGACCAGTCCGACAGGATTTCGTCCGATCTCTTCACTGGTGCCGCAGCCCCCTATGCCGGATCCATTCTGATCTCGGCGGGCTGGTCGCTGATGGTCTGGGTTGGTCCGGCCGCTGCTCTTGCGGTCCTGTCTATTCTTGCCCAACAGGGCCTGCACTTTGCCGGAACAAAGCTTGAGCCGAAACTGTCCCGCATATCGCCATTATCCGCCATTCAAAGCAAATTTGGTCTGACGGGCTTGGTCGAATTTGCAAAGAGCGTCATCAAGCTCAGTTCATACGCAATTGTTGCTGTCTATCTTGTCCAACACCGTCTCGATGAGATCATCGGAACCATGGAGCTCGCACCAGTAGCGGGCACGGAAGTGCTTTTCCGCCTTACGGTTGAACTCATGTTAGCGTTGTTCGCCGTGTCCCTTGGCATCGGAATTCTGGATCTGATCTGGCAGCGCCTGGACCACGTCCGGAAGAACCGGATGTCGCGACAGGAGTTGATCGAAGAGACGAAGGATGCCGAGGGCGACCCGGCCACCAAGCAACAGCGCCGTGCCCGTGGCATCAGTATTGCCATGAACAAGATGATGGCCGATGTACCAAAGGCCGATGTGATCATCGTGAATCCCACGCATTACGCCGTTGCGCTGCGATGGCATCGCGGGTCACGGCGCGCACCGGTTTGTATCGCCAAAGGGGTTGATGAGATCGCAGCGCGAATTCGGGAAATTGCCGTCGAACACGGTATTCCGATTCAACATGATCCTCCGACGGCACGTATGCTGCACGCCAATGTTGATGTGGGGCAGGAGATTTCCAGAGAACATTATCGCGCAGTGGCCGCGGCCATCCGCTTTGCGGAGGGGCTTCGGAGAAAGGCAAAACGATGAAAGGCACGAATGGTCAAGAGTGGAATGAGCTTGTCAAGCTGACCGGCGCTATATTTGAAGTCGCCCAGGCGAAAATGGCCGGTCATCGCCGACGCGAAACCCAACTAAGAGCCAGACTTGCCGAGCTGGAACAGCCGCAAGCCGGCTACTCGGATCTGTCAGATCTGAGTGACCCGGCCAGTCGCGCGGGTGCCGATGCGCTGTGGCAGCACTGGATCAACTGCAGGAGGACGGAACTCAACCTCGAACTTGCCCAGACGCTGGTGCAGATCGATGGGGCGCGAAGGGTCCTTGCCGCCGCTCATGGGCGCCATCAGGCGACCGAAGAGATTGCCCGCCGAGAAGACGCCGCACTGCGACTGAAAAGGGAAAGACAATCCGAGCAGTATGGTTAGCAACAGCGTCCCCAAAGGCTAGTGTCTGCATCACTGGCCGATCTTCTTTCAGGACGAAACGAATCACTGCAAACCAGTCGTCCCGCAACAACCTCTGAATCTGAGAAGACCTGTCGTGGTGAATCGGCGACCCTACAGATGGCAGAAGCCCCTCGACGATAGGAATGCGACTGGTTGAGATTTCGAGAGCGAATGACAGGCCCTAGGGTGCCTCAGCATCTCGCAACATGCTCAACGCCACAAGCGAGGCGTAGCCATCCGGAATGATCCCCGTCGCCCTTTGCCAGGTCCGTACCGCTGAAATCGTCCGTGGTCCGACCAGCCCGTCTTCGGCCAAGGGACCGAAGCCCGCAGCGTTCAGCAAAGCTTGCAGTTCCTTGCGCTCTTCAAAAGTCAGGGCTCTGTCATCCCTTGGCCATTCCGCCTGGATGGCAGGTCCGCCGCGCAGCCTGTCGGCCAAATGCCCGACTCCGATCACATAGGCATCAGCCGTATTGTAGTGCTCTAACACATTGAAGTTCCGAAAGATCATGAAGGCCGCCCCGCGTGCCCCGGCGGGCATGACGATCGTCGCCGTGCCGTCATAGGATACCGGCCCACCGTCCACCCCCAACACCCCGATGCTTGCCCAGTACTCTGTGGTCTGCCGGTTCGTATCGCGCGCAGAAGTATAGTCGAAGCCGGTCGGCAAGATCACCTCGACCCCCCAGGGCTGGCCGGTTGTCCAGCCGAACCCTGCAAGAAACGCGGCGGTTGACGCGAGCGCGTCGCTCGGATCGTCCGACCAGATATCGCGACGACCGTCGCCATTGAAATCAACAGCATAGGCATCCCAAGAGGTTGGCATGAACTGGGTGTGCCCCATCGCCCCGGCCCAACTTCCCTTCATTTTGTCAGGCGACACATCCCCGTTCTGCAGGATGCGCAACGCCATCATCAATTGGTTTTCAAAGAACCGCGCCCGCCGCCCGTCAAAGGCAAGCGTGGCCAAAGCCGAAACCGTGGGAATGTCACCGCGATAGGACCCATAGGAACTTTCCAGCCCCCAGATCGCCACGACGACATTGCGGTCCACGCCGTAACGGGCCTCGATCTCGTCCAGCAATGCTGCGTTTTCGCGCAGCGACTTTTGCCCCAGTTCTATTCGTGCGTCCGATACTGCCGTATCAAGGTAGTCCCAGATCGTCTTTGTAAACTCGTTCTGGCTGCGGTCCCTCTCCACGACATCGGGCAGATAGGTGACCCCGTTCAGCGCTGCATCAAGCGTTTCAGCGGTAATCCCAGCGTCAAGCGCGCGGTTCCGGAACGCTGATATCCAGTCCTGAAATTCCACTGTCGGAATGACCACGTCGTCCACCTGTGCCTCGGGGGTCGGGACGGTCTGCCCGGTGACAGGGCCCGTCATCAGCAGACCTGCCAGTACATACCCGAACTGTCCGAAAAGCCGCATGGTCCTGCCCGACCTGTTATCATTGCCGCACACCTTACCGTGGCCCCGTCCAACGGCAAAACCCTATCTCCGCGTCCGGCTGACTTTGCGCCGGTCTGCTGCCGCCTTGGCCTTGGCCGCGCCGATCTTGCGCCGGGGCGAAGGCCCGCGTGCCGAACCGCGCCGTGCCCGGGTCATCGCCTTTTCGTCCAGCGTCACGAGTTCAAGGATCAACCCGCCCGAGACCGGCACAGCCTCGGCCAGCTTGACCGTCACTCGTTGGCCAAGGCCGATGATCGTGCCGCTTTCGGCACCCATCAACGTCTGGCTATCGGCGTCAAAGTGAAAGAATTCCTCGCCCAGCGTCCGGATCGGGATCAGCCCGTCCGCCCCGGTCTCGTCCAGCTTCACAAAGACACCAAACTTGGCGATACCCGATATCCGCCCCGCAAACTCGGCCCCCACGCGGTCGGCCAGGAACGCCGCCAGATACCGGTCGGTCGTATCCCGCTCGGCCAGCATGGACCGCCGTTCAGTGTCGGAAATCAGCTTGGCCGTATCGTCGAGCTTTTCGATATCCTGTTCGGACAGCCCGTCCTTGCCCCAGTGATGCGCCGAAATCAGGCCCCGGTGGACGATCAGGTCGGAATACCGCCGGATGGGCGAGGTGAAATGCGCATAGTTCCGCAGTGCCAGCCCGAAATGACCAAAGTTCTCGGGGTTGTAATAGGCCTGAGTCATCGCCCGTAGGGTCGAGATATTGATAAGTTCGTCGTGATCCGTCCTCTCGGCCTGCGCCAGCAAACGGTTCAGGTGCGATGTCTTGAGAACCTGCCCCTTGGCCAGCGTCAGCCCCGCCGCCTCGGCAACTTCCCGCAGCCCGTCAAGCTTCTGGGGCGAAGGTTCCTCATGCACCCGGAACAGAAGCGGCGTCTTCTTGGCCACCAACGTCTCGGCGGCGGCCACATTGGCCAGCACCATGAATTCCTCGATCAGACGGTGCGCGTCGAGCCGTTCCTTGAACGCGACCGAGACGACCTTGCCTTCGTCCGACAAAACGATCCGCCGTTCCGGCAGGTCGATGTCAAGCGGCTGCCGGCTGTCCCGCGCCCGCGCCAGCGCGGCATAGGCGGCGTAAAGTGGTCGGATCACCGGGTCGAGCAAAGGCTCCACCCGCTCTGACACCTGTCCGTCAATCGCCGCCTGCACCTCTTCATAGGCCAGCGATCCCTTGGACCGCATCAGCCCCCGGGTGAACCGGTGGTCGATCTTGTGCCCTTCGGCATTGATCCGCATGCGCACGGCAATCACGGCACGGTCGACATGTTCGTGCAGCGAACACAGATCACCCGACAGCATGTCAGGCAGCATCGGCACCACACGGTCAGGGAAATAGGTCGAATTGCCCCGGTTCCGCGCCTCGCGGTCAAGTTCCGACTGCGGCCGGACATAGTAGGCCACATCGGCAATCGCGACCCAGATGACAAACCCGCCGTCGTTGTCGGGATCGTCGTCAGGGATTGCCAGAACCGCATCATCCCGGTCCCTCGCATCTGACGGGTCGATGGTGAGGAGCATCAGGTCCCGCAGATCCTCGCGCTTGCCCAAAGTGGCGGGCTGACAGGCATCCGCTTCGGCCATGACGTCATCGGGGAAGTGGTCGGGAATACCGTGCTGATGGATTGCGATCAGGCTGACGGCCTTGGGCGTGGTAGGATCGCCCAGCCGCGCCACTATGCGCGCCTTGGGCAGACCAAGCCGTCCCTTGGGCCCGGCCTGTTCCGCCTCGACCAGTTCGCCTTCTTTCGCGCCCCCGTCCTGCCCGCGCTGGACCACCCATTGTTTGGCCTCGCCCTTGTCGATGGGCATGATCCGGCCGCCTTCGCTGTCCTGCTTGTAGATGCCGACGATCCGCAGCGGGTTGGCCCCGATCCGGCGGATCAGCCGCGCCTCATAGGCGTGATCATCACCCTCGACCGCCGTCAGCCGCGCCAGAATCCGGTCGCCCGCACCCAAAGCCGGGTCCGCCTCACGCCCCAGATACAGGATGCGCGGCTCTGGCCCCTCGCCGTTCCATTCCATCGGCCTTGCGTAAAGATCACCGTTCCGGTCGGGTGCCATAACCTGCAGCACCGATACGGGCGGCAGTGTATCGGGTTCACGATAGGACTTGGTCCGCTTGGTCAGATGCCCCGCCTCCTCAAGCTCTTTCAGGATGCGCTTGAGGTCGATCCGCCCCGCGCCCTTGATGCCAAAGGCCTTGGCGATATCGCGTTTCGTTGTGAGTGTCGGGTTGTCCGCGATCCATTGCAGGATGGCGTCCTTGGAGGGGATCTGGCTCATGGCAGCGCCCTTAGCACGACGGACAGGGCGCGTCACTTGCCAAAGGAAGAGGGGGGCTCTGCCCCCCGGCTGCGCCTCCCCCCGGGATATTTGGAACCAGAAGAAGCTGTGGGACTCAGCCTTCGGGCATGGGCTCCGGCGGCTGCTTTTTGCGCACGATCAGGTCATAGTTCAGCCGGAACAGATCAAGCGCCTTTTCATTCGCCCCCTCGCCCCGCAGGGGGGCCGAAACCCAGCCCGATTGCGGCAGGAAATGATGCGGCCGCGCGCGGCCCTCGGCCACGAGTTCGTGCCGCAGCTTTGTCGGAAACGGGAGGTCGGCATGGCTGTTGCCATGGACATGGCCGATCTCACGCGTTCCATAAAGGTAAGTGACCGACCCGAACCGGCCCGGCCCTGTCGTAATGCCGGGCCAGGTAGTCAGTTCTGAAAGGAGGCGATCAAACGGGGTCTGGCTGGTTTCGGTCGGCATGGTGCGCTCCGCTGGGTGATGCCCGGACAGGTGGGGCGGGGCAGGGTGCCCTGCAATGTGCAGGATGGCCCGGTGCACTGTGCAGCTGCGAGAGGGTCAGGCGAAATAGTCGCGCAGAATCCGACCGTAGATCGCCTTGAGCTGCCCGATCTGCGCGACCGAGACGCGTTCATCCACCTGATGCATCGTCCGGCCGACGAGTCCGAACTCCACCACCGGGCAGTGATCCTTGACGAAACGCGCATCCGACGTGCCGCCCGAGGTTGAAAGGGCTGGTCGCCGTCCTGTCTCGGTCTCGACCGCAGCGGCGACCATGTCAGACAAGGGGCCGGGCGGCGTCAGGAAGCTCTCGCCCGAAATCTTCACCGTCATCTCGATCCGCACCCCAAAGACCGTCGCCACCGCATCCGCCTCGTCCCGCAGCCACTGCGTCAGGCTTTGGCCGGTATGCAAATCGTTGAACCGGATGTTCACCGTTGTCCGTGTCGTCGCCGGAATCACGTTTGATGCCGGATTGCCCGTATCGATCGTCACCACGGCAAGGGTCGATGGGTCAAAATGCGCCGAACCCTTGTCGAGTTCATGCGACGAAAGCCGGTCCACCAGCCGCGCGACTGCGGGTAGCGGGTTCTTTGCCCGGTCCGGATAGGCCGAATGGCCCTGAACCCCGTGGATCGTAAAGAACGCTGTCAGCGACCCGCGCCGGCCGATCTTCATGGCCTCGCCCATCTCGTTCGGGTTCGTGGGTTCACCGACCAGACAGACTGACATGCTTTCGCTATTGGCCTTCATCCAGTCCAGAAGAGCCACCGTCCCATGCTCGGCCTCGGCCTCTTCATCCCCGGTGATCGCGATCAGGATCGCGCCGTCCGGCGGCGTTCCGGTCACGAAATCGACTGCCGCCGCTACAAAGGCCGCGACACCCGATTTCATGTCGGTGGCTCCGCGCCCATAAAGAAATCCGTCCCGGATCTCGGCGCCAAAGGGATCGACGGTCCAGTCCGCCGGATTGCCCAGGGGCACCACATCCGTATGCCCGTTAAAGCCGAAAGAGCGGTTCGCCCCCTGCCGCCCCCAGCGGGCAAACAAGTTCGAAACACCTCCCCGATCGACACGCGTGCAGACAAACCCGGCGCGGGTCAGCAGGGGTTCCAGAAGTTGCAACGCCCCGCCTTCCTCGGGCGTGACCGAGGGGCAGCGGACCAGATCGGCCGTCAGGGCAACAGGATCAACGGCCATCATCATGCCTTGTCGAAAAAGGGCGTCATCTGCGCCACGATCACCGAGTTTTCTTCGAGCGCCCTTTCCATCAGCGCCCGTTCTTCCTGATCGATGTCGTGCCCTTCGGCAAGCCGCTCCTCAAGCGTGCCATAGCCGGAAACATCCAGCGGCGCGAGATCGGCCTGCTTCAGGATCGCAACCGTTTCCCGAACAGCCTCGGCCTCGTCCACGCCCGAGGCATAGATCATCAGCGCGGCCCCCGTGGACCCGTCCGGTAATCCGTCGCCGGGTTTGCGACCCACTTCGACAAGCAGCGTAAACACCTGCTGGGGCCGCTTTTCCTTTGTCTCGGGCATGGCGCTTTCCTTCTGCCGATTTCCACCGACCTGCGGCAGTGCTGTGTCAGATGTCAAGGACCCCGACATCAGCCCGCAGTTGCTGTCATCGTCTTGCAGCAGCCCAGTCTGGCAAGAACCTTCCGCGCAAGTTTATGACGGATCATGTGGGAGAGACTTGTTATGTTATAATATAACATATATGAAGGCACCTACCGTCTTGCAGGAGCCCTAACAGCATGCCCGATCTTCTTCCTGTAACTGTCCTTTCCGGCTTTCTTGGTGCGGGAAAGACAACACTCCTTAACCAGGTCCTGAACAACCGCGAAGGCCGCCGGGTTGCCGTGATTGTCAACGACATGTCCGAAGTGAACATCGACGCCGGCCTGATCCGCGCCGGAACAGACCTAAGTCATACTCAGGAAAAGCTTGTTGAGATGACCAATGGCTGCATCTGCTGCACCCTGCGCGACGACCTTCTCCAAGAAGTTCGCCGTCTGGCTGCAGAAGCGAGGTTCGACTACCTTCTGATCGAATCGACCGGTATCGCCGAACCTTTGCCCGTGGCCGCAACTTTCGACTTCCGCAGCGAAGATGGAGAAAGCCTTTCAGACGTGGCCCGGCTTGATACGATGGTGACTGTCGTCGATGCAGTGAACCTGCTGGCAGATTTCGCCAGCCATGATTTCCTGCAGGATCGGGGCGAATCCCTGGGCGACGCCGATAAACGCACGCTCGTTGACCTGCTTGTCGACCAGATGGAGTTTGCCGATGTCATCGTTCTGAACAAGACAACCGATGCCGGACCAGACCGGGTTGATGCGGCTGTCAAGATCATCAAGGCCTTGAACCCGGATGCCCGTCTGATCCTCGCAGACCATTCCAGGGTCGATGCACGGGACATAATGGGCACCGGTCTGTTCGACTTTGACAGGGCCCATGAGCATCCGCTTTGGGCCAAAGAGCTTTACGGCCATGACGACCACGTTCCTGAGACCGAAGAATATGGAGTTACTTCCTTTGTCTACAGGGCCAGACGGCCATTTGACCCGGCCCGGGTCCATGCTGTTCTGAACGGCCCCCTGCCGGGTGTCATCCGCGCCAAGGGACATTTCTGGCTGGCGACGCGGCCGGACTGGGTCGCCGAATTCTCGCTCGCCGGTGCGCTTTCGACAGTCAAGCCGCTCGGCACCTGGTGGGCCGCTGTACCAAAAGACCGCTGGCCCACACACGAGGCAGCCCGTGACTATATGGCCAGCCACTGGCAGGAACCATGGGGTGACCGGCGACAGGAACTGGTCTTCATCGGATCAGGAATGGACAAGTATGCGCTTACGGCGGCCCTTGACGACTGTCTCGTCGGAAAGGAGGGCAGTTTTCGGCCACGGGACTGGTCCCGTCTCGCCGATCCGTTTCCAAACTGGCGCAGAGACGCGGCCTGATCGCGTCATTCCGGTCGTGGCCGAAGACGGCGGCCCACGACCGAGAGTGGGGCAGGGTGCAGATCAACCGGGTCAGGCCAGCCCGCCGCAAAGACCTCAGCGAGAGACGCGCAGCCGATCACTTATGACTGCCAGCGCACTGTCCTCGACCGCCGCAATATGCGCGCGTCGCTGCCGGGCCCGCCTGCGGCGTCCCGCATCCATCTCGTCCAGTGGGGTCATATGCAAAGGAAGATCGATGACATAGCTCAGCGCAGAGGCCCGCCTCGCCCCCAGCGACTCCCAGAATCCTGCATAGGTGGTTTCAAACTGATCCTGCCGGTCAGAACTCCACGCCGGCTGGCGTTCCGGGGTGATGCCAAAGATCTTGTCATGGCCCAGCCCGGCGGCGATGCCGACGACGGCGCCCATACATAGGTGCCCGGGCATGCACCGGTCAAACGCCCGGTTGAAGTCAGCCTGATAAGCCCGGTTCTGCGTCAGTTGCTTGCGCGTCAGGAACAGCACAGGATCACTACCCGCACCAGGTACCAGGACCGAGGCCGGCACGACCGAATAGGACAATACGCAAACCCGTCCGCCATCTACGAAAAAGATGACACTGATTCCACCTTCGTAAAGAACATCATTCCCGGGTTGAATCCGGATCTCGTATTTGATCCCCCGGAAAATCTCGGACCAAAGAACCAGCCCGCCATTCTGATAGACATCATTCAGATACTCTTCATCAAAAGCCCTGACTTCGTGGTCATAATGCATTTGAGCGGAAACAATGCGCTGATCGGCGGACAGGCCGCGCGCCAGGTAATGCTGATGTGAAAGGAAGAACAGGGGATCGGCGACAGGGTCCGTCGCCAGATGCCCCAGGAAAGCCGGGTTCGTCACAAGGTTGCGAAACGCTTCGTCCCGCCCGATGATGCGTGATCTGCGCGCTGTCCGGATAATCCGGACGCCCAACCCATAAGTCCCTGATTCCGCATGAAACCCTGCAAGGATTCCACCACGGAAGGTTTCCGGCAAAAGTGATACCTGATCGCCCCGGGGAACTCTTGCCAAATCTGTACCTGCGATGTCTCTCAATCAACTGTTCCCATCATACACAGGCGGGGCCGACTACAGCACTTAAATGGGACCAAATAAAGGATTCCGTCCGGACGGGCAAATAATCAAATCCTCGTCCTGTCAAAGACCTAAGTTCCAGTGATTTTCCACAACACTCTTTACACCGATGATCCGCCGGATTTCGCCTGCGCAGTCGAGGCTCCTGAAGCGCGCGCGTAATCAACCTCACGATAGCGCATCGTGACATTCGACAAAGTGATTCATGAAGGCAATTTGACACATCTGCGAAACAATCGCTTCCAGAATCAGAGAAAGTTGCCGACTCAAAGATCGCGGATCATCCGCACTTCGATTTCCCCTGCGCCCGTGTCCGGCAGGGTCTCATCCTCGACAAAACCGAATCTCCGGTAAAGCGCCAAGGCCTCGGTATGCCGCGGCCCTGCCGCCAACAGCATCCGTCGATAACCAAGCGCCTTCCCTGTCGCGATGATCTCGGCCACAAGGGCCCGGCCCACACCGTGACCGCGCGCGGCGTCCGTCACGAACATACGGTTCATCTCGCAGACACCATCCGAATGCGGCTTGGTCATCACGATCCCCGCTGGTACCCCGTCCAGTCGGGCCAGAAGACAGTCGCCATCGGGTGGAGCAAACCGGTTCAAAAGATCGCGCATTTGCCCGTCGATGTCCTGCACCCGGATGTAGGAATCAAGTGTCTCCACGATGTCCGGATAGCGCTTCCTCAACCAGTCAAAGAACTCGGCGACAAGAATGCGCACCACGGCGGCGTCAGTTTCGTCACGCACATGGGTAATGGTCAGCATTGTCTGGCCTTTGGCCGTCAGGACTGCGAAATGCTGTCACAGCCTGCAGATTCGATCAATACGGCGTGGCATTAAGCAGTTCTTGGCGATCCATCAGTATCAGTCCTGACTCGTCCGACAGAGGAGGGGCAGGAGATGGTCAAAGCGGCGGAACTCAGCATCAATTCCAACGTGACGGCGATGCAGATGGCTGAATCGATGTTCGGTTCCGGTATCAAGATCATCTCGGCCAGCTACACTGGTGCCAGCACGGCCAAGGGTATCTACACCGGCGCTGACACGACGACGCCGGGCCTTGCCCCATCAGATGACGGGGTCATCCTGTCGACGGGCAAAGTCGGGGACATCACCCAATCCTCTGGCGATCCCAACCGTGTCGCCGGCATGTCCACCGACAACAAGATGACCGGCGACAACGACCTGAGTGAGATCGCCGGAGCCAAAACCTTTGATGCCGCAGTCATCAACGCGAGCTTTGTGCCGCAGGGCAGTACCCTGACGATGCAGGTCACCTTCTCGTCCGAGGAATACCTTGAATACGTCAACGGCGGCTTCAACGATGCTGTCGGCATCTGGGTCAACGGCGAAAAGGCAACGCTGACCGTCGGTGACGGAGATATCAGCATCGACAACATCAACGACAAGTCAAACTCTAACCTCTACAAGGATAACCCCTCGTCCAAGGATGTGATCAACACGGAAATGGATGGTGTGACGGTGACAATGACGCTAAAGGCGCCGGTCGTGCCGGGGCAGATCAACACGATCAAGATCGGAATCGCGGATGCGGGGGATGCCGTCTATGACAGCAACCTCATGATTGCAGGCAACAGTATCCAGACCGTCCTGATCGCCGATGACGACTACGTCGATCTTGAAGGTCAGAAAGAGGTGACGATCGATGTCACCAAGAATGACAGCTCGGCGGCGGGCGGCAAGCTCACCATCACGCATATCAACGGACAAGAGGTTGAACCGGGCGATACGATAAAACTCGGCTCGGGCGAGGCGGTGCAGGTCAATGCCGACGGAACGCTGACCGTCCTGTCCGACGGTCTGGGCGAAGAAAACGTGTTCTCATACACGGTCGAGGATAGTGCAGGGAACACGGACACCGCCTTTGTCAACATGACCTCGACCGTGCCATGCTTTACCGCCGGCACCCTTATCGCCACCTCGGGCGGACCCGTTCCGGTCGAGATGCTGCGGCCCGGTGACATGGTCCTGACACGTGATCACGGACCGCAGCCCTTGCGGTGGATTGGCATGGCGTTTCGCTTTGCGCTGGGCCGTGACGCCCCTGTGCGGATCGCGTCCGGCACTTTTGGCCGTCATGGCGATCTGGAACTCTCGCCCCATCACCGTCTGCTCATCGCCAACGCCCGCGCAGAGCTGCTTTTCGGCACATCAGAAGTGCTCATCAAAGCCCGCGACCTTGTGGATGGTCACAACATCACGCAGCGGCAAGACGGAAAGCCTGTCCGTTATGTCCACCTGCTTTTTGACCGGCACGAGATCGTCCTGTCGGGCGGCCTGTACAGCGAGACCTACCACCCGGGCCCGCAAACCACCGCCAGCTTTGACGAGGTGACGAGGTCAGAACTGTTTCGCCTCTTTCCCGAACTCGAATCCATGGGTCAGGGTGGTTTTGGCAAGGTCGCCCGACGTGCGCTGAAACGGCACGAGGTCAAGGCCCTGACAGGTTGATCAAACGCCCTCATCAGAAAGTACGGCTGCAATCCACGTCTCGACAAACCCGGCAAGCCAGTCCGCACCCGCCGTTACCTCATCAAGCGATGCAAACCGCGTGACGGCCCGTTGATCCGTGGCCCATTTCAGCCGTCCCGAACGATCATCGACAAGCCTGACCCCGGTCTTGGTATCCTTTGCCTTTGCGCCGCGATGGAACACGATCTGAACGGCATCCGGCGACGACAAATTGAACGTGATCCGGTCTTCCCCGGCGGCCTGATAACTCGGCGCGTTCCATTTGATATGCTCGGCCAGATCCACCGCCGCGCCAAGGATAACCCCGCGCAGCGCCAGCAAGACATCCCGCCTGGGATGTGTGGTCGCGTCCAGAAAGGCCGCGACCTTGTCCATCAGTCCCGCAGCAATTCGTTGATGCTGGTCTTGGACCGGGTCTGCGCGTCAACCTTCTTCACGATCACCGCACAGTAAAGGTTGATCCCGCCCTTGGACGGCATCGACCCGGCCACAACGACAGACCCGGCCGGAACCTCGCCATACATGACCTCGCCCGTTTCCCGGTCGACGATCTTGGTCGACTTGCCGATGAACACGCCCATGCCAAGGACCGAACCTTCGCGCACGATGCAGCCTTCCACCACCTCAGATCGCGCCCCGATAAAGCAATTGTCTTCGATGATCGTCGGCCCCGCCTGCATCGGCTCCAGAACGCCGCCGATCCCTACACCGCCTGACAGGTGAACATTCTTGCCGATCTGGGCACAGGAACCAACCGTAGCCCAGCCGTCCACCATGGACCCCTCGTCCACATCTGCGCCCACGGTCACGAAGGACGGCATCAGCACCACGCCCTTGGCGATATAGGCCGACCGCCGCACCACACAGTTGGGCACGGCGCGGAACCCCGCCGCCTTCCAGTCCTCGGCTGTCCAGCCCTTGAACTTGCTGTCGACCTTGTCCCACCAACCGCCATCCTGCGGTCCGCCGACATGGTGCTCCATATCCTTGATCCGGAAGCCAAGCAGAACCGCCTTCTTGGCCCACTGGTTCACATGCCAGTCGTTCCCGCGCTTTTCGGCCACCCGAAGGCGGCCTTTGTCCAGTGCCTCCAGTGTCGCCTCGATGGCATCACGCTGTTCTCCCTTGGTCGCCGGGGTGATCGTATCACGGGCGTCCCAGGCAGCTTCGATTGCGGTTTCCAGCGCGGCGTTGGACATGGGGCTCTCCTTGACGTTGGGTCGCGGGTCCATAGCGGCAAAACCCGACTGATGCAACGCGACGGCTCAGGCTTCTTCGATACATGCGGCCAGCGTGCGGATCATCGCGTTGCGGAACGCGGCGTTGGTGGCCCGGTAATAGGGGATCGCCTGTACCGCCATGACCAAGGCAACGGCCCTCCCCCGCTCCCACTCTTCCGCATCCGGGTTTACCGACTTTCGGAACACTGCCCGCCCCTCGCGGTCCAGCATCGTCCAGGCGCAGACAAGATCGCGCGCCGGATCCCCCGCGCCGAGGCTTCCCCAGTCGATCACCGCCGACAAACGCTCCCCGCGCACAAGAAAGTTCAAAGGATGCAGGTCGCCATGCGTCCAGACCGATCGGCCTTCATAAGCGGGCAAGCGTGCCACTTCGTCCAGCAAGGCCGCGATCAGCGTGGCGTCTCCCTCCTCGGGCGCAAAGGCCGCAGCCATTCTGCGTGCAAAGTCGAGCGATCCGGGGGACAGCCTCCCCGGTCCCGCAGGCGGCAAGTCAGGCGGAACCGGCGCCCCGCGCAAGGTGTTCACCAACGCGG
>JBGSWJ010000162.1:0-4964 GCA_041752495.1 Rhodobacterales bacterium
GCCGGGGCAAAGGTGACCAGCGCCGCCCGGACCCGCGCCGGGGCGGGCGCCTCGATCACGGGGGTCATGGTGACTGTGCCGGTGAACCATCGGTCCGGTCCTGTCGTCGAAGGGCGCGATCCGGCGGGGAAGTGATCCATCTGAGTGCTCCTGAAGAGTGCTCAGATGAACGAAGCATTCCTCACCGCGCCCGGCAAGTGACTTGATGTTCAGAACGGCCATCGGCCACGCCGGTTCGTTCCAGGACCAAGGCCATCGCCTTGGTCGCGCACCGACTTGGTCGCTTTCCGACCGGGACGCAAAGCGTCACGGTCAGGCATGAGGAACCCGGGCCGGTCGAAACGGAAAGGCATAAGCGGGGCGCTGCTTCCACTGGAAGCCCCGCATTTCCCGCTTTGTTCGCCCTTCTGGCAATTCCATTCCCTAGCTCGCCTCCCTATCCTCCCCGCCGAAACCACAGCGAAAGACCCGCCCATGACTCGCCGCCTCATCTCCACCGGATCGCCGTTCGAGGCGCAGATCGGCTATTCCCGCGCCGTCGTCACCGATGGCTGGGTCTTTGTCGCGGGCACAACAGGATATGACTATGCGACCATGACCATGCCTGAGGATGTGGCCGACCAATGCGCCAACGCCCTCGCCACCATTGCCCGAGTGCTGGAAGAGGCGGGCACATCGCTCGACAATGTGGTCCGTGTGACCTATGTACTGCCTGACAGGGCTGATTTCCCAGCCTGTTGGCCCCACACGTCCAAAGCCTTTGCCAAGGCCCGTCCGGCTGCGATGATGTTTCAGGCAGGGCTCATGGAATCCGCGATGAAGATCGAAATCGAGGTGACCGCGAAACTGCCCTGACCGGCGAACACCGGCCGTGCCTTCGCCCTTCCCGCTGGACCTTGCCCTGCCTTTCGGGCAAAAGCGGGTCACAGATTTGGAGCGGTGCCCATGGGATTCCTGAACTCGATCAAGCGCGCCTTTACCTGGTGGGACGGGCAGACCTTGAACACGCAGCTCTTTACCTGGCGCAAGGGCGTCAAGGTCGGAGAGGACGGGCAGGGCAACATCTTTTACCGCAACGCGGACGACAGCCGCCGCTGGGTGATCTTCAACGGCGAAGCTGAGGCGTCCCGCGTAGGGCCCGACTGGCATGGGTGGCTGCATCACACCTGGAAGGAACCGCCGACAGACAAGCCGCTGGCGCGCAAGCCCTGGGAAAAGCCGCACGAGCCGAACCTGACGGGCACGGCGCTGGCCTATGCCCCCGTGGGCTCGATCCGCAGGGGCGAACCCGCGGCGCGCAGCGATTACGAGGCTTGGACGCCGGAGTAAGCCGATGCGGGAAAGCCCTGTCGAAGTCATCGTGGGCGCCGTTGTCCTTGTCGCGGCCGTGGGTTTCCTCGCCTATGCCGCGCAGGCCACCGGCTTTACCGACCGTGGCGGGGATTTCCACCTCACAGCAAGCTTCCGGTCGATAGAAGGCGTGACCGTCGGCACCGATGTCCGGCTTGCTGGCGTCAAGATTGGTACCGTGACCGAAACCCGGCTCAACCCCGAAAACTACCGCGCCGATACGGTTATGACCCTGCTCGATACCGTGCCGATCCCTAACGATTCCTCAGCCATCGTCTCATCCGAAGGGCTTCTGGGCGGCAATTTCATCGAAATCGTGCCGGGCGGTTCGCTTGATAACTTTGCCGATGGTGCCGAAATCGTGGATACGCAGGGCGCGGTCAGCCTGCTGCAACTTCTGCTAACCTATGTCGCAGGCGACTCGACAACGGCAGCACAGCCGGCACCATGATGCACCGCAATCTTGTCCTGGCGCTTGTCCTGTGCGCCACCAGCCTTTCCGCGCAGGAAACCCAGCCGCTGACAGATGAGTTTGGCAATATCATCACGCCGCAGGCCCGGCCCGAAGAACAGCCGCTGACGGACGAATACGGTAATATCCTCACCCCACAGTCAAGCTTTCCCGAAGTCGTCCAACAGCGCGCCGTCACCGCCCCCGGCGGGGTGGTCCGCGTACTAGACAAGATCAGCGGTATCGTCACCGACCTAGAACTGCGCGATGCCGAATCCAAATCCGTCGGCAGCCTCACCGTGGCCCTGACGGAATGCCGCTACCCCTCCGACAACCCCTCGGGCGATGCTTGGGCGCTTCTGACCATCTTCTACCGCGATGCCGTCGATCCGGTGTTTCAGGGGTGGATGGTTGCGTCATCCCCCGCGCTAAACGCGATGGACCACCCGCGCTATGACGTCTGGGTGCTGCGCTGTATCACGCCTTGAGCGGACGGAATCGGCCCCTGCCGGTGGAAATCGGCAGATTTCTCGAGCGCTTCTGCAAGCTTTCGGTGATAGGTGGCGCGACTGACCTCAATCGCACCAAGAGTTTTTAGATGGGCCGTCTGGAACTGGGCATCAAAGAGGGTAAATCCGCCCGCTTTGAGCCTGTCCACCAGATACGCCAGTGCAACTTTTGAGGCGTCCGTCCTGCGCGAAAACATGCTTTCGCCAAAGAACGCTGCGCCGAGGGTCACCCCATAGACACCCCCGACGAGTTGATCGCCCTCCCAGACCTCGATCGAATGGGCGTGCTTCAAGCGGAAGAGGTCGCAATAGAGGTCAAAGATCGGGCCGGAAATCCACGTTTCTTCACGATCTGCGCAACCTGAGACGACCTGCGTAAATGAAAGATCCGTAGTTATGCCGAAAATGCCCGACCGCATCCGTTTGGCCAAAGATCTCGAAATGTGGAACTCATTCAAGGGGATGATGCCGCGTTTCTGCGGATTGACCCAAAAGACGGCATCGTCTTCTCGGTGTTCGGCCATGGGAAAGATACCCGCCGCATAGCCGGCAAGAAGAATTTCGGGTGTCAGGTCAGACATGGCGGGTCTGGAGGTGCAGCGCGCTGCATCGAGACTGGTCGAATGATAGGGGCACCGCCGGCGCTGAATGGTGGCAGGCCGTCTCAGTCGGGCCCATTGGGCCAGAAGCATGGACGGCCGGATAGGGATGCAGAAGGCGAGGTTCGACGATCATGTCAACGTGGCTGGGTGATGCGTCACCGGACGTTAATTTGCTTGAACGATGATCCTCAGGCAATCGGGAAGCAAGGCTTTCCGGGAAGGCGGCAATGATCATCGGCACAATCATGATCAAAATGGGGGTCTGACGACGCGGGCATCGGTCTGATTGGGCCAGGCGAATGGCAGTTGCGCCGGGAGGTTGGTCTAGGCGATGCAAACCCCGAGAAAAGGGCGCAACCAAGGGCCCATGTTTCACGGGGTCAGCCAGTCGTCACTTCCCGAAATTCACCGCAAGCCACTTTTCCAGCCAGTGGATGTTGTAGTCCCCTGACTGAATGGCCGCATCTTGCAGCAACGCATCAAACAGCGGGATCGTCGTATCGACGCCGTCCACGATCAATTCGCCCAAAGCGCGCGCCAGACGGGCAAGCGCCTCAGGGCGGTCGCGGCCATGCACGATCAGCTTGGCGATCAGGCTGTCGTAATAGGGCGGGATCTTGTAGCCGTCATAGAGCGCGGAATCCATCCGCACACCCAAACCGCCGGGCGCATGGTATTGCGTGATCTTGCCGGGCCGGGGCGCGAAATCGGGCAGCTTTTCCGCGTTGATCCGCACTTCGATGGCATGGCCGTTGATCTGCAGGTCCTTTTGCGTAAAGGACATCGGCAAGCCCGCTGCCACCCGAATCTGTTCGCGCACCAGATCGACACCAAAAATCGCCTCTGTCACCGGATGTTCCACCTGCAGGCGGGTGTTCATCTCGATGAAGTAGAATTCGTCGTTTTCGAACAGGAACTCGATGGTGCCCGCGCCGATGTATTTTAGCTTGGACATTGCATCGGCACAGACTTTGCCGATCCGGTCGCGCAGCGCCGGCGTGATAACAGGGCCGGGGGCTTCTTCCAGCACTTTCTGATGACGGCGCTGGAGCGAGCAGTCGCGTTCGCCCAGATGGACGGCATTGCCCTTGCCGTCACCAAAGACCTGAATCTCGATATGGCGGGGGGTGGTCAGGTATTTTTCGATATAGACTTCGTCATTGCCAAATGCCGCTTTGGATTCTGACCGGGCCGTGCGGAACGCGGTTTCAAGCTCCTGCGCATTGTGGGCAACCTTCATCCCGCGCCCGCCGCCCCCGGCGGTGGCCTTGATGATGACGGGATAGCCAATGGTTGCAGCGGTATCCTTGGCTTCCTCGTAAGTCGCCACACCCCCTGCCGATCCCGGAACAACGGGGATCCCCAGTTCCTTGGCGGTTTCCTTGGCCGTGATCTTGTCGCCCATGATGCGGATATGTTCCGCCGTGGGGCCGATGAACGTGATGCCGTGATCTTCGACCACCTGCACAAAGGCCGCGTTTTCTGACAGGAAACCATAACCCGGATGGATCGCCTGTGCCCCCGTGATCTCACAGGCCGAGATGATGGCGGGGAAGGACAGGTAGCTTGCCGATGACGGCGGTGGCCCGATGCAGATGGCCTCGTCCGCCATGCGCACATGCATGGCATCAGCATCGGCTGTGGAATGCACTGCGACCGAGGCAATGCCCATTTCGCGGCAGGCGCGGACGACGCGCAGGGCAATCTCGCCCCGGTTGGCAATCAGGATCTTGTCGAACATGACCCCGGCCTATTCGATGATCATGAGGGGGGCGCCATATTCGGCGGGCGCGCCGTCCTCGATCAGGATACGCTTGACCGTCCCGGCGCGGGGCGCGGGGATCTGATTCATGGTCTTCATCGCCTCGATGATCAGCAGGGTGTCGCCTTCCTTGACCTGTTGGCCCACGACGGCAAACGGAGCCGAGCCCGGTTCCGCCTGAAGATAGACGGTGCCGACCATGGGCGAAGTCACGACGCCCGGATGGCTGGCCGGGTCGCCGGAAAAGGCGGTGTTTGTCGGGGCGGCGGGGGCTGCAGCTGCGGTGGCGG
>JBGSWJ010000163.1:0-4267 GCA_041752495.1 Rhodobacterales bacterium
TCCGCAACAGCGTCGTCTTGCCCACCCCGGACGGCCCCAGAAGCGCCACGACCTGCCCTGACGGCACCTCTACCCGCAGGCC
Organism: Rhodobacterales bacterium; assembly: GCA_041752495.1. GTDB lineage: Bacteria > Pseudomonadota > Alphaproteobacteria > Rhodobacterales > Rhodobacteraceae > JAPLPE01. The sequence goes on from JBGSWJ010000163.1 coordinate 83, forward strand.
CGCAAACAGTGCCGCCCCCGGGCCCAGCGCCAGCCGGTCGATCCGCAGACTCAGCTCCGGTCCTTGCGCCATTGCAGCACCCTCCCTTCGACAGGGCGCAGCACCCCATATTCCAGCGCCAGAATGACGGCGATAAAGCAGCAGGTATAGGCAAGGATTCCCGTCATGTCGAACAGCTGGAAATAAAGTCCGACACGAAACCCGACCCCGCCGTCACTGCCCAGCACTTCGAACACCAGCACCATCTTCCAGACCAGCGACAACCCCGCCCGCGCCGCCGCCAGCAGATAGGGCATCAGCTGCGGCACCAGCACCAGCCGCAGATACCGCCCCCGCGGCATCCGGAACGTCGCCGCCAGTTCATCATAATCCGCCGAAAGCGCCCTGACGCCCTCCCGCATCATCGTGGTGACAAGCGGCACCTTGTTGATGACAACGGCCAGGATCAGCGCAAGATCCGAAAGCCCCAGCGAGATGTAGCAGATCATCCCCACCACGATGGCCGGAATGTTCAGGCCCACCACCACCCAGGGCGCAAACAGCCTGTCCGCCCAGATCGTCCGGCCCAGCGCAAGGCCCAGCGCCGCGCCGATCGCCATCGCCAGGACGAAACCGAACATGGCCCGCGTCAAGGTCGCCGCAAAATCGGCAACCAGCGGGCCCTCCCAAACCAAATGCCAGATCTCGGCGCCGACAAGGGCAGGGCCCGGCAGAAACCGCGACTGTGCCACCATCGCCGCCACCTGCCACACCAGCAGCAACAAAGGCAGCGAGGCATACCCAAGCCATGGCGGCCCGGCGCCGGGCCTCGGGTTCGGCTTCTGCACCTCAGCCTTCTCTTCCTCAGGCACGAATACCGCCCAGCCGGACGGGGCAGCCCCGGCAGCCATGTCGCGGGTGTCGGTCACCCCCCGACCCTGAACCCGTCCCAGAACGTGCCCTCGGCGATCACCGGGTCATCGCCCACCAGTTCCGCGCCGCCATACTGCACCATCAGCGCAAAGCTCTGCGTCGCCGCATCAATGTCGGCCTGGTCAAAGGTCGTTACGATGCCCCGGCGATAGTTGTCCCGCAGCGCGATGAACATTTCATCCGACAAATCCTCGCCCATCACCGGACGGATCTTGTCCCACAGCGCGTCATCCTCCAGAAGCCGCGCCTTGGTCTCAAACGACGCCTCAAGGAACCGCTCGATCTCGTCATGATGGGAATGCGCCCAGCGTTCCGAAAACACCCAGCCCAGCAGCGGCGGCGTCCGTTCCACCCCCAGCTCCTTGAGCATGTCGGGAACCGAGATCACCTCGACCGCCCCATCGACCGCCGCCCGCGTGTTGAAATGCCAGAAGTTGAGCGCGGCATCCACATCGCCCGCCAGCAGCAATTCATTCACCAGTGGCGGCGCCCCGAACTCAGCCTCGATCACATCAGGCAGGGTGCCCCCGGTCTTGGCCGCGTAATAGGCCTGCAAGATGACATAGGACTTGTCGACCGGCCCCCCCGCCACGGCAATGCTGGCCCCCGTCAGATCCGCGACCGACGCGACCTTGCCCCCCGGCATGACCATCAGCCCGCCCACCGACAGCGAATGCGGGACAAAGGTGAAATCCGCCCCCTCATGCCGCTGGATCGACGTCCAGACGAAATCCGACAGGATCACATTGACCTCGCGCGCCTGCAGCGCGACCTGACCGGCCGCCGAATTGGCCACATCGCGGATCTCGATATCGATTCCGTGTTCAGTATCGATATGCGCCTCCTGCATCGCGGCGATTTCCCAGGCCGCCGTGCCCGTGGTCTGCAACCCCAGTTCAATCTTCTTCGCCGCCGGAGAGAAGGCCGAAAGGGCCATCCATCCCATCATGGCGGCCCCGACTGCGGTGATCTTCAGGGCGGATTTGCGCATAGTGATATCTCCAGTACGGGCCCCAAGGATCCCGGCAAACTCCCCTGACGGCTAACATGCTCGATGATTGGCAGGACCAATACTGAACATTGGCCCCCGACGAATTGATGCGCAGGCCCTGCACATTAGCTCCTCCGCTCAACGGGGGCTTTGCGGGATGACAATCTCGTGTTCCCGCCATCGCCCACCGCCCTCTGCCGCGTCAGATGTTTGTCAGGTGGGCTGATGCAGACTGTCCCGGACCGAAACAACGCGAAGAATCTGTGCCATGCCCAATGACATGACCCCATTCATCAAGGACCCCGCGCAAGACGACGTCATGGCCGCGGCGGTCAGGCTGATCCTCACCCGCGAAGTCTCGCGCGCCCATCTCGCCCGGGATTTCGGCATCGGCATGCCAACCCTGTCCCGCTGGGTCCGGGATGCCTTTGACAACACGCCCTACGGCGACATCCTCGAATCCCTCCACGAAGAAGTGGGCCTTCTGCGCAAGGAAAACGCCGCCCTGAAAAGGATGGTCGCCGCCCGCACCACAAAGGCCTGGTCTGCCGACCAGCGATAAAGGCCCGCACGCACCCGTCCCGCGTCCCAAGACGACGCTCTGCCAGGTCACCCCGACACCGGTCGCCCGCGTGACGCTTTCCTCTCCCGCTTAAACAAGGCACGATCACGCGCAGGGACCGAACGGTGAAAACATGCGCACATTGGTCGTGGAAGATGACCCGAAGATTCGGCGCGACCTGACCCACGCGCTCAAGGACGCGGGATTTCTGGTCGAAGCGACAGACGACGGGGCCAATGCCTGGTTCCGGGGCGGGACCGAACGATATGACCTGATCATCCTCGATCTGGGTCTCCCCGGCCTCCCCGGGCTCGAGGTGCTGGGCCGCTGGCGGGGCGAAGGCGTAGAGACCCCTGTCCTCGTGCTCACGGCCAAAGGCTCATGGATGGACCGCGTCGAAGGCATCAACGCCGGCGCCGATGACTACCTGCCCAAACCCTTCCGGATCGAAGAACTCGTCGCCCGCGCCCGGGCACTCGTCCGCCGCTCCGCCGGGCGCGGCACCTCGCGGCAGGTTGTCGGTCGGCTCGAACTCCAGATGGGCCAGATGAAGATCCTTCTGGACGGAGAGGAAGTCCCGCTCACCCCCCTCGAATACCGGCTCCTCTCCTACATGATCCTGCAGGCCGGCCGCACCCTCAGCCCCAGTGCGCTACTCGAGCATCTCTACGGCACCGACAACAGCCGCGAAGCGAACGCGCTCGAAGCAATCACGGCCCGTATCCGGCGCAAGCTTGGCCCCGACATCATCCGCACCCGCAAGGGCTTCGGCTACGAACTCGGGATCGACCCATGACCTTCGCCTCGCTCCGGCTGCGGCTGGCGCTGGCAGGGGTCGTCATGGTTGTTCTGGTGACAACCGGGGCCTGGCTTGGCCTGTCGGTCCTGTTCGACCGGCACGTCGAACGCTGGGCGGTGGCCGAACTCCGCAGCCAGGTCGACCTTATCCTCTCGGATATCCGCATCGGCCCTGACGGCAAGGTCGTCCTCGCCCTTGTGCCCTCCGAACCCCGCTTTTCCGAACCCTTCTCGGGCCGCTACTGGCAGGTCAGCCACGGCAGCGACCTTATCCGCTCCCCCTCGCTCTGGCGCAACGAACTCGACATCTCGAACGTCCCCCGCGAAGTCTTTGGCGACCTCATTGTCGAAAAGACCAAGGGCCCGATCTTTGAACCGATCCTTGTCGCCCACCGCTCGGTCGATCTGCCCGGCGGCGCGCCCGACGATCACATCGTGGTCAGCGTCGCCTGGGAACGCACATCGCTCACGGCGCTGCGGAAGGAGTTCCTCTCCGACCTTCTCCCCTATGTCGCGCTCTTCGCCCTTCTCCTCCTCCTCGCCGGCGCCATCCAGTTCTTCGTCGGCCTCAGCCCCCTCTCGCGCATCAGTTCCCGCGTCAAGGCCCTGACCCGGGGCGAGGCAAAGCGCATAGGCACCGATCTCCCGGTCGAAGTGCGCCCCCTCGCGCAAGAAATCGACCGCCTGCTCGAAGAACGCGAAAATCAGGTGCTCAAGGCCCGCAAACGCGCCGCCGAACTCGCCCATGTCTTCAAGACCCCGCTCCAGGCCCTGATGGGCGAGGCGCACCGCCTGCGCACCGCAGGCAACGGCCCCGCGGCCGATGGGGTCGAAGAAATCGTCGCAACCATGCAGACCCATGTCGAACGCGAACTCCATCACGTCCGCAACGTCGCACCCCTCGAACGCCGCGCCGACCCCG
>JBGSWJ010000164.1:0-7931 GCA_041752495.1 Rhodobacterales bacterium
GTTGATCTGGGCACGGTCACACGGAACGGGGCGGCGTTGCAGGTTGTGGCGGCAGGGCCCTTTGCGACCGACGCGGAGCTTCAGGCGGCGCTGCGTGCCGCACGCGCGGCGGGTTACGGGGATGCGTTTACGCGCAACTGAGCCGCATTTGCCGGACGAAACACGGGCCGCCCCTGAGCAAGGGACGGCCGTTTTCTTTGCGGATCAGGTGCGACAGATGCCTTGCAGGCTGACCCAGGTATCGTCCGAGAGGACAGGTGGCGGAGTCTGGCCCTTGAGCGGGTCGCCGTCAATCAGGGGGCGCAGGGTTTCGCCTGTCGGATCAACGGCATAGGCCCAGGGGGCGACGGGAACCTGCGCCTTCGTCGTCAGCGCGTAAAGCGTTTCGGCGGGGGGAATATGCGTCGGCGTGGCGAAAAGGCGTTCGGCATAGGCCTCAAGGTCTTCGTTCGGGACGTTTCCGGTGGTGAGAAGGTGGAAGGTGCTGGCAAGCCCGGACGAGGTGAGGATCGGGGCGAGGGGATCGGGGTCAGTCTGGCCCGCGAGGGCGGCAAGGATATAGCCCGCAACTACGGCGGGATCGTTGGCGTCTTCGACCATATGGCGGCTGATGACCACGATGCCGCCGGGCAGATCCAGCGCCTCTGGCAGATCGCCGGGGACGACGACAATCTGGCTGTTGCTGCCATTGCCAAAGAGGCGGGTTTCAAGGGCGGCGAGGGCCTGGGTGCCGATGGGGTCGCGGCAGGTTGAGCCGGCGATCCGCTGGATGTGGCCCAGAAGCGTAGCGCCGATTTCAGAACGTTTTGAGGCAGGCACGACCTTGAGTGTCTGCTGGGTCAATGCGCCGGGCAGCCAGAAGACGGCGAGGCCGAGGCAGGCCAACAGAGTGACACCGATGCTGATCTGACGGACGCGGCCAGGGCGCGGGGTTTGGCGGGCAACGCTTTGGCGGACGCGTTCGATGGCGTTGATCATCAGTTCATCGTCTAGTTCGAGCGTCTCGGTCAGATCGGAATCGGGGCAGTAGATCGCGGGCATGGCGCCGGGATTGGTGCGCGTGACGGCGGGCAGGGACCAATGGGTGATCGGGCGGCCCGCATTGTCGGAAATGACAAGCGTGGCGTCGCCAAAGCTCACGCCCACCTCGCGCCGTTGGGCGTCGGGTGAGGGACGCCAGAGGCCGGATGTTTCCAGCCGCATGTATTCCTTGAGCGCCGTCATATCCCGCCGGTTTCTGTCTGGGGCCTGCCCTGCCTCCGCTTTGCGGCATTGTAACGGGGTGGCACGGCAATGGGTAGGGCGGACGACAAGGGCTTGCCAAAGACGTGGTGGCTGCGCCATCTGGGCCAGAGCCCGTCGGATGAAGCGGGGCGCGCGCGGGAGGCGGGCAGACATGCAGGTCAATGCGAACCGGCCCTATGCGGCGGCGGCACTCGTTCTGGGTGGGATGGGGTTGTTCGGGCTGATCGACAATTTCATGCGGCTGGCTGCGGAAACGGGCGGGCTGTGGCAGTTCCATCTGCTGCGGTCGGTGATTGCGCTGGTGGTGCTGTTTCCCTTGGCCTGGGCTTTGGGGATCGGGCTGCGCCCAATACGGCCGTCGCGGGTTGCGGCGCGGTCGGTGCTGAACTCGATCGCGATGGTGATCTATTTCGGCTGTCTGGGCTTTATGCCGATTGCGCAGGTCGTGGCGGGGCTGTTCACGGCGCCGATCTTTGTGGTGATCTTTTCCGTGGTGCTGTTCGGGGAAAAGGTGGGACCGCGGCGGGTGTTTGCCGTGATCCTGGGCTTTGTCGGCATCATCCTGGCGTTGCGGCCCGAGGCGGGGGATCTGTCGGTCTGGACGGTTGTTCCGGTCGTGTCGGGCGCCCTTTATGGCTTGGGCAATCTTGTCACGCGTCGCTGGTGTGCCGAGGAAGGGACGTTCACGTTGCTGGGCGGGTTCTTTGGCATGATGATGATCTGGGGGGCGCTGGGGTCTTTGTTCCTGTTCCTTTATCCGTTGCCCGTGCCTGAGGGTGGCGACGGGTTCATCACGCGGGGGTGGGTGGCGACCGAGGGGATATTCCTGACGATGATCGTGGTGCAGGCCATCGGATCGCTGATCGGGGTGGGGATGTCGATCAAGGCCTATCAGCTGGCCGATGCGACGATGGTTGCGGTGTTTGAGAACACGCTGCTGGTCTTTGCGACGTTCTGGGCCTTTGTCCTTTGGGGCGAGGCGCCGGATGCCTTGGGCATGGTCGGTCTAGGGCTGATCACGGTGGCCGGGGTGATCATTGCGCTGCGGTCGGGAGCGCCTGCGACGCAGGAGGCGTAGGGGGACTGTTTCCGAAACAGCCTTGCCCGGCCGGAAGGCCGGTCTTTGGTTCGTTTTCGTCCCTAAAGCCACGAAATGGCCTGAAAGAGACCCTGACACATGCAGGCGAATCGGCCGAGATCAACCCAAGCGATCGGCGGACCGGTCGGTGAATCGCCAGAAAGGCGAAGTGAGGGTCGTGATGGTGCGGTACGAGGAGTCGTTCTGGGCAAGCTCTGAAAGGGTCATGTCGGGGGAATGGCAGGACGCGGCGATCACGCGAGGTGTCTGGGGGATGATTGCGGGAATGCGCGTGGCCACGGGCTATGGTTGGCGTCCGGTTGAGGCGGTGGCGGCCGGAGATGTAGTCCTGACCTTTGACAACGGGATGCAGCGGGTGACGGGCGTGACCCGGCAGGTGATGTGGGCGGGTGCGGTGGGAAGTCCGGAGGACTGGCCGCTGCTGGTGCCGGAAGGGGTGCTGGGCAATCCGGAGCCGATGACCGTCCTGCCGGGGCAGGCCATTGTCATCGAAAGCGATGTGGCGGAGACCCTGTCGGGTGAGCCCTTTGTGACCATACCTGCGGCGGCGCTGGCAGGGTTTCGCGGGATCCAGCGGCATCTGACCGCGCGCCACGTGGATGTGGTGCTTTTGTCCTTTGCCGAAGAGCAGGCGATCTTTTCCAACTGCGGGGCGCTGTTCCTGTGTCCCGAGCCGCAGGACATGCTCAATCCGCGGCTGTCATCAGGCGCCTATGCCCCGGTGTCGATCGAGGTGGCGCGGGTCATGCTGGAGGGCCTGTCGGCGTAGCCGTGCGGCCCCGTTGGGGCCGCCGGAATCGTCCCTACTGGCGGAAGGCGCGGATGACCGGGCTTTCCTGAGCGCCATACAGCACAAGCGCCCCGGTATCGGCGATATCGAAGCGGGTCACGGTCGTCAGCGTCTGGAAGAAGGCCTGTTCGAGGTTCATCTGCGCCTCGGGGCAGGCCATCATCGTGGCGGCGGCGGGACCGAAGCCCAGCCCTTCACCGGTCAGGGTGTAGCTGCCGTTGTACTGGTTGCAGCCGCCGCTGCCCGAGACGCGGCCATCGGGGCCGAAGGTCATCGAGACCATGGCATTGTCGATGATGCCATTGCCGCCCACATCCTCGACCACCCAGGTGCCGCCCTGAAGGAGAGCGGCGGGTTCGCCGCCGCAGCCCGTCAGGGTGCCATCGGGGGTGTCGATGCTGACGGTTTCGGGGAAAGGCATGCCTGTCATCGTGTCGCGGCAGATCGCCTCGGACATCCGGACAGTCAGGCCCGCGTCGGGAAGATCCCAGACCGCCGCACCGTCGCGCCAGACGGCTTCGGGGACGGTGCCGGTGACGGAGTCTTCGCCCAGGCGGCTGAATTCAAAGGCATCGCCGGTCACGCGAAAGGACCAGAAAGGTTCGTTACCGCCGGCACGGTAGAGGGGGGCCGGTGCCTCGGTCGCGGTGCAGGCGGGAAATTCGGTTCCGCGCAGGCTGAACAGGGCGCCGTCGCCCTTGGACCAGAAATAGGTGGTTTCATCCCATTCCTGGGCGAACTTGGCCCCGTCGGCTGACACGGCCGGGACAAGGCGAAGGGTTTCGCCGTTTACGGTGACGGTTGTTGCGGCGCCGTCGTATGTGGCCGAAATCGCCTGATCGCCGCACAGATACCATGCGGGGACAGGCATGGCCGACGCCTGCACCATGATGATATCGGGGACGGTTACGGCATCCGTGCCCGCCGCAATGGCGACGGGATCGGCGAGCCATGCGGCCTGACCATCGGTATTGATGGAGGCGTGGAGCCACGCCGAGGGCCCGGCGGGGAGCATGAGGGCGAAGGGCAGCGGCACCTGTGCGCCTTCGGTCTTGAACCGGGTTTCGCCGAGGAGGACATCGCGGAGGCCCCGCGCCTCGACCACCACTTCGGCTTCGGGGGAGAGGGCGATGCGCTGGAGATAGCTGATCGTGCCGTCCACGGCCCGGGTGGCATCCTGGGCCTGGGCGGCGCCGGCGGTGGCAAGGAGGGCTGCGGCAAGGGCAACACGGTGGGACATGATCAGCTTTCCGGGCAATGACAAGATGGGGCCAGAGTCGGTCCGGGCCCGCCCAAAGTCAACGGGCAGGCCCGGAAGGTTCGTTTCACGTTCGAGGCAACTGTTGCCCCGATGTCAGTTGTCGCCAACCTTCTTGATCCGACCTTCGACGGTTTCGTTCACGCCGCCCTGAGCCGTGATGTAATCCATCACGACGGTGGCCATGAGGACGCCATTGCCCTGATTTATCAGCACGTTACCGCCACCCAGAGCGCCATAGCCGTCACCGCCGCTCAGCATGTAGTCGTTGGTTGCAAGCTTGTAGACCGCGTTCACGTCGAGTGGCGCGCCATTGATCGTGACCGATGCAACGCGGGACATGGCGGGTGCCGTCGGGTCATAGACGACCGCCATGTTTCCCGAGACCTGCGGGAAGCGACCGGCGCCATCCTCGACCTTGGAGAAGCCGTTTTCGAGTGCGTCGAGCACCTGCTGACCGGTGACTTCGGTCAGGACGGCGACGTTGCCGAAGGGCAGTTCCGTCAGGATATCGCGGCGGGTGAGGACGGTGCCCGCGTCATAGGTGCGGTCGGCGCGGATGCCGCCGCCGTTGGTGATGGCGATGTCGGCCCCGGTCTGGGCCATGATCGCATCGGCGATGAGGTTGCCCATCGTCGATTCCTCGCCCCGCACGACATTGCGGCGGCTGTCGAGCGGGCCGGTTGTGGCGCCGAGTTCGACGTTCAGGTTTTCATCGAGTTGAGCGTTGAACTTGTCCACGAGCGCCTGAGATGCGGGGTCGGGCGTGACGCTGGCCGTGTCGATGAAGCGGAAGTGGGGCACCCAGTCGATGGTGCGGTTGCCTTCGTCATCGGCGCCGATTTCGACAGTCAGGTCGAGAGGCGAGAGGAAACGCCCGTCGATGGAGGTTTCGACATAGGCTGTGCGGCCGTCATAGGAGGTGCCGTAGATATGGTCATCGCCCGAGAGGATCACGTCGAAAGCGCCGCTGAGGATCAGTTCGCGGTCGTTGGTGTAGGGGGTCTGGACCACGCCGACGACGAGGTCGGCCCCGGCTTCGCGGGCGGCTTCGGCAGCGGCGATGCCGGTTTCGACGGTCGGAAGGAAGACGAGATCGCCGGGGCTTGAGACTTCGGGGGTGGTGTCCTGCGCGACGGGGACGAGGGCGATCTTGAGACCGGCCATTTCCTTGACCATTGTGCCGCCAAGGCCCGGGACGGGCGAGCCGTCGGCATTGGTGATGTTGACGGCGGCCCAAGGATAGGCCGAGGCGGCAACCTTTTCGAGGAAGTTTTCGGGGCCGAAGTCGAATTCGTGGTTGCCCGGCACGGCCAGATCGAAGGGGACGAGGTTGGTCAGGTCAATCGTGTTCTGACCCTTGTCAAAGCCAGACAGGAGCGAGGGCGAGAGCATGTCGCCGTCCATCACGTAGATCGTGTTGGGGTTGGCGGCGCGTTCGTTCAGCGCCACGGCATTGAGGCGGGCAAAGCCGCCGCGGCCGTCTTCGGCATCGAATTCATAGACGTCGCCGACGCCAAGGAGCGTGATTTTGACGGTCTCGGCATGTGCAGCAGTGGCCAGCGTGGAGGCGGTCAGAAGCAGGGCGCCTAGGCGGGTCATGGAACGGGTCATGTTAATTCTCCTGATTCAAGCAATGGGGGTATGATCAACCTGTGCGTGGGCGAAGTCAAAGCCTGTGAGGAGGTCTGTCATCGTCGGAGGTCTATCATCGGGGCTGTGACGGGGGTATGACGCGGGCCGAAACCTTGGGTGGGGCGGGCATGTTGATCTACAAGATTTTCCGGGGGCCGGAGTGGGCGGGGCTTGAAGCCGCAGGCGAAACGGCGGGGGCGCCGATCGATTTGGCGGACGGCTATATCCATTTTTCGACGGCAGAACAGGCGGGCGAGACGGCGGCGAAGTATTTTGCCGGGGTCGAGGGGCTGGTTCTGGTGGCGGTCGATGCGGACAGACTGGGCGCGGACCTGCAGTGGGAGCCATCGCGGGGTGGCGCGCTTTTCCCGCATCTTTACAGGGTCTTGCGGATGACGGATGTGGTCTGGCATGTGCCCCTGCCCATCGTGGACGGACAGCACAGGTTTCCCGCGCTGTGATGCGGGTTCTGGAGCAGGCGGGGCTGGCCGCGCTGCGGCAGGTCGATCCGGAGACCGCGCACGGGCTTGCGCTGAAGGCGCTGAACATGGGGTTCGGTCCGCAGGGGGGGCCGGTGACATCGTCCCGGCTGCAGACCGAGGTGGCTGGGCTTAAACTGCCCAATCCGGTTGGGTTGGCCGCCGGGTTTGACAAGAACGCTGTGGTCGTAGCGGCGGCGGCGCGGGCCGGTTTCGGGTTTCTGGAGGTCGGCGCGGCGACGCCCCGGCCACAGGAGGGGAATCCGCGGCCACGGCTGTTTCGGCTGACCGAGGATCGGGCGGCGATCAACCGGTTCGGGTTCAACAATGAGGGGATGGAGGCCATCGGGCGACGGCTGGCTGGTCGGCCTGCAGGGGTTGTGCTGGGACTGAACCTGGGGGCGAACAAGGACAGTGCGGACCGGGCGGCGGATTTCGCCCGCGTGTTACGGCATTGCGGGGCGCATCTGGACTTCGCGACGGTCAATGTGTCGTCGCCCAATACTGAGAAGTTGCGCGACTTGCAGGGCAAGGCGGCGCTGGCTTCGCTGCTGGCGGGAGTCATGGAGGCGAATGCGGGGCTGGCGCGGCCGGTGGCTGTACTTCTCAAGATTGCGCCTGACCTTGGGCTGGATGAACTGGCGGATGTGGCCGAAGTGGCGACGGCGGCGGGGCTGGCGGGGATTGTGGCGACGAATACGACTTTGGACCGTCAAGGTTTGAAAAGTGCAAGTCAAGATGAAAAGGGTGGGCTTTCGGGGCAGCCATTGTTCGAAAAGTCTACGCGCGTTTTGGCGCAGCTGGCAGGGATGACGCCATTGCCGCTGATTGGAGTGGGCGGAATCGGGTCGGCGGAGCAGGCCTATGCCAAGATCCGGGCGGGGGCCTCGGCGGTGCAACTTTACACGGCGCTGGTCTATGGCGGGTTGTCGCTGGTGGGGGAGATTGCGCGGGGGCTGGATACGCTGCTGGCGCGGGACGGGTTTGCCAATGTGCGCGATGCCGTGGGGACGGGCCGGGGCGACTGGCTTTAGTCAGACGCGCGTTCGAGGGCGGGATAGCGCAGGCCGAGGGTGATGCCGCGCGCGACAAAGCTGATGAGCATGGCCATCCAGAGGCCGTGGTTGCCGAAGGCTGACATGAGCGGCAGGGCGATGAGGAAATAGACCCCGGCGGACACGGCCATCATGTTGCGCATGTCGCGGGTTCGGGTGGCACCAATGAAGATGCCGTCGAGCATCCATGCAGCAATGCCCAGAAGCGGGGCCAAGACCATCCAGGGCAGGTAGCTGCGGGCCGCGTCCTGCACATCGGGCGCGGTCGTCATTGTGTCGATGATGGTCCCGCCGAAGGTGAGGAAGGCCAGGGCGAGCAGGGCGGAAACGCCGACGCCCCAGAGGCTTGCCAGGATCGCGGCGCGGCGGA
>JBGSWJ010000165.1:0-17346 GCA_041752495.1 Rhodobacterales bacterium
CCATGGCCACCGAACAGGCCGTGACCGACGGTCTGGCCGCTGACCTTGGCGCCGTCGCCGGCACTTTGGCCCCGATGACAACGACGCGCGGCATGATGCTTGCCCCCGACGGCTATGCCGACGCCACGCAGATGGCCCCTGCCCCGGATACCGAAGCCTTTGCCAACGCCACCGACAACCCGTTGAAAATCGTGGCGGAAGAGCCGGTCTCGACCTTTTCGATCGACGTCGACACGGCCTCCTATGCCGTTGTCCGCCAGTCCCTGAACGCAGGCCAGCTGCCGCCCCCCGATGCCGTCCGCATCGAGGAGATGATCAACTACTTCCCCTACGCCTATCCCGTTCCCGCCGTGGGCGAAGCCCCCTTTCGCCCCACCGTCACCGTGTTCCAGACCCCCTGGAACCCCGACACCGAACTTGTCCATATCGGCATCCAGGGCATGATGCCTGCGGTCGGGGATCGCCCGCCCCTGAACCTCGTCTTCCTCATCGACACCTCGGGTTCCATGGCGGATGCCAACAAGCTGCCGCTGTTGAAGCAATCCTTCCGGCTGATGCTCGACAACCTGCGGCCCGAAGATCGGGTGGCCATCGTCGAATATGCGGGTTCCGCCGGGCTCGTGCTTGACGCAACCCCGGCCTCGGACCGCACGACGATCCTGAACGCCATCCAGAATCTGGGTGCAGGAGGATCGACCAATGGTCAGGGCGGGCTGGAACAGGCCTATGCCGTTGCCGAAAGCATGATGGAAGACGGCGAGGTTTCCCGCATCCTTCTTGCCACCGACGGCGACTTCAACGTTGGTGCCACAGGGACCGATGCGTTGACGGACTACATCGCCGCCAAGCGGGACAGCGGGGTCTATCTGTCGGTCCTTGGCTTTGGCCGGGGCAATCTGGACGATGCGACGATGCAGGCGCTGGCCCAGAACGGCAACGGCACGGCCGCCTATATCGACACCCTGAACGAGGCGCAGAAGGTGCTGGTTGACCAGTTGACCGGCGAACTTTTCCCCATCGCGGGCGATGTGAAGGTGCAGGTCGAATTCAACCCCGCCGTCGTCGCCGAATACCGGCTCATCGGCTATGAAACCCGGGCGCTCAACCGCGAGGATTTCAATAACGACCGCATTGACGCGGGCGAACTGGGCGCGGGCCATACCGTGACCGCGATCTATGAAATCACGCCCGTGGGTTCCCCGGCCCAGATGACCGATCCCCTCCGCTATGGCGAAGTGCAGGCTTCGGACGCCACCGCCCATGCCGACGAAATCGGCTTCCTCCGCCTGCGCTGGAAGGCCCCCGGCAACGAGGTCAGCGAGCTGATGGAAACCCCCATCACCCAAGGCACCGTCGCCGGAACCGAGGCGCAGTTCGCCGCCGCCATCGCCGGTTTCGGCCAGCTTCTGCGCGACTCGCCCTACCTTGGCACCTGGGGCTGGGACGATGCCATCGCATTGGCCGCCGCCAACCGTGGCCCCGACAGTTTCGGCTACCGGAACGAGGCGGTGCAGCTCATGCGCCTCGCCCAAAGCCTCTCGAACTGACCCGTTTCCCGCAGCGCCTGTCCTCCCCAGACGCCGCTGCGGATGATCCGGGCCCCTGTCGAGCAGCCTGTCCCCAAGGCAAGGCCCGGACACTCCGGGGGTGGCAAACGCCACCCCCGTTTTTCGCATCGGGTGGGCAAAACCAGACATCGACGCCCGTAGGGTGGGTGAAACCCACCACCCCCGTCCACCTAGATCCGCACTCCGCGCCGCCCCGCCAGATCGGTGAAATACTGCCAGGCCACCCGCCCAGACCGCGCCCCGCGAGTGGCCTGCCACTCGATCGCCTCGGCCCGCAGTGTGGCCGCGTCGATCTCAATCCCATAGGCCTCGCAATAGCCTGCAATCATCGCCAGATATTCGTCCTGCGAACAGGGATGGAACCCCAGCCAAAGCCCGAACCGGTCCGACAGCGACACCTTTTCCTCCACCGCCTCGGACGGGGAAATGGCACTCGACCGTTCATTCTCGATCATGTCGCGCGGCATCAGATGCCGCCGGTTGGACGTGGCATAAAGCACGACATTGTCTGGCCGCCCCTCGATCCCGCCATCAAGCACGGCCTTGAGCGATTTGTAATGCGCATCGTCATGGCTGAACGACAGATCGTCACAGAACAGCACGAACCGCCCCGGCGCGCCCCGCAGCAGGTTCAGGCACCGCCCGATGGACGGCAGGTCTTCGCGCTGCACCTCGACGATCTTCAGCCCCTCATGCTTTGCATGAACAGCGCCATGCACAGCCTTGATCAGGCTGGATTTCCCCATCCCCCGCGCGCCCCAAAGCAGCACGTTGTTCGCAGGCAACCCGCGCGCAAACTGTTCGGTATTGGCGATCAGCGTATCCCGCGCCCGGTCGATCCCGATCAGCAGACCCACATCAACCCGGTTCACCCGTTCCACCGGGGTCAGCCGGTCGGGCTCCACATGCCAGACATAGGCCGGCGCGCTAAAGTCAGGCACCGGCGCCGGAGGCGGCGACATCCGCTCCAGCGCCGCCGCGATCCGCGACAGGTCCTCGTCGGTCACGCCTTGCCGTCCTCGTCCTCATCGCCATACAGCGACTCGTTCTCGCCCAGCGTGCCTTCGGCGCGCATCTGCGCCTCTTTCTGCCGCTCGAACCTAGCAATCAGAAAGATCGAGATTTCGTACAAGGGATAGATCGCCGCAAACAGGATCACCTGCGACACCACATCCGGCGGCGTGACAACCGCCGCCACGGCCAGAATCGCCACCAGCGCATATTTCCGCGTGGCCTTCAGCCCCCGCGATGTGATCAGCCCCGCCCGCCCCATCAGCGTCAGCAGCACCGGCAACTGGAAACACATGCCGAACGCCATGACGAATGTCATCGTGAGCGACAGATATGCCTCCATCGACCCCTGAAACACCACCCCCGCCGGGGCCTGGCTCAGCGTGCCGCCCTCTTCAACCGCCTGCGCGAACCCATCCTGGAACCCCAGGAAGAAACTGAAGGCAAACGGCAGGATGATGTAATAGGCAAAGGCCGCCCCGATGATGAACATCGCGGGGCTCGCCACAAGGAACGGCAGGAACGCGTTCTTTTCCGACTTGTACAGCCCCGGTGCCACAAACCGCCAAAGCTGGTAGGCGATGATCGGAAAGGCCATCGCAAAGCCGCCCCACATCGCGATGCGGATGGCCACAAAGAACCCTTCCTGCATCTTGATCAGAACAAGCTGACATTCCTGCCCGCGCGAAATCAGCGCATCGCACATCGGTGCTGACAGAAAGTTGAAGATCGGCAGCCAGATCAGATAGCCCAGAATGAAGCAGACCATAAACGCGGCGAGCGAATACAGGATCCGGTTCCGCAGTTCCTTCAGATGCTCCATCAGCGGGGCCGAGGAATCGTCGATCGTATCCGTCTTGCTCATTCTGCGTCGCCTTTGGCTGTCGCCGCAACCGGCTCAACCGGCGTTACGGGCGCCGCAGGGGCCTGTGCCTGTGCCGGAGCCGGAGCCACTTCCTGCACCGCACTCCCGTCCAGCGCCTTCAGCCGCGCATTCGTCTCGGCAATGATCCGCGCCCGCTCGGCCTGCTTGTCCTTCATCGCCTGTGTCGCAGGCCCGGCTTTCGGAATCGCCGCCGAAGGAATCGGCGTCGGCCCCTTGGGCACTGCCGGGACAGCTTCCGCCAATTCTTCTGCCGTTGCCTGGCCCGCCGCCACAGGCGGTTCCACCACTCGCGGAGTCGGCGGCTTCACGGCCGGTTTCGCGGGTTTCAGCGGATCCCACTTTTCGAACTTGTCGGCCGCTTCCTTGACCGCCGTCAGGCCCAGACTTTTGGCCGAGGTCGCATTGCGCAGATCCTTGGCCACATCCCCCACGCCCGAAGCCTTGGCCGCATCATCCATGGCCTTCTGAAAATCGCGGGCCATCCCCCGCATCTTGCCCGTGAACCGCCCGATCTGGCGGAACATGTCCGGCAGATCCTGTGGCCCGATCACGATCAGCGCGACAACGCCGATCACAAGCAATTCCGTCCAGCCGATATCGAACATGGTATGTTCGTTCCTTTACGACACGCGCGAAGGCGTCAGACCTTGTCCGTTTCCGCGGGCGTCACGTCACGCGCCGCCGTTACCGGCGTCGTCGTATCCTTCTCCAGCTCTTCCGTGCCGTCCTTCACGCCCTTCTTGAACGCGGTGATGCCCTTGCCCACCTCGCCCATGAGAGAGCTGACCTTGCCCCGGCCGAACAGGACCAGAACGACCACAGCGATCAGCAAAAGCTGCCAGGGTCCCATTTGCATGTTCACGTCCTCCTGCTTGCCCCCGCCCGACTGCGGGGAATGCTACACCGCAGCGAAGATGACCAAGCCAGACGGGCTTGACCAGAGCCACATGCGTTTTTCCGGCCCGCTCACGCACGAATTTATGACACTAACCTGTCAACTGACAGTATTATGTCAGTTGGGGGTCGCTATCCCGGTGGCACGCATCCCGAATCAGGAAAGGATCAGATCATGCGTCTCCCCACCCCGCTCCGCGCCGCCGAAGGTTCGTCCGGCGCGACCACCCCCGCCCGCGTGGCCGAGGTTGTGACCTTCCGCCTGCGCCCCGGCGTGACCACCGCAGATTTCCTTGCGGCCAACACCACGACCGCCGCGATCCTTGCCGCGACACCCGGCCTTGTCTCCCGCAACCTCAGTGCAGGCCCCGATGGCCGCTGGACCGATCATGTCATCTGGACCGATCAGGCCAGCGCACAGGCCGCCGCACAGTCCATGATGGCCGATCCCCGCGTCGCGCCCTTCATGTCCGCCATCGATCCCGAAGGCATGGACATGCGCCACGAAACCCTCCACTGGCAACAGGCCTGACAGACCGGATAAATGCGCCGTACCGACCGCCTTTTCGACCTGCTCCTCATCCTGCGCGACGGGCGTCTGCACCGCGCCCAGGATCTGGCCGACCGGCTCGAGGTTTCGCTGCGCACCATCTACCGCGACATGGACACGCTCATCGCCTCGGGCGTGCCCATCGCGGGGGAACGGGGGCTGGGCTACATGGCGACCGCCGCCATCACCCTGCCCCCGCTGAACCTGTCGCTTACCGAACTTGAGGCGCTCCACCTCGGCATGTCCATCGTGGGCGAGGCGGCGGATGACGAACTCAAGGCCGCCGCCCGTTCCCTTTCCGCCAAGATCGACGCCGTCCTCCCCGAAGACCGCCGCACACCGCCCACCGGCTGGGGCTTTGCCGTCTATCCTTTTGCCGATGCCGCCCGCGGGTTCCAGCATATGCCCGCCATCCGCGGCGCGATCCGTGCCCGCCAGAAACTCCGCGTCACCTACCGCAACGACAAGGGAGAGTTGACCGACCGCGTCATCCGCCCGCTTCAGATCGAATACTGGGGCCGTGTCTGGACCGCGACCTGCTGGTGCGAATTGCGGGGCGATTTCCGCGTGTTCCGCGTGGACCGCATCGAAACCCTGCGCGTCCTGCCGCAGCTTTTCATCGAAGAACCGGGCAAGACTCTGGCCGACTACCTTTCCCCCGGGCGCTAGCACGCGTCCCCCCCACAGGCCCCCGATGACGACCGTCGGAGGGGGCGCTGCCCCCGCGGCCTGTGGCCGCCCCCCGAGGTATTTGGAAGACAAAGAAACCACAGGACTGTCAGCCGCAGCCGCAAGTGTTTCTTAACCTCAGGGCGCGATAGTGGCCCGCATCCGGGCAAAGATGAACAAAGCCCTACAGGACCGCGAAAAAAAATACCGACGTAATACCGACGTGATACCGACGCGTTACAGACAATCTGCCGCACGAATTATGCACGCAATTTCAACGGCTTGAACCATGATTTGACAGGCACCCCCCGCATCCCCCTCAGGTCTGCGGAAATACAAAGCACCGGTCGCGCCGGATCATCAGCCACAAGGGCGTGCCCACCTTGGGCAGAAACACCGATGGCACCGTCGCCCGCAGGATGGACCCGTCAAAATCCATCCGGAACTCGACCAGACTTTCAGACCCCATGAACCGCGCCCGTTCGACCACGCCCCGCGCCGGAACCCCGTCCTGCGGAGTGGGATTTGGCCCCCGGCCGCCCCGGTCAAAGTCGATCTTCACATGATGCGGCCGGATCACAATGGCCACATCCGTCCCGTCCGGCACGCCGGGCGCCAGGAACTGCCCGAAGGCCGTTTCCGTCAGCGCCCCTCGCACCGTTCCCCGGATCACGTTGATATCGCTGAAAAACCCTGCCGCCTTCAGATCGGCCGGGCTGTTATAGACGGTATAGGGCGCGCCGCGCTGCACGACCCGCCCGTCGCGCATCAGCGCAATCTCGTCGGCCATGCGCATCGCCTCGGTCGGCTCATGGGTGACCAGCAGAACCGCCGTGCCTTCGGCCTTGAGAACGCCCAAAGTCTCGTCCCGGATCTCGTCCCGCAGCCGGTCGTCGAGCCCCGAAAACGGCTCGTCCATCAGCATGATCCGGGGTCGTGGCGCCAAGGCGCGGGCCAAGGCCACCCGCTGCTGCTCGCCCCCCGACAACTGATGCGGATAGGCGTCAATGTGGCGGCTCATCCCCACCTTGCGCAACAGATCCTCGACCCGTCCCCGCACCTCTCCTTTGGGCCCCTTCAGCCCAAAGGCCACGTTCCGCGCCACATCCAGATGCGGAAACAGGGCAAAGTCCTGAAACATCAGGCCGATCCCCCGTTCCTCGGGGGGCACGCGGGTGACCGTGTCGCAGATCAGCCGCCCGTCCACATGGATCGTGCCTGCGTCCTGCATGTCGACCCCGGCAATGATCCGCAGTGTCGTGGATTTCCCGCAGCCCGACGGGCCGAGCAGGCACGTCACCTGCCCCGGCATCACCGCCAGCGAGACATCGTCCACCACGCGCCGCCCGCCAAAGCGGCGCACGATGTTGCGTATCTCCAGCCGTGGAGGGCCAACCCTTGCCGTCGTCGTCGTCACGCCCGGTCCTGCTCTTGCCGACTTGTGCGGTTATCCGACTGGAAAAGTCGGGTTCTCCGTCCTCTAGCAAGACGCCCCGGCAACGGCAACTCAGATCGTGGCGAGCGTCGCGCCCCCGTCCAGCAGGATGTTCTGGCCCACGATGAACCCCGCATGCTGCGAACACAGGAAGGCCGCCATTGCCCCGAATTCCGCCGCTGTGCCATAGCGCCGCGCCGGGATCGTCGCGGCCCGTTCGGACCGGGCCTCGGCCATGGTGATGCCGCGGGCCTTGACCACGCCGCCATCGAGCTGGATCGCCCGGTCCGTATCATGGATGCCGGGCAGCAGGTTGTTGATGGTCACGCCAAAGGGTGCCACCTGCCGCGAAGTGCCCGCAACATACCCCGTCAGCCCCGTCCGCGCCGCATTGGATAGGCCCAAAGCCGCAATCGGTGCCTTCACGGATTGCGAGGTGATGTTGACCACACGGCCCCAGCCCTGCCCGATCATCCCCGGCAACAGCGCAGTCATCAGCGCAATCGGCGTCAGCATGTTGGCATCCAGCGCCTTGATGAAATCGTCCCGTGTCCAGTCCGACCAGATCCCCGGCGGCGGCCCGCCCGCATTGGTCACCAGAATTTCGACCGCCCCCGCCGTGGCCAGCACAGCGGCCCGGCCCGCCTCAGACGTGATATCGGCGGCCACCGTCGTCACATTCACCTGATGCGCCTGCCGGATCGCCTCTGCCGTCGCCTCCAGCACCTCGGCCCCGCGCGCGTTCAGGACCAGATCCACCCCGGCCCCCGCCAAAGCCTCGGCTACACCGCGCCCCAGCCCCTTGGACGACGCGCAGACCAGCGCCCTCTTGCCTCTGATCCCAAGATCCATGCCACCCGCTCCTGTCAAAACCTGCCCTCAGGGGATACGCCGCCACGCCCCTGCTGAAAACCCCTCGCGAGAAGCCTGCCAAAGCGGACTTTTGGCCATGGTCAAACGGCCCAATCTGCCGTACCGCCGTGGACGATGGCCCTTGCCCTCGGGAAAGTTGACCCTCCTGACCATACCGCTCTAGAATGCCGTCCATATCTTCCGAACGGATTTTCATGTCGTCCTCTGCCGCCCTGACCCAAACCCTGCTCGTCCTTCCGGCCAGCGCGTTTGTGGCCACCGATGGCGTGGCCGAAGGCGACCCGATTTCGTTTGCTGATGAACTGGTGATGGACGACGTCTACCAGCTTGACCCGGACGCCCGCCGCGCTCGTCTGGGCCTTGCCCTGCCCGCCGGTTCCGACCCCTCGGCCGGGACGACGGCCTCGACCTTTTCGGTCGCGGCGGATTCGGAACTGGGCAAGCCCGGCAACATCCTCCACCTGGATTCCTGCCTCACCCTCATGGCCCCCGACAGCACCACGTTTGAGGCACTGATCCTGGTCGAGGTCGAAGAGGATGCGGTGGCCGAGATCTATCTTCTGCCGCTGGCCACGCTCCTGCCCCGCACCGATTACCGCCTTGTCGGCGTGGACCGCCAGACCGCTACGACCCGTCTGGCCGAAGTCGCCTGCGTGTCCTTCACGCGCGGGACGCATATCACCATGGCGTCGGGCAAACAGATGCCTATCGAACACCTCAAGGTCGGCGACAAAATCCTGACGCGCGACGACGGCCCGCAGGAAATTCGCTGGATCGGCCAGACGACGCTTCGCGCCTCAGGCGCCTTTGCCCCGGTGATGATCCGCAAGGGCGCGCTGAACAATGAAAACGATCTGGTCGTCAGCCCCGACCACCGCATCTTTGTCTATCAGCGTCAGGACCGCATCGGCGCAGGCCGGGCCGAAGTGCTGGTCAAGGTCCGCCACCTGATCAACGGCGACAGCGTGATCCAGCTGGACGGCGGTTTCGTCGAATATTTCCAGCTGCTCTTTGACGATCACCAGATCATCTATGCCGAAGGGATCGCGGCAGAATCCCTTCTGATCGACCCCAGAACTCGCCCCGCCATCCCCGGCGCGCCGGGGGCCACGCGCCACAATTACAGGCCTCATCTCGCCTATGAGGTGCAGGAAAGCCTGCTGTCCTCCCCCGACGCAGTCGCACTCCTGCGCCGGGCCTCAACCTCGCACTGATCGCGGGTCTATCAGTCGCCGGTGGTGCCGACCACGGTCATGCTGCCGTCCACATCGGCCCCGTTCAGCTCAAACTCGGACGCATTGGTCGATGTGATCAAAAGGCCCTCAGGGGCTTCGTCCAGAACGACCGGATCGCCAAGAAAGCCCCCGACCAGAGAGGCGTCAACGACAAGCACATCATCTGCCCCGCTCAGCGCACCATCGACCTCGACATAGACTTCGTCATCAAAGGAACTGTCGATCTCGCCGTAGGACACGACAAGCTCGCCGTCCACCTTGGCGATCTCGGCGCCGTCGATGCTGCCATAGAACCCGTCCATCGTTCCGGTCACATCCCCGGTGGCAAAGTCGGCGGTCAGCGACGATGTGCCGACCAGATTTGTCTCCCGCGTGGGGGTATCCATCAGGATCTCGGCCTGCCCGGCATAGGTCGCCGACCCGTTCAGGGGCAGGTCTGTATCCAGCGTCGGATCAAGTTCGGCAAGTCCGATCAGGGATGTGGCAAGGTCTTCCTGCAGACCGGCATAGGCCTCGGTCGCTTGAACCTCATCCACATCGTCTTCCGCACTGTCGATTGCATCCTGAATACTGCTGCAGCCAGACATCAGGGCAAAGACCAGCCCGCCCCCGAGCATCATGGATCTCATCATGGTCATCCTTGCTTTACTGCCCGCACCTTTTAACCGGCGCCTGTTGGCACTCCGCCATATTCATCGCCCATTTGCAACAACAACCGCTGCCACCGGGTTACGGTTCCCCGTCCCCGGCGATGGTTCTGGCATGGCAAAGGCTGGAGCCTATTCCGTCAGGCCGATGATCTCCATCGACCCACCCACATCGGCAAAGTCGAGCTGAAAATCCGAATCCGCATCCGAGTTCAGGTCAATCCCAGCGGGCGGCACCAACGACCCGGAAGTATCCCCCAGAAATGTCCCCGTCAGTTCTGCGCCTACGTTGATATCATGGCTGTCCGAGGTCAGCGTCCCATTGGCCTGCGCATCGATATAGCCGCTGTCCCTGACGGCGATGACCCCGTTCGACAGAACGATCGTGCCGTCATAGGCCTCGACCGGCCCGCCATCGACCATCCCGTGGAATCCATCCATTCCGCCCGTCACGCGGTCCGTGGCAAAATTCACCTGGATCGAGGCATCGCCCACCAGCTCGGATGTCGTGGGCGTATCAAGGCTGATCACAGCCGTCCCGACGTATTGGGCGCCACCAGATACCGGCAGGTCGGTATAGGGCGTCTCGCTCAGATCATCGATCTCATCCCGGATCGACAGGGTCTGGTCCTGAAGGTCCAGAAACGCCTGCTCTTCCGGCGTCGTAGCCGTAAAGGCGAACTCGTCGCACCCGGCCAGAGCCGCGCAAATCACCGCCAGACCGGCCACTGTTCTGAACTGCATCCTGTTTCCTGCTCCACACCAATCCAAAGGCCGCCCCCGGCCTGTCATTCACATGGGGGCGCCCGGGATATGATCCCAGGCACCCCCTTCAAGGCGGCCCATGGCCACCCTGTCAAGGTCGCATCGTCGCCGCCGCCTCAGCGCTGCGCCACGATCCCAAGGTCACCCGCAACGCCAATGCCGTTCACGATGAAATCCGTGTCATCGGTGTTCAGAGCAGCAAGGCTGTCAGCCCCGTTACCGTGGAACTCGCCCTCGACCCCACCGATCACCGTCACCGTATCACCCGTCGACTCGCCAGTCAGCGTGCCCTTGATATCGCCCGTGATCCCCGAGGCCGTGACTTCGCCGATCTCGCCGCCCTTGATCGACAGGCCACCGTCAAAGAACTGGTCATCACCGCCGTTCACTGTCCCGGCAAAGTTGCTCAGATTCCCTGTCAGGGTCGACGTCGAGAAATTCGCTGTGATCTGAGAGTTACCCGTCAGCGCGGTATCAATCCCCGTCAGCACGGTTGCATAGCCATTATAGGTCGCGCTGCCGGAAAGGGGCATCTGCGCCGCCGTTGTGATCGGCGTGTCCCGGATATCGGCCAGCATGGCGTTATAGTTGACTGCATTGTTGCTGTAAGTATCGGACGCTGACATCGTCGTGTCGGAACAGCCGGCAGCCAAGGCCAGCCCGCCGGAGGCCGCAGTGATGAGGATGAATTTCATGTCATTTCTCCCAGGTGACTCGCACGACAACGCCGTGGCTGGACCAAAGGTTTCGATTCCGGCGTTGATAGTCAATGACAGCCTCTCATCCCGCAACCTGTCGATGACTATCCCAGTCGATTACCTCGTTCGCGCACGCCGTTCCTGCCCGTTTCCCGCTTGGTCCATTTCCAACAGCCCGCCGCATCTGACCGGCACCGCGATCGCGTTTTTGCCCCCGTCCACCTATCGGGGCTAAAATCGACAAGGATACAAGAAGGCAGCGTTTTCGACAGACAGCCATGCAATTTCCGCTGGCAAATCAGTCAAATACACAGCGAAGCGGCCAATGCCACAGATCAAGTCATTCGGCCACGATCGACAGATTCATGTCTACCATCTCGCCACCGATGGCAACGCCTGATGACGCATCCGACGTGGCCATGACCGCTGCCGCCCCAGTCCCGTGGAATTCTCCGTCAAGCTGGCCATAGGCATAAAGCTCTTGGCCTTCGCCCATCAGTGTGCCGACGAAGGTTGCGTCAAAGTCATTCGGTTGCGTCTGCCCAATCTCTCCAGACAGATCAAGCGATCCCTCATAAGTAACCGCTTGGTCAGGGTCCGTGCCACCCTCAAAATTGTTAATGGATCCATTGATGACGCCAGTTCCAAAATTCGCCTGAATTACCACGTCCCCGATCAGGGCGGTCTGCAAACGTTCGGTCGCTGCCGTCAAACCTGCATATCCGCTGTAGATCGCAGTTCCTGTCGTCGGCATAGACACGAAAGAGGTGTTGTAAAGAAAGTCGACCCTTTCGCTCATCGCCGCTGCGGCGTTAGAACGATCTATGAAATCGGCCTGAAACGGGGTTACGCCGCCTTCGGATACAGCACATCCCGACAGAACCCCAAGGATGGCTGCAGGACCAATCAGCACCAATAGACTTTTCATGCCATTTACCCCGAGAACCCAGAAACAGTGCTTTGGGCACAGGATACAGGATACTCCATGACCTGAATACCAATCAGAAATGGAAACGGACTGTCTCGCTGGCTGAACAATGTCAAGCCGATCTCACACCACACCATGGCCTAGCGCGCCCCAACGATTGCCCTTTGCCCGTTGCCCGCCTATAGGGGCGCATCATGTCCAATGCCCCTTCCCTTCCCCCCGAAATCGCCCGCCGCCGGACCTTTGCGATCATCTCGCACCCCGACGCCGGCAAGACGACGCTGACCGAAAAGTTCCTCCTCTTCGGGGGCGCCATCCAGATGGCCGGACAAGTGCGGGCCAAAGGCGAGGCGCGGCGGACCCGCTCGGACTTCCTCCAGATGGAAAAGGACCGGGGCATCTCGATCTCGGCCTCGGCCATGTCCTTTGACTACAGGGGCTACCGCTTCAATCTGGTCGACACGCCGGGCCACTCCGACTTTTCCGAAGACACCTATCGCACACTGACCGCCGTCGATGCCGCCGTCATGGTCATCGACGGGGCCAAGGGCGTGGAATCCCAAACCCGCAAGCTGTTCGAGGTCTGCCGCCTTCGCGACCTTCCCATCCTGACCTTCTGCAACAAGATGGACCGCGAAAGCCGCGACACCTTTGATATCATCGACGAGATTCAGGAGAACCTCGCCATCGACGTGACCCCCGCGTCATGGCCCATCGGGATGGGCCGCGATTTCATCGGCTGCTACGATATTCTTCACGACCGCCTCGAACTCATGGACCGCGCCGACCGCAACCGCGTGGCCGAGTCGATCAAATTCGACAGCCTCGCCGATCCGCGCCTGTCCGACCACGTCCCCGCCGATCTCCTCGCCAAACTGCGCGAGGAACTTGAGATGGCCCGCGAACTCCTCCCCTCCTTCAACCAGCAGTCCATCCTCGAAGGCCACATGACCCCGATCTGGTTCGGCTCGGCGATCAACTCCTTTGGCGTCAAGGAGCTCATGGACGGCATCGGCGCCTATGGCCCCGAACCCCAGCCGCAGCGCGCCGAACCCCGCCAGATCGCCCCGGACGAAACACCGGTCACGGGCTTCGTGTTCAAGGTTCAGGCCAACATGGACCCCAAACACCGCGACCGCGTGGCTTTTGTCCGCTTGGCCTCGGGCCATTTCGAACGCGGCATGAAACTGCTCCACGTCCGGTCGAAAAAACCGATGGCCATCTCGAACCCCGTCCTCTTCCTCGCCGCCGACCGCGAACTGGCCGAAGAGGCCTGGGCCGGCGATATCATCGGCATCCCCAACCACGGGCAACTCCGCATCGGCGACACCCTGACCGAAGGCGAGGCGCTCAAGGTCACAGGCATCCCCTCCTTCGCCCCCGAACTCCTGCAAACGGTCCGCGCGGGCGACCCGATGAAGGCCAAACACCTTGAAAAGGCCCTCATGCAGTTCGCCGAAGAAGGTGCCGCCAAAGTCTTCAAACCGATGATCGGCTCGGGCTTTATCGTCGGCGTCGTGGGCCAGTTGCAGTTCGAGGTTCTGGCAAGCCGCATCGAAGGTGAATACGGCCTCCCCGTCCGCTTCTCTCCCACCCAATTCACCTCGGCCCGCTGGGTCAACGGTGACAAAGCGGCGGTCGAATCCTTCACCAACACCAACAAACAGCACATGGCCACCGACAACGACGGCGACGTCGTCTATCTCACGCGTCTGCAATGGGACATCGACCGCGTCGTCCGCGACAACCCCGAAATCCGCCTGACCGCAACGAAAGAGATGATGGTGTAGGGGGCCGACCCCGCCGCTCACATCATGACGTTGCGCGAAGCGTGGGTTTCGCCCACCCTTCACACATGCCCCTGCAAAACCGCGTCTTTCCCACCGGCGAAATCGTGGCGCTCTCGGTAAGGGGGACGCTGACGGGCAACCGTGGCATCCTCCACCGGGCGGACAAGACCCTTGGTCTGGCCCGCTGGCGTCACCCGCACTGGATCAGTTGCAGCCTGACCCACAAGGACTGGCACCGAAATGTCATGTCGCCCGGCACATGGACCGAACTCTTCTTCCTCGACGAAGCCGTTGCCTTCTCTGCCGGACACCGCCCCTGCGCCGAATGCCGCCGCACTGCTTACACTGCCTTCAAAGCTGCCTGGACCCGCGCCTTCGGGCTCACTCCATCCGCCAAAGACATCGACTGCACCCTCCACTCCGCCCGCGTCACCCGCAGCCGCCAGCAGATCCGTCACGAGGCCCCCTGCCCATCACTCCCCGACGGCACCTTCATCCTGTACAACGACCAGCCCCACCTCGTCCAAGGTCCGCGCCTCCACCCCTGGACACCGGCCGGCTACCTGCCCCCAGTCCCCCGTCCGAAGACCCGGGTGATTGTTCTGACCCCCGAACCGCTGGTCCATATCCTCCGCCAAGGCTACTCCCCGACGCTTCACCCCAGCGCCCTCAACTGACAGGCCTGACTGAATGGCCGCTCAGCGCTGGGGGGCGCCCGGCCCCCCAGCCGCCCAAGGGGGCAAAGCCCCTTCCCTGCGTCGCGTCCGCGCCTCTGGCGCGCTACGCCGGATCAGCCCAGTTTGGCGTCCAGCGTGATCTCTGCCGCAGCCAGCAGCCGGGAGATCGGGCAGCCCGCCTTGGCATTGGCCGCCGCCGTCTGGAACACCGCCGCATCGGCCCCCGGGATCAATGCCGTCAGGTCCAGATGGATCTTGGTCACAGTCGGCGCGCCGTCGATGAACTCCATCGTCACCGTGGCCGTCGTGTCGATGGCATCCGCAACCATCCCCGCCGCCTCAAGCTGCCCCGACAGCGCCATCGAATAACACGCCGCATGGGCCGCCCCGATCAGCTCCTCCGGGTTCGTCCCGCCCGCGCCTTCGAACCGCTTGCGGAAATCATAGGACACCCCGCTCAGCGCGCCCGAACGGGTCGCAATCGTCCCTGCCCCCGCTTTGAGATTGCCCGCCCAATGGGCCGAAGCCGCATTCGTGATTGCCATATCCGTCACTCCTGTCACACGGGCCGCGCGCCGCTCGCACCGCCCCCGCACCTGTGAACCGGGTTACGCAGCGGAAATCAACCCGCAGGTGACCACCCCAGACACAGGTTAACCCTGCCGCGCCCGTCGGTTCCGCCGCCGCCGCAGCCGGGGCGACAGGAACAGCACAATCCCCGTCACACCAAACACCACCAGCGCCACCGCCGTGATATCGACGAGCCAGCGGCCCAGACCCGTCCCCAGCCATCCCCGCTCGTGCAGCGATGACACGACCCGCGACCAGCGCACCTCATGCCCCATTTCCGTCCCGTCCGGCGCCAGCATGGTGATCAGGTAAGGCCCCTCCAGCCAGACATGCCCCGTGTCGCGGTCCACGATCACATCGCCTTCGTCCGTATCAATCCACCAGACCGCCCGGTTCCGCCACGTCCCGTCCCGGTTCATCGAAACCTCTGCCCCCGGATGAAACCCTTCGGCCAGCGCAATGGCCCCCTCCTCTGTCACCGGCGCGATCCCCGGCGCATGATCCATCCCGGCCATCTCGGCCTCAAGCGTGACCGGCAACCAATCCTCGACCGCATCCCGGTGGTTCAGGTAAAGCCCGGTCAGCCCCGCCAGAATGACCCAGGGCAGGATCAGCGCGCCTAGCCAGCCATGGACGGTCCGCAGGTGCCGCTCCACACTCCACCGTTCAAACCACGCCATCGCATCTGCCCCTTTGCCCGGGCCCTTCCTAATCGACACTGCGCCGCCGCGCCACGGGGTCAAAAGCCACCCCAACGCCGCGTTTATCCACCGGTTTTTCCACCGTCCTTGACCTCGCCCCCGATTGCGCCTAAGGCGCACTCAGTCGAACGCCCCGGCAATCCGGCCGGGCGGGCCGCGCGATCTTGCGGCCATTGAGCCGCAACATCGCGAAAGGGCTTTTCATTGACTGACACCACGACCACGACACTCACATTCTCCGATCTCCATCTCGACCCCAAGGTGGTGCAGGCCGTCGCTGACGCAGGCTACACGGTGCCGACGCCGATCCAGGCGGGCGCTATTCCTCCGGCACTTGAAGGACGCGACGTTCTGGGCATCGCCCAGACCGGCACGGGCAAGACCGCCAGCTTCGTCCTCCCCATGATCACCCTTCTTGGCCGGGGCCGTGCGCGTGCGCGCATGCCGCGCAGCCTCGTCCTCTGCCCCACCCGCGAACTCGCGGCACAGGTGGCAGAAAACTTTGACAAATACGCCAAGCATCACAAGCTGACCAAGGCCCTGCTCATCGGCGGCGTCAGCTTCAAGGATCAGGACACGCTTATCGACCGGGGCGTCGACGTGCTGATCGCCACGCCGGGCCGCCTGCTTGACCATTTCGAACGCGGCAAACTGCTGCTCACCGGCGTCCAGATCATGGTCGTGGACGAGGCTGACCGAATGCTCGACATGGGCTTCATCCCCGATATCGAACGCATCTTCAACCTGACCCCCTTCACCCGGCAGACCCTGTTCTTCTCGGCCACCATGGCGCCCGAGATTGAGCGGATCACCAACACCTTCCTCTCGAACCCCGCCAAGATCGAAGTCGCCCGCGCCGCCACAACCGGCGAAAACATCACCCAGGGCGTCGTGATGTTCAAAGCGTCAAAGCGAGAAAACGAAGGCAGCGAAAAGCGCGCCGTCCTGCGCGCCATGATCGACGCCGAGGGCGAGGCCTGCTCGAACGCCATCATCTTCTGCAACCGCAAGACGGATGTGGATATCGTCGCCAAATCACTCAAGAAATACGGCTACAACGCCGAACCGATCCACGGCGATCTGGACCAGTCCGTCCGCACCCGCACCCTCGATGGCTTCCGCGCAGGCACGGTCCGGTTCCTCTGCGCCTCTGACGTCGCCGCCCGTGGCCTCGACATTCCCGCCGTCAGCCATGTGTTCAACTTTGACGTGCCAAGCCACGCCGAAGATTACGTCCACCGTATCGGCCGCACCGGCCGTGCCGGGCGCTCGGGCAAGGCCATGATGATCTGCGTACCGCGCGACGAAAAGAACCTCGACGCCATCGAACGCCTTGTCCAGAAACCGATTCCCCGCCTTGCCAACCCGCTGGGCGACCGCCCTGTTGTGGAAGAGTCCGCGGACAAGCCCGCCACCGCGCGCGCCCCGCGTGAAGAGCGCGGCGAACGC
>JBGSWJ010000166.1:0-3135 GCA_041752495.1 Rhodobacterales bacterium
CATTTCCGGAGATATCCATGACGCACGTTGAACCCACCCTTGCGGCCCCGATGCCGCCGTCCAGCATCGATTTCGCTCAGGTCTTTGCTGGACAGGCCGAGCGCAGTGCACGCATCGATGCGCTGCGCCCCGCCAACCGGGACCGACTGTTCGACGGCTTGAGCGCCGCCGGGATCACCCATGTCACTGTAACCTTCGACGGCGAAGGCGACAGCGGCCAGATTGAAAGCATCGGCGCATGGGCGGGCGACAAGGCTGTCGACTTCCCCGCGACCAAGATCGAATACGCGGCGCTGACCTGGGATGATCCCGAGGTCGAGATGCGCAGCCTGTCGCTGGAGGATGTCGTCGAGCAGCTGGCCTACGACTTCCTCTCCGACGCCCATGGCGGTTGGGAAAACAACGACGGCGCCTACGGTGAGTTCTGCTTCGACGCTTCCGCCCGCTGCATCGTAACCCTCCGGCGGGGGCCGTCTGATGCGGTCTGCTGAGATCGGGTAAGACCCTGACCTTATGGCAGCCCCTAAGTTCAGATCGCAGGTTGAGGTTCTTTCGGTTGTCGACAAGGGTCGCAGGCGGGACTGGACGGACGCTGAGAAGGTGCGGATCGTCGAGGAGAGCCTTCGGGGTTACCGCCAATGTGCGGCGACGGCGCGGCGTTACGAGATTTCGCGGGCATTGCTGACGCGGTGGCGCCGGGATTTCCGGTCGGGTCATCTGGCCGTTGAAGGGCGTCCACAGTTTATGGCACTGCAGGTTGCTGCGGAGGCCAGTGCGCCGATGGCAAAGCAACCCACGGCGGTTCCAGCGGCAGGTGGTGACGACCGCGTCGAGATCACCTTGGCAAATGGGCGCAAGATCGCCTTGGGCATTGCGGTCGATCCGATGGCCCTGGCGCGCCTGGTGCAGGTTCTGGACCGAGCATGATCGCGTTTCCGGCAGGCGCTCGGGTCTGGATCGCGGGCGGGGTGACGGATATGCGGCGGGGCATGAACAGCCTCGCTCTTGCGGTGCAGGAAGGGTTGGGGCGTGATCCGCATGCGGGCGAGATCTTCTGCTTCCGGGGTCGCCGCGGCGATCTGGTGAAGCTGCTCTGGCACGACGGCGTGGGCATGTCGCTTTACATCAAGCGGCTTGAGGCGGGGAAGTTCATCTGGCCTGCGGGCAGCACCGGGGCGGCGGTAGCGATCTCAGCGGCGCAGCTTGGATACCTGCTTGAAGGCATAGACTGGCGCAATCCCCGCTGGACGCAGCGCCCGGCAAAGGCGGGGTGAATGGCACAAACTGTTTGTTTTTGTTGGAATTTATTAGCCTGCATGGTAGAAGTTCGCCATGTCAGATGCCCATTCCGAACTCGAGCGACTGCGCGCTGAACTGGCGGCCACCAAGGCCGAACTGGTGCAGGTGCGGGCAGTTGTGTCCAGCTCAGAGGCGTTGATCTCGGCGTTGAAGCTGGAGATCGCCAAGCTGAAGCGCGCGCAATATGGGGCATCGTCTGAACGCAGCACCCGGCTGATCGACCAGCTCGAACTTCAGCTGGAAGAACTTGAGGCCGCCGCGACCGAGGACGAGATCAGCGCCGATAAGGCCATCGCGACGGCAACCAACCCTCCACCCAACGACCGCCGCCGCCCATCCCGCAAACCCTTCCCCGAGCATCTCCCGCGCGAGCGGATAGTAATCACTGCGCCCTCCGCCTGCACCTGTTGCGGTTCGGCCCGCATTGTGAAGATGGGTGAAGACGTGACCGAGACGCTGGAGGTGATCCCGCGCCAATGGAAGGTCATTCAAACCGTGCGGGAGAAGTTCACCTGCCGCGATTGCGAGAAGATCAGTCAGCCGCCTGCACCCTTCCACCCGACGCCGCGCGGATGGGCCGGGCCGAACCTGCTGGCCATGATCCTGTTCGAGAAGTACGGCCAGCACCAGCCGCTGAACCGGCAGGCCGAACGCTATGCCCGCGAAGGCGTTGACCTCAGCCTTTCCACGCTGGCCGATCAGGTTGGCGCCTGCACAGCAGCCCTGGAACCAATCCACGCCCTGATCAAAGCTCATGTCATGGCCGCCGAGCGGCTGCATGGCGACGATACCACTGTGCCATTGCTGGCGAAGGGTGGCACGACGACCGCCCGGTTGTGGACCTATGTGCGCGATGACCGCCCGTTTGGCGGCACCGCACCACCTGCCGCGCTGTTCCACTTCTCGCGCGACCGGGGCAAAGAACATCCCAACCGGCATCTGACCGGATGGCAGGGCATCCTCCAGGCTGACGCCTATGGCGGTTACAACGATCTTTACCGCCAGGACCGTAAGCGAGGGCCGGTGGTGAGTGCGCTGTGTTGGGCCCATGCCCGGCGGAAGTTCTTCGAACTGGCCGATATCGCGGGTAATGTCCGCCACGGCAAACCCGCCCATCAAATCTCGCCGGTAGCCTTCGAGGCGGTCAAGCGCATCGATGCCATCTTCGACATCGAGCGGGACATCAACGGCTTGGACCCCAAGGCACGTCTCGAGGCACGCATCCGTCTGTCGGCCCCGCTCCTTACCGACCTTGAGGCTTGGCTGCGCTCCGAACGGGCCCAGATGTCCAAGCACAACCCGGTCGCCAAAGCCATCCACTACCTGTTCGAGAAGGACCACTGGCCTGCCTTTACCCGGTTTATAACCGACGGGCGCGTCTGCCTGACGAACAACGCCGCCGAACGATCCCTGCGCGGCACAGCCCTCGGCCGCAAAGCCTGGCTCTTCGCCGGGTCAGACCGTGGCGGCAACCGCACCGCCTTCATGTATTCCCTGATCATCACCGCAAAGATGAACGACATCGACCCGCAAGCCTGGCTCGCCGATGTCCTCGCCAGAATGCCCGCCTTAACGGTCTCCCGACTGCCAGAACTTCTGCCATGGAATTGGCACGACGCATCCCCAAAGCAAAAAGCCGCCTGACCACGGCCTACGCCGGATGGTTACCGACTATCCTCCAAGGATGACATTTATAGCGCTTTGTGCTGCCGGTTCTTTTGCCCGTTCCTTCGTTAGGGACCATCGATGATCCTCTACAAAACGATCGCTCTGCAGTTTGGCCGCTTCTTGGAGACGGGCCGTCCCGGCAATGAATTCGATCTCGTTGGTCGCAAA
>JBGSWJ010000167.1:0-5171 GCA_041752495.1 Rhodobacterales bacterium
TTGGCCTCGTCGATGCCTGCCACGTCGTCAAACGTCACGCGGCCATGCTTTTCGGTCAGCAGTTTGGCCCGGCTCTTGCCAAAACCCATTGCTCCACCACGGCCACCGCCCTGCATCCGGTTCATGAAATAGACCCAGACACCGATCAACAGCAGGAACGGCAAAAGCGACAGAAGGAACGAGGTCAGACCCGACTGTTCCTGGCTTTTTGCCGAAACCGGAATGTCGCGCGCAATCAGAAGTTCGGTCACCGACGCATCACGCGGCATGATCGCCACATAGTCGCGCCCGTCCGTCCCACGATAACGGATCTGTTCACCGTCCAGCGTCACCTGCGACACGGTCCCGCCTTCGACGGCAGCGACAAAGTCGGAATAGCTGCGGGTATTCGACGCCATCGTCGTCTGACCGCCGCTGAACAGGTTGAAGAGCGCGAGGATCAACAGAAACAGGACGACCCAGAAGGCGATATTTCTCGCGTTGCCCAAGGAAATCTCCTCCGAATTGGACAGTCGGCACATGCGGCCGGGCCGCAAGGCGTTGGCCCTAAGATAGACATCGCCCTGTGATGTTCAATGCGAAACGAGGAAAGCGTGAAAATCCGTCGCAATCTGCGCGGTCCATCCCGCAGCTTTCCCGGCCAAAGGGGCGGCGACAAGGGTGTCGCCCTGCCAGACGGCGGGGGATGCGAGAAGGGACTGGCGGGGGATTCCCGTCGCCTGCCAGCCGGGGCAAAGCCGGATACCGCATTCGCCCAGCGCCCTGACCACTAGGCCGGGCTCATGCGGCCCATCCAGCGTCCACCGGTTGTCCCACAGGGCCGTGGTCGCGCCCGTCACATCCCTGACGGCACGGGGTTCCCGGGTCACCCGCAGCCAGTCCCGCGACGGCAGGACAAGACACCCGCCCAGCGTATGACTTTGCCCCTCGCGCAGCGCCAGCGCCAGCTTGTCCACCTTCTCGGCCCGGGGCGGATAGTCGGTAGCGTTGAACCACTCCAGCAGCCGCAGGATCAAACGCCGAAGCACCTCGGGATGGACGGCGGCAAGGCCCGCCCGGTCAAACAGGACGTCCCCGTTCTCGCAGGTCGCAATCCGCCCCGCCACCTCGCGGGTCCAGTCATCCAGCGCATCCCGGGCGCGGGCCAGCTGGCTGGCCACATGGGCAATCTCATGGCTGCCCACCCCGACCCCGGCCAGCGACGGCATCGCGGCCCTCACCCTTGCACGGTCAAACATCGGGTTTTCGTTCGACGGATCCTCGATCCACTCCTGCCCGCCACGCCGCAGATAATCGCGCAGCCGGGACCTCTCGCAGTCAATCAGCGGCCGCACCCAAGTGACCCCTCCCTCTGACCACGACCGCCGCATCGCCGAAAGCCCGTCCACCCCGGATTTCCGCGCCAGCCGCATGACAAAGGTTTCGGCCTGATCGTCCATGGTATGGCCCAGTGCCACGGTCCCGATCCCGCGCGCAGCGGCCCAGTCCGCAATCAGACGCCGCCGCGCGCGGCTGGCCTGATCCATCAGGTTTCCGGTCACTTCGGTCCGGTGCCAGTGCAGGATCGTGTGCGGCACACTGATCCCCGCGCAGGCCCTGGCAACAAACTCGGCCTCGGCCTGCGCCTCGGCCCGCAGGCCGTGATTGACAGTCACGGCTTCGATCCGCCACCCGGCCGCTTGGCCCACACGATGCGCCAGATGCAGCATGGCAAGGGAATCCCCCCCGCCCGACACGGCAAGGCCAAGAACGACGGGATCACCGGAATGGATGGCCCTGTGGACAGCCGAAAGCAGCGGCGCGTCTTCGCCTTGCGCCGCCAGCCAGTCCTCGCCTAGGGGCATCCCAGATTACGCATCGCCGACTGCGCCTCAAGCGCGACAGGCGCGTTGGGAAACCGCACCGGCACCTCGCGCAGGGTCACGCAGGCATCGGCCCCCTGACCAAGGGTCGCAAGCGACATCCCCAGTTTGAACAGCGCATCCGGCGCCGCCGGTCCGTCAGGGTCGCCCGAAAACGCATCCAGATAGGATCGCGCGGCATTGCTAGTGTCCCCCAAAGCCTCAAGCGCGGTGCCGCGCAGATACAACGCCTGCGAACTCAGCGCGCCACCCGGGTAATTCTGCACGAACAGGCCCAACTGGTCCGTCGCCCCGCGAAAATCCCCGGCATCCAGCGTTGCCTTGGCGCGGTCAAAGTCGGCCTGTTCGCCGACCGCCAGCTCGCCCGTCGTGCTCTCCGTCGAAGGCGCGGCCGTCGGCACCTCTGCGGCGCTGTCCACACCCCCCAGGCTCGGCGTATCGCCCAGCGCATTCACGTCGCAGCCTTCCTCAAGCTCGCAAACGCGATATTCCAGATCGCCGATCCGGTTCGTGCCGTCCACGGTGATCCGGTTGATCCGGAACTCCAGTTCCTCGGTCTTGGACGTCAGCTGCTGCAGCGCCGCCTCGATCGCATCCAGCCGTTCGAGCGGAGTGCTGCCTGCCGTTCCGGTCGTCAGCGCACCGGTCGCGGTCAACTCTGACTTGAGAGACTGGATTTCCCCGTACAGCGATGACAGCTGCGCCCGGATATCCGCCAGCGTCTGATCCTGTCCCTGCGCCCTGCCGGCCATCGGAAGGGCAAGCGTCAGAGCCAGTACCGCAGCGGAAATCCAGCGCATTCCCATTATCCCCGCCTCAGG
Source organism: Rhodobacterales bacterium (assembly GCA_041752495.1). Taxonomy (GTDB): domain Bacteria; phylum Pseudomonadota; class Alphaproteobacteria; order Rhodobacterales; family Rhodobacteraceae; genus JAPLPE01. The sequence continues at coordinate 2,684 of JBGSWJ010000167.1, forward strand.
AAATCGACCCGACCGAAATCACGGTCACCGCCCGGCGGTTCTGCGAATAGCAGCTTTCATCCGAGCAAAGCGAAATGGGCCGTTCCTTGCCATAGCTGATCGTGCGCAGCCGCGACGCCGGAACGCCCTTGGAAATCAGATATTCCCGCACCGCATTGGCCCGCCGCGCGCCCAGCGCCACGTTGTATTCCCGCGTGCCCTGCTCGTCGGCATGCCCTTCGATCACGGCAAGATAGCTTGAGTTGGTCAAAAGCCACTGCGCCTGTCCATCAAGTGTTGCCATGGCCTGAGGGGTCAGTGTTGACTGGTCCACCACAAACAAAACACGGTCACCAATCGTCTGGCTGAAGTAAAGCGGGCTGGCCGGATCGCTGGCCGATCCGATGGCATTGGGATCAGCGACCCCGGCGACGGGCACGCCATTCGTCCCGTCCGTCCCGTCCGCACCAAAACGGTCGGGCCGCGTGCAGGCCGAAAGGCTCAGTCCCGAGATCAGGATGGCGGCAATCAGAAATCTGTTCATGTGACTGTCCTGTTTCTTATTCTGCTCATTAACCACACTCTAGCACGTCTTGGCTCTTCCGGCCAAGCACCAGCATTTTCAGGGCTGAAGCGGCCCCCAGGACGGGTCAGACGCCATGCCGCCGGTCGGAACCTGCTGCAGGACCCGGCCCGAGATATCGACCGAATAGATCGACGGGGCACCATCGGTTCCCTGCGTTTCGCGGGTGAACATGATGACGCGCCCGTTCGGTGCCCAGGTCGGGCTTTCATCCAGAAAGGACGAGGTAAGAAGCCTTTCCTCGGACCCGTCCGTCCGCATCACGCCGATATGGAACCGGCCCGCATTCTGCTTGGTGAACGCCACCAGATCGCCCCGGGGCGACCAGACCGGGCTGCCATAGCGCCCTTCGCCAAAGGAAATCCGCTGCGGCTCTCCGCCGTTCACGCTCATGATGTAAAGCTGCTGGGTGCCCGAACGGTCGCTTTCAAACACGATCTGCGTCCCATCCGGCGAAAACGAAGGCGAGGTTTCGATCGACGGCGCCTCGGTCAGCCGCACATGCTGCCCGGTGTTCAGGTCCGTGATGTAAAGATCGGTGTTCCCACCGGTCGACACCGAATAGATCACCCGCGTCCCATCCTTGGAAAAGCGCGGTGAAAACGCCATTTCGCCCGGGGCCGTCGCGATCTGCCGCCGCCCGACCGTCGACACGTCCAGAAGGTTGATCGCCGGGAACCCGCTTTCATAGCTCGTGTAAAGCACCCGGTCCCCTGTGGGCGAAAAACGCGGCGCAAGAACAATGGCCCCGCTTTCGGTCAGGAACTGGATGTTCTGCCCGTCGTAATCCATGATCGCCAGCCGCTGAAGACGGCTCCCCTTGGGCCCGCTTTCCGACACGAACACAACCCGGCTGTCGAAATAGCCCCCTTCGCCCGTGATCCGGGAATAGACGGCATCGGCCACCTTGTGCCCCATCCGCCGCCACCCGGCGACCGTGCCCGCAAATTGCAGCCCCTCGCCCAGTTCCGCACCCGAGAACACGTCATACAGCCGGAACTTCACGACAAGTTGGTCCCCGCTCATCGCCACGGCACCGGTCACAAGGCCCTGTACGTTTATCGCCCGCCAATCGGCATAGGCCACAGGTTGGGTGAAAGACGTCACCTGAGAGATGAAGGCCGATTGCGGCACTTCGCGGAAAAGCCCGCTGTTGACCAGATCGTCCACCACGACCCTTGTGATCTGTGCCGCCATCTGTTCGGCCCCGGCAGTTTCAGCCTGAAAGACAGGGACCGCAATCGGCAGAGGTTCGATCACGCCGTCCGTAATCGTGATCTGCAAGGGCTGCTGGGCCATCGCCGGAACGGCCAGACCCAGGGCCAAAAGCAGGGTCGCAAGCAGTCTCATCATAAATGTCCTCGTCTGGTCCATCATCGGCGGCATGTTTCGTGGCCTTATACTGTCTCGGGACGGATCGCAAAAGCGCGTCGCCCCCAATGCAAATTACTCTGCGGCATCAGCGCAACCTCATCCCGCTCGGGTCAAAGGTCATCTCGACGACCCGCCATTGGTCAAACTTGTCCTCGGGCAGATCAAACCCGTCCCGGCCACAGCGGTTCACGGCCCGCCGCGCGGATTCGTAAGCCGCATTGACGGCCCCCGGCGTGCCGCCGCTGGATGACAAAAGGTCGGGTCCCGAAATCACCTTGCCCTGCCGGTCAAGCTCAAAAACGATGGTCACCGTGACACCCGCCGCCTGCGCACCGGGGTCGACAACCCAGCAGCTTTGCACCGCCACGCGGAACGCATCCTTTTCCGCGCCGGTCATCGGCGGGCCGGGGTTGGCTGCGGCTGCGGCCGACGTGTCCGCAGCGGCAACATCCCCCAAAAGCGCGTTGATATCATCCGCCACTTCTGCCGAAGCCGTCTCGGTCGGCGCGTCCGGTTCGGGCGTCTCTTCAGGCTCGGCCTGGGGCGGCGGGC
>JBGSWJ010000168.1:0-1986 GCA_041752495.1 Rhodobacterales bacterium
TGTCGTGCCGCGCATCGCGGCGGCAAAGACCCGCCGGTCAAGCCGCGCCTGAAACCGCGCGCCGACCCGTGCCATCACGCGCCCCCGCACAAAATCGAGGATGCCCATCATCCCGTACAGGAACAGCACCAGCACCGACAGCGCCAGCAGCGTTTCGAACGAATGCGACCCCAGAACCCGGTCATAGACGTTCAGCATGTAAAGCGGCCCTGTCAGCATCAACATGTTGACAAACAAGCTGAAAATTCCAACGGCCCAGAACAGGCCCCGGTTTTCCCGTATTGCCGCGCGAAGTTCTGCCCGTCCGCTTGCCGCCGGATCTCGTGCCATCAGCGTTTTTCCGCCTTGTTGACTGCTTGTCGCACAATAGCCCCCCCCGAAGAAGAGTTCAAAGTCTGTTTCGAAAATGGCAATGAAAGATCAGTTACCCCGACTCTGGCCACGGGGCATGGTCAAATCCGGGAATATGACTATTTAGGCAGACAAGTTCAGGAACCTCAGGACAAGCCCGTGTACCCTTCCCACCCTCTTCGGCCGCTGACGCTGATGTCGGTCATGTCCGCCGTTCTGCTGGCCGCCTGCAACAACGCGCCGCCGGGCGTTGATGTCTATGACCCCTATGAAGAGGTCAACCGGCAGGTCCATGAATTCAACGTCGGGATCGATCAGGCGGTGATCGACCCCGCCGGGCAGGTCGCCAATACGCTCGCCCCCGAAGTGCGCCAATCCATTGTCAATTTCTCGCACAACGTCTCGATGCCGGGGGCGGTGTTCAACGGCATCCTGCAGGGCGATATCGAAGGTGCCGCCACCAATACGATGCGGTTCCTGATCAATTCGACCGTCGGCGTTCTGGGCATCTTTGATCCTGCCGGGGTTCTGGGTCTCGATGAACATGAAACCGACTTTGGCGAAACCCTTGCCGTCTGGGGTTTTCCGGAAGGCGCCTTCATCATGCTCCCGGTGCTTGGCCCCTCAAACGAACGCGATGCCATCGGCGAAGTCGTGGATTTCTACCTCGACCCCCTCCAGATCTTTGGCGGTGTCGAAGTCGCGGCAGCCGTGCCCGAAGTGTTCCAGCTCGACACCGTGGCCTGGGCTGGCGAACAAGTGATCGAACGGGGCCAGTTCGACGACACGTTTGATGATATCTACTACAACAGCGCCGACGGCTACGCGCAACTCCGGCTCGCCTATGTGCAGAACCGCCGATACGAACTCGGCCAGACCGCGCAGACCCCGGACCCCGCAGCCGATCCGGCCGCTGCAGAAGAGTATTACTTCGATCCATATCAGGACCAGTGACTATCATGACCCTTTCCCGCCGCGCCCTTCTTGGACTGGCCACCGCGCTGACCGCGACGGCTGTCCTGCCCCCCGCCGCTTTCGCCCTCTCGACCGGAGAGGCGCAGCGGCTCGTCGATCTGCTTGTCGCCGACGTGAACGCTGTCATCAGTTCGGGCGCATCCGAGGCGGCGATGCTTCAGCAGTTCGAAGTCATCTTCGACAAATATGCCGATGTGCCGACGATCGCCCGCTACACGCTGGGCAGCGAAGCCCGCGCCGCATCGCGCGAACAGCTCCGCGCCTATACCGCGGCCTTCCGCACCTACATTGCCCGCAAATACGGCCGTCGTTTCCGCGAATTCATCGGTGGCCAGATCGTCGTGCAGGGCGCGCGCGAGGTTCCGAACGGGATCGAGGTTGAAACGACGGCCATCCTGCAGGGCCAGTCCCCCTTCCGCGTGGATTTCTGGGTCTCTGACGGGTCGGGCCAGACCAAGTTCTTCAACATCATCATCGAGGGGATCAACATGCTCCTCTCCGAACGGACCGAGATTCTGGCCCTTCTCGACCAGCAGGGCGGCAACATCGACGCCCTGATCGCGGCCCTCCCGCAGGTCTGAAACCGGGCGGCCATTCTTTCCCCGGCGAGGTCGCGCGATCCACGCGGACGAGCGGCCCCACCCCCCGCGAGGTCGCGCC
>JBGSWJ010000169.1:0-7293 GCA_041752495.1 Rhodobacterales bacterium
GGCGGCAGCGCCTGTCGTGTTCTGGACATAGGCTGATGCTGCCAGCGCGCCCGCGGGCAGCAGGCTGAAGACTGCATCGTCAAGGCGCATGGTATCGGCTGCGGCGTTGAAATCGGTGATCGTGTCGATGTTTCCGCTGCCCAAGGCAGAGTTGAAGACGAAGTTGTCGTTGCCGCCTGCGCCAGTCAGCGTGTCGGAACCGGCGCCTCCGGCCAGGGTGTTGTTGCCGCTGTTTCCGGTGAGGGTGTTGATGGCCGAATTGCCGGTGCCGTTGATGGCGCTGCTGCCGGTCAGGACGAGGTTTTCGAAATTTGTGAGAAGCGTGTGCGTGACCGAGGAGCGCACGGTATCGGTCCCGCCGCCCGAGGATTCGACCAGCGTGTCGCCGCCGTCTGTGGTGTAGGTGTCGTTCCCGCTGCCTCCGGTCAGGGTATCGGTGCCGGTGGTGCCGTCGAGGCTGTTGTTGGCGCTGTTGCCGGTGATGGAATTGCCGGCGCTGTTGCCTGTTCCGTTGATCGCGGCGCTGCCGGTCAGGATCAGCTTTTCGAAGCCGGTCGCAAGGGTGAAGGAGACCGAGGACTGGACCGTGTCGGTGCCGCCCGAGTCGACAAGGCTGTCGCCGCCGTCTGTGATGTAGGTGTCGTTGCCCGTGCCGCCGTCGAGCGTATCGGTCCCTGTGGTGCCGTTCAGCGTGTCGTTGCCATTGGCGGTCTGGATGAAGTTGTTGCTGGCATTGCCGGTGATCGAGATGGAGGCGGTAACGTAGCTGATCAGGCGTTCGATATTGTTGGCCATCACGATGTTCGCGAGGTCATAGACGAACATTTCGTCGGTACCGCCGTTCGCGTCTTCGATATAGGTGTCTTCGGCATCGTAGACGTAGAGGTCATTGCCCGTGCCGCCGATCAGGGTATCCTGGCCATCGGAGCCGATCAGGGTGTCGTTGCCGCCCCAGCCCTTGAGGATGTTGTCAGCGGCGTTGCCGCCGATCGAGTTGGACAGGCTGTTGCCAGTGCCGTTGATGTCGGCCGTGCCCGTCAGGTTCAGGCTTTCAAAGTTGGTGCCAAGGGTGAAGGAGACGCTGGAGATGACGCCATCGAAGCCGCTGCCGGGGCTTTCTGACAGCTTCAGGCTTGCGGTGTCGACATTGTATTGGTCGTCGCCCGCGCCGCCATAGACAGTGCCGGAGACCGTGCCGCCCGCGAAGGTGAAGATGTCGGTCCCGGCGGTGCCAAAGACGTCGCCGTTAATCGTGCCGGAATTGGTGACGCGCGACCCTGTTCCCCCGAGTGTGACCGTTCCGTTGATCGTGCCGCTGTTCAAGATGGTCACGAAGCCGCCTTGGATCAGGATGGAAGAGGGGACAGTCCCGCTGCCTTGAATGATCCCGCTGTTGTTGATCGAGATTTGCGAGGCGGGTACAAAGGAGGTGATGGAGATGGCGCCGTTCCCTCCCATGATCGTGCCGCTGTTGGAGATTGAGGCGTTGCCCCCGGTGATGGCTGCATAGACGCCATAGCCGCCGGCGGTGATTGTGCCTGTGTTGGTCAGGGTGAAGTTATGGCCACTTGCAGGGAACGTCGTCTCGCTGAGGATACCTTAGTTCCCGCCGAGAATGTCGCCGGCGTTGTTTACCTGAAATACGGTCGCCGACGAACTGTAGATGCCCGCTTGGTCGCCGCTCACATAGCCATTCGATCCGATGCTGATCCGCCCCGACGAACTGGCGGCACCGCTTACCCCGTACAGGTTGCCCATCACCATCCCGTCGATGTTCAGGCGGTAGGATCCTGCCGCGCTGATGGCCGCCGATTGGACAAGGTCGACGATGAAGCCGGAGGTTGTGACGACGCCGAATTCAAGGTCGGCCAGAGACTGAGCGGTTTCGGTAGGCGTGCTGATGACAAATGATGTCATGGGATAACTCCAGGTCCAAAAAAATGATTGTGCCGAAAAATTGGACAAATCATTCACGGGCCGGTGATCGAAATCAAGAGGGTCGGATTGCCGAAGGTTCAGCGCAGGTCTGACAGGGCAGTCTAGAGTTCCCGGCGGAGGGCCACGCGTTCCTTTTCCGTCAGGAAATTGCCGATTTCGCCTGTGCGGCCTGCGCCCTTGAGGGCGCGTTGATTTTCGACCGGGCCGCCGGTGGGGCGGAGGGTGACGCGGACCCAGCGGGGGGTTGCCTTCCGGAAGGGGCGGGCGCGGGTTGGGCACTTTGCCCCCGGGCCTTTGGCACTCACCCGGGATATTTGGGCCCAGCGGGGGCGGCGCCGCCACCCCCGCTGGGCCGGGGTCAGAACACCACGAAATCTGCGGAGGTCAGGACGAGGTTCGTGCCGATGGTGGCGAACTGGACGGCAGTGGCGGCACCGGTGCCGTCGCGGTCGAAGAAGACCTTGCCCGTATCGGTTTCGTAGATGATCCGGTCCGAGGCATCGGCGGCGGTGCCTGTCGTGTTCTGGACATAGGCCGATGCGGCAAGGGTGCCGGTTGCGAGGCCGGTAAAGACCAGATCATCCAGACGGAAGGTGTCATCGGCTGCGCTGTAGTCGGTGATCCTGTCGACGTTTGAACTGCCCAGCGCCGAATTGAAGATGAATGTGTCCTTGCCTGCGCCGCCGGTCATCGTGTCACTTCCGGCTGCGCCGTTCAGGCTTTTGCCGGCGCCATTTCCGGTGATCGTGTTGGCTGCCGCGTTTCCGGTGCCGTTGATGGCGCTGCTTCCGGTCAGGACGAGGTTTTCGAATTCGGTCGCGAGTGTGAAGGAGACCGAGGAACGGACGGTATCGGTTCCGCCGCCTGCCGCCTCGCTCAGGGTGTCGCCGCCGTCGGTGGTGAAGGTATCGTTGCCCGATCCTCCGGTCATCGTGTCGGTGCCACCGGCGCCGTCGAGGCTGTTGGCGGCGCTGTTGCCGGTGATGGAGTTGCCCGCGCTGTTGCCGGTGCCGTTGATCGCGGCGGTGCCGGTGAGGACGAGCTTTTCGAACCCGGACGCGAGGGTGAAGGACACCGAGGACTGAACCGTGTCGGTGCCGCTTGTTTCCAGAAGGATGTCACCGCCGTCGGTGATGTAGGTGTCGTTTCCGGTACCGCCAGACAGCGTGTCGGTTCCGGTGAGCCCGTTCAGCGTGTCATTGCCATTGCCGACGGATACGATGGTGTTGTTCGAGCTGTTTCCCGTCAGGGTGACAGGCCCGCCCAGATAGGAGTTCAGGTTCTCGACATTGCTGGCAAGGACATAGTTTGCGGGTGTTTCGCCCTGAAACAGATCAACCGTATCGAAGCCCTGGCCGGAGTTTTCGATGATCACGTCGTCGGTGTCGGCCGTGTAGACATCGTTGCCCGTTCCACCGGCCATCGTGTCGGCCGAGGCGCCGCCGTCGAGCAGGTCGGCTCCGCCGTAGCCCCGCAGGATGTTTTCCCCATCATTGCCGACGATGGCATTCGCGGCGCTGTTGCCTTTGCCGGTGATGTCGGCGTTGCCGGTCAGGATGAGGTCTTCGAAATTCGCAGAGAGTGTGTAGGAGACGCTGGAGCGGACAGTGTCTGAACCGCCGCCGGCAGACTCGGCCAGGATGATGGTGGAGGAACTGATGATATATTGATCGTCCCCCCCGCCACCTTCGACCTTGCCGGTGACTGTTCCGCCGGTCAGATCGAAAAAGTCGGATCCCGAGCTTGAGAAGATGTCGCCGGTAATCGTGCCGCTGTTGATGACGGTATTGTTGATCGAGCCCAGAGATATGTCGCCGATGATGTGTCCGGTGTTTGTCAGGCTCGTCGAGCCACCGCCGACATAAATCGCCGTGCCAAATTCGCCTGTCAGTTCAATGACACCCGAATTGGTGATACGGTGGAGCGTTGGCCCGGTATCCGCGGCCAACTCGATGGCATAGTTACTGCCGCTGATCAGGCCGCTGTTGGTGATGGTTGCCTGGCCATCGTTGACGGTTACCCGAATGCCCGAATAGCCCATGCCAATGATGTCGCCGGAATTGTTCAGAGAAAAGTTGTGGCCGCTATCGCCAATGGATGTTGCGCTGATCAGGCCGTAATTTGAGCCCAGGATCGAACCCGCATTGATGATCGAGATTGATTGGGTTGAATCGGTCGAAATGCCGACGCCTGACGAGATCATGCCGCTTTGCCCGACAATGATCCTGCTGATGAAGATATCGTGGCCCTGAATTGCGGTGTAAAGGCCGGTCACGGTCCCGTTGACGGTCAGAGCCGCTCTTCCGGTCATGTTGATCGCGGCGTTTGCGTTAACAAAGTCAAAGAAGCTGACCGAGCCGTTGCTGGTGACGACACCCGTTTCGTTCGATTCAAGGGATTGACCAGTTTGGCTGGCGTTATCGATGACAAAAGACGGCATGCGGAATACTCCCACTGTTCAAAGATTGAAGGACTGAATGGCGACGATTTCACACGGGCGGAGAACCGAAATCAAGTTCGGTTGCAGGCCTGCCGTGCCGGTTCAGCGCAGGACGTCAAATCGCGCCATGAGGTCTGAATGGAGCGCCACGCGTTCCTCTTCCGAGAGGAAAGCGCCGATTTCAACCTCGCGGCCGGCGCCTGTCAGGGTGAGGTAGTTTTCGACCGGGCCGCCGGTGGGGTAGAGGGTGACGCGGACCCAGTGGGGGTTCGCCTCCCATTCATGGCGGGCCTTGCGGGGGCCCGTGCGGGTGAGCGTGACGCGGTCGGGCCAGAGGCGGAGTTCTTCGAGAATCGTGCCGTCGGCATGGCTGCGGCGGAGGCCGTACCAGAGGGCGCCGACGACGATCAGGATGAAGGGCAGGATGCCCCAGAGGATGGGGGTGCCGAGGACCTGGAAGAGGGGGAAGGCGAACATGGCCGCGGTCATGCCGATGAAGACGACAAAGCCCCGGTTGGGGAGAGAGCGGTAGGGCCAGAGGTGGAGTTCAGCCTGTGGGGTATCCGGCGTGTTTCCTGTCGGTGTGGCGGTCCATTCGTAGGGCATGCAGGGTCCGGGCGGTCTGTTCTACAACTGATCTTAGCGCGGTGGGCGGGGCCGAAAAGGTGGCTTGGGGGCCATGAAAAAGGCCCCGTCGATGCGGGGCCTTATCCGTTTTGCAGCCGGAGCGCGGGTCAGTGCGCGTGTTGCTTGTCCCAGTCGGACCGCTTGGGCAGCGTTTCGAACGTGTGTTCGGGCGGCGGCGAGGGCAGGGTCCATTCCAGCGTGTCGGCCCATTCGTTCCAGGGGTTGGCTCCGGCGGTCTTGGGCGCGCGGGCCAGTGTCCAGAACAGGACGACGATGAAGAACAGGAACGAGGCGAAGGCGATGAAGGCGCCGATCGACGAGACGTAGTTCCAGTAGGCAAACGCCTCGGGGTAGTCGATGTAGCGGCGGGGCATGCCCTGACGGCCAAGGAAGTGCTGCGGGAAGAAGGTCAGGTTCGCGCCGATGAACATGGCAAAGAAGTGAACCTTGCCCGCCCATTCAGGGAGCATTTTCCCGGTGAACTTGGGGAAGTAGAAGTAGATGCCCGCGAAGATCGCAAACACGGCACCGAGAGACATCACGTAGTGGAAGTGGGCCACGACATAGTAGGTGTCATGGTAGGCGCGGTCGATGGCGGCTTGGCTCAGGACGATGCCGGTCACGCCGCCCACGGTGAAGAGGAAGAGGAAGCCGAAGGCCCAGAGCATCGGCGTCTTGAATTCCACCGAACCGCCCCACATCGTCGCGATCCAGGAGAAGATCTTGACCCCTGTGGGCACGGCAATGACCATCGTGGCCAGCATGAAGTAGGACTGCTGGGTCAGCGACATGCCCACGGTGTACATGTGGTGCGCCCAGACGACGAAGCCCAGCACGCCGATGGCGACCATCGCATAGACCATCGGCAGGTAGCCGAAGATGGGCTTGCGCGAGAAGGTCGCGATGACGTGGGAGATGATGCCGAAGCCGGGGATGATGATGATGTACACTTCCGGGTGGCCGAAGAACCACAGGATGTGCTGGTAAAGCACCGGATCGCCGCCGCCCGCAGGCGCGAAGAAGGTGGTGCCAAAGTTGCGGTCGGTCAGCAGCATGGTGATCGCACCGGCCAGAACCGGCAGCGCCAGCAGGATCAGCCAGGCGGTCACGAAGATCGACCACGCGAACAGAGGCACCTTGTGCAGCGTCATGCCCGGGGCGCGCATGTTGAGGAAGGTCGTGATGATGTTGATCGCGCCCAGGATCGACGAGGCACCCGATAGGTGCACGGCGAAGATCGCAAGGTCCATCGAATAGCCCGACTCGGTGGTCGAGAGCGGCGGATAAAGCACCCAGCCCACGCCCGCGCCTGCTTGGTCGTTGCCGCCCGGCGCAAAGACCGACGCGACGGCGAGCGAGCCGCCCGCGACGAAGAGCCAGAACGACAGGTTGTTCATCCGCGGGAACGCCATATCCGGCGCGCCGATCTGCAACGGCATGAAATAGTTGCCGAAACCGCCGAACATCGCGGGGATGACAACGAAGAACATCATCAGGACACCGTGGCCCGTGATCAGAACGTTCCAGAGGTGGCCGTTGGGGGTACATTCGGCAGTCGAGGCCGCCGCGGTCAGCCGCGCGCCCTCCATGCACATGTATTGCACGCCCGGATGCATCAGCTCCATGCGCATGTAGACGGTGAAGGTCACCGACAGAAGGCCAAGAAACCCGCCCACGAAGAGGTAGAGAATTCCGATGTCCTTGTGGTTGGTCGACATGAACCAGCGCGTGAAGAACCCGCGCTTGTCCTCTGCGTGGCCGTGGATGGCTGCGTCCGCCATTCTTGCCTCCCGTTGGGGTTGGTGAAACGACGGCGGTTTGTCCCCCGTCAGGTGCCATCGCTTTTAGTTGCGGCTTCAAGCCACGGCAATCTCTGACTTTGTCGCAGGGCAAAGATTTCCGGGCCGAAGTTGAATATGTCGGGGGCTATTGCGCGACCGAGGCCAGATAGGCCGCCACGTCGGCACCGCCCTTGGCGAGTTTGAAGACCATCTTCGATTTCGCCGCCGCATCTCCAGTCTGTTCCTTGAGCCAGGCGGTCGGGTCGGCGACATAGGCGGTGAGGCTCGCCTTGTCCCACACCGCGCCCGCGTCGCCCACGGCCCGCAGGCTGTCGCCGTAATCGAACTCGGTCGAGGCGACGGGGCGACCGATCACGCCATAGAGGTTGGGCCCGGTCTTGCCGCCCTTGACTATGGCGGTGCCATCGGGTGCCTCGATCATGTGGCAGGTCTTGCACTTGCGGAACTCGGACTCGCCCTTGGCCGCGTCTTGGGCTGCGGCGGGGG
>JBGSWJ010000170.1:0-14691 GCA_041752495.1 Rhodobacterales bacterium
CGCGGGGCCGGCGCGGCGCGAGTGGATTATCGCACGGCCTTCTGGCTCGCGACAGCGGGCGAGGGCGAGGCATTGGGCCTGCCTGTGGGGGCGATTGCGCCGGGGATGCAGTTTGATGCAATGGCGGTGGACCCGGGTGCTGCGGCGGGCGGGATCAGGCTTTGGCCCGGGGACACGGGCGAGAGGGTGCTAGAAAAGGTGCTTTACGGGGCCGGCCGGGCCAATGTAGCGCGGGTCTGGGTTGCGGGGCGGCGCGTCTGTAGCTGAAGGCGGAGGGGGGCTCTGCCCCCAAGCTTCGCCTCCCCCCGGGATATTTGGAACCAGAAGAAGCACAATTTGAATCAAGTTGTCGCCTTTCCGCCTCCGGGATTCTTTGTCGTTCAAATACCTCGGGGGTGCGAAGCAGGGGCAGAGCCCCCTCTCCCGATGGTAAGGCGCGGTTCATTCCGAGAAGAGATGCGCTTCGGCCGGATTGAAGCTGAGGCTGATTTCACTGCCGATGGGATAGACGGCATCGCGGGCCAGCGCGGCAATGACGGATTTGCCGGTAGCGAGTGTGACTTCGACCACGGTTTCCGCGCCGAGGCGCTCGGTCAGGGCAACCTTGCCGTGCAGCTGGCCCGAGCGGCCGTCGGTTTCGGGTGTAAGATATTGCGGGCGGATGCCGAGGCGGGCCTTGCCTCCCGTGGTGTAGGTGCCATGGCGGGAGGTGATCTCGACCGGGTCGAGCGAGGGGTTGGCGACGGTGACGCGGGTACTGTTGACGGCCTTCACATTGACATCAAGGAAGTTCATCGACGGAGAGCCGATGAAGCCCGCGACAAAGGCGTTGGCGGGGTTGTGATAAAGGTCCATGGGCGCGCCGATCTGCTGGACCATGCCGTCCTTGAGCACCACGATCTTGTCGGCGAGCGTCATCGCCTCGACCTGATCGTGGGTGACGTAGATCATCGTGGCGCCAAGGGTCTTGTGCAGTTTGCCGATCTCCATCCGCATATCCATGCGGAGCGCGGCGTCGAGGTTCGAGAGGGGTTCGTCGAAAAGGAAGACCTGCGGCTTGCGCACGATGGCGCGGCCGATGGCGACGCGCTGGCGCTGGCCGCCGGAGAGTTGCGACGGGCGGCGGTCAAGAAGATGTTCCATCTGCAGGATGCGGGCGGCCTCGGCGACCTTGGCCGCTTTCACCTCTTTGCTGTCGCCCGCGATGGTCAGGCCAAAGGCCACGTTCTCGCGCACGGTCATATGGGGAAAGATGGCGTAGCTTTGAAACACCATGGCGACCCCGCGATCCTTGGGCGGCAGATCGTTCACGGTCCGGTCGCCGATGGTGAGGGTGCCCGAGGTGATATCCTCAAGCCCCGCGATCATCCGAAGGAGGGTGGACTTGCCACAGCCCGAGGGGCCGACGAAGACGACGAATTCGCCGTCCTCAACCGTGATGTCCACGCCCTTGATGACATGGGCCTGTCCGTAGGATTTGCGGATGTCCTTGAGCGTGATGCCGGCCATGGGTTTACTCCGCTGCCTTGACGATGGGGGTGACGGTGAGAAGGCCATCGGGGCCGACGATGACGGGTTCGGGGTCCATCTCATAGCCGCCGAACCTGTCCTTGCCGTTGTCGGCAAAGCCCATGATGCGCAGCCCGTCGCGGGTTTCCACGATGCGGGCAGCGTAGCGGCGGCAGGGTTCGTCGCCGTCGAGGAAGGGGCCGGGGGGGATGCGCCAGGGGCCGCGGGGGTGATCAGCGATCAGGTAATGCGTGCCGGTGACGGGGGTTTGCGGGTTGGTGGCGCGGGTGTGGTCCGACCAGTGCGTCGACGAGGTGCAGAAGAGGCAATACCAGTGGTCGCCGTGGCGGAAGACCTGCGGCACCTCAAGCTGACCATAGCCGCCGGTGAAGACGGGGGGGCGGAGCGTCCAGTGAGTGAGGTCGGGCGAGGTGGCGAAACCGATGCAGCCGCCGGCGTTGGGTTCCGCGATGCCGGGGGCGCGGGCGGTGAAATACATGAGCCAGCCGTCGCTGTCGGGATCACGCATGACCCAGGGGTCGCGCATGGCGCGGTCATGCCAGAAGCCGACTATGTGGTCCTTTTCATAGGTGTCGGCATTGGGGCCGGCCAGATCGAGCGCCAGCCCGTCGCCCACCCGCGTCCAGTTGTGCAGGTCGGTCGAGGTGGCGTGGCCCACGCGCTGATAGAGGGATTTTTCGGCAAGGCAGGTGCCGGTGTAGAACAGGTGCCAGAGGCCCGCGTCATCGCGGACGACGGAACCGGTCCATGTGGTGCTGTCGTCCCAGGCGGGGCCATTGCGCTGCGGTTCGAACGTTGTGCCGAGGTCGGTCCAGGTGACGAGGTCCTTTGACGTCGCGTGGCGCTGGGTCGCGTTCAGGTGGCGGAGGTCGGGGTCGATCAGGGATTTGGGGGCCTGCAGGAAAAAGCCGTGCCAGGTATCGCCGTCCTGCACATACCAGCTGTCCCAGAGCCATGTGTCTTTGAGTGCGAAAACCATGGGTCGTGCCTTTCTTTTTCTGTCGGGCTGTTGGCCCGGCGGTGGAGGGGGGCCCTGCCCCCCGCTTGCGCTCCCCCCGGGATATTTGGGACCAGAAGAAGCTGCGGGACAAAGAGCGGGAAGGCGACGGGCCGCCTTTCCCTTTGCGGGGTCAGCCCTTGACGCCTGTCGAGGCGATCGAGGCGATGAAGGCCTTCTGCAGGTAGAGGTAGAAGGCCAGGACAGGGAGGGTGATCAGCGAGAGGTAGGCCATAACTTCGCCCCAGGCGACGTTGAGCTGGAAGAAGTACTGCAGGCCGACCATGACGGGGCGGTAGCCTTCTTGCTGCACGACCATGAGGGGCCAGAGGTATTGGTTGTACATGATCAGGAATTTCAGGATGGCGGCAGTGGCGAGCACAGGGCCTGCGAGTGGCATGACGATCTTTGCGTAGATCTGGAACCATGAGGCGCCTTCGACGCGGGCCGCTTCGATCAGTTCGCCGGGCAGGTCTTTGAAATACTGCACGAAAAGAAAGATCGTCAGGCCGTCGGCGATGAAGGGGACGATCTGGACGCGGTAGCTGTTCAGCCAGCCCCAGGTCAGGCCGTCGAGCCCGATCCACGGGAGTTTGGAGGCGATCAGGAGGAGCGGGATCGCGTAGGTTTCGAAGGGGACGATCAGGGTCGCCAGGATCAGGGTCAGGACGAGGTCACGCCCCTTCCACGTCAGGAAGACGAAGGCGAAAGCGGCAGCCGAGCACAATGCCAGTGAAAGAAGCACAGTTACGCCTGTCACGATGACCGAGTTCATCACGAAAAGGCCGACGGGGGCGCGTTCGAAGGCGGCTGTGTAGTTGTTCAGCGAGACATCCCCCACTGGGAGAAACGCGCGCAGCGACCCGGTGTCGGCCAGAAGCTGCTGGTCGGGTTTCAGCGACGAGACCACCATGAAGACGAGCGGGAAGATGAATATGATCGCGATCAGGATCAGCACCGCATAGCGGGTGGCGAGCCGCAGTCCGTGGTTGTCGGCAGAGATGGCGGCCATGTCAGGTACGCTCCCTTGTGAGCCAGCGCTGGATGAGGCTGATGGACAGGACGATGACGAAGAGGATCACAGAGATGGCCGAGCCGCCCGAAATGTCCTGTTTGCCATAGCCGCGCTCGACGGCCTGAAAGACGATGGTTTGTGTGCTGTCGAGTGGTCCACCCTGCGTCATCACGTCGATCTGCGAGAAGAGGGCGAAGGCCTGCATCGTAATGACGATGAGGATCAGGACGGCGGTATTCCTGAGGCCTGGCCATGTGATGAAGCGGAAGGTCTGCCACTTCGAAGCGCCTTCGATAGCGCCTGCCTCGTAGAGTGTCGGGCTGATGGTTTGCAGTCCGGAGAGCCAGATGACCATATGAAAACCCACTGCCTGCCAGATCGACATGACGATGATCGCGCCCAGCGCCGTATTGGGGTTGCCCAGCCAGTCGACATGTGGAAATGCGCCGAAGGTGAGGCTGGAGAGGAGGTTGTTCAGAAGCCCGTCCTGCCCGTCGTAGATGAAGCGCCAGAGGAGCGAGATCACGACGATGGAGACGACAACGGGCATGAAATAGATGGCCCTGAACACGTTCATGCCGCGCAGCCGCTGATTGATCAGAAGCGCGAGACAGAGGGCAAGGCCTGCTTGGACCGGGGCCACGATGATCACGAAGATGAATGTGTTGACGATGGCCTTCATGAAGACAACGTCGCGGGCCAGGACATAGGTGCGGCTTTCGCCCCTGTCGAAACTGAACCATTCGCGCATGCCGTCGAGATGGGGGTAGTCCGGGTTGTTGCGCGTATAGCCCCGCAGGGCTGGGTATTCGGGGGCGCCATCCTTCATCACCACGGCGCCTGCGTCATCACGGACAGGTTCAAGCGTCAGTGTGGAAAGGCCAAGGAGGTCGCTGTAATTCGCAAGGCCCACGAATTCGGTGGGATTGGGCGAGACGAGGCGCTGGTTTGTGAAGGAGAGGCCGATCGCAAAGAAGAACGGCATGATCACGAAGCCTGCGATGAGGACAATGGCAGGCCCGGCCATGAGCCAGCCGGTGCGGTTCGATTGCAGGAACTTGGATGCCATGGGGTCCTCGCGGGGAACTGCAGCCGTCATTGGACGTATCGGGCGGGGTGGCGCGACCGGCGCGGGGCCGGTCACCGCCTGCGTTCAGTGTGTTGGCGGGCAGAGGCGTGAGGCCCCTGCCCGGCCGGGCTTACATGTGGCCGTAGCCGCCGTTGGCTTCGATATCGGCGTTGATTTCGTCGGTCGCGGCGTCGAGCGTATCGGCAACGGGGGCACCGTTGGCGATGTCGGCCAGAGCCTTTTCAAAGACCTTGGCGGCGACAACGTAGCCCGGGGTAACCGGACGGACGAGCGCCTGAGCTTCGGACAGGCCGAAGAAGACGTGCAGCGGGCCGCCTTCGGCATAGTTGGGCGTCATCTCGGCAGCGGTTGGCGTTGCCGGGATCAGGCCAAGGCCGTTCGAGAAGGCGGCCAGATACTTGTCCTGAAGCGCGAAGGTGATGAAGGCTGCAGCACCTTCGGGGTGCTCGGAGGTTGCCGAAATGCCGAACTGCCAAGAGGCGGCACCGATCGTCGGGCCGTTGCCGAAATCGGGCGCGGGCAGGAAGACGGTATCTTCAAAGGCTGCGAGAGTGCCAAGGGCCGCCCAATTGCCGTTCCACGAGAAGGCGTACTTGCCCGAGTTGAAGCCGCCGTCACGGTCTGCCGGATCCTGGGTCGCCTGCGCGTAACCGCCGGTGAACAGACCCTGCCACCATTCGCCGAAGGCCATTGCGGCTTCGCCGTTCAGAGCGCCTTCTGCGGTCTGGTAGGTCGTGCGGTCGACCATGTCGCCGCCGAAGGACTGCAGGAAGGGACCGAAGGCATAGGGGAACCATTCACCCGACCAGGCCATGCCGAGGTCGAGCGGATATTCGAACTTGTCCGAGGCCTTGGCTGCGTCGAGCGCGGCCATGAATTCGTCCTTGGACCAGGGATCGTCAAGCGTCGGCGCGGTCAGTCCGAGTTCGTCGAGATAGGACTGGCGGGTGACGAGCGAGACGGCTGCGTCCCAGAGGCCGATGGAGTAGAGTTCGCCGTTCCAGACGCCCTTGGTGCCGGGCAGGAAATTGGCGATCAGCGCTTCGTCGATGGTAAGCGGCTGCAGGTAGCCGGCTCAGGCCCAGTTCGGCATGATCGGGCCGTCGACGTCGATGATGTCGGGCAGGTTGCCCGCCAGCGCAGCGGCGGTGACGGAGTCGTTATAGGTGATCTGGGGGAAGCTTTCGAGCGTGACCTTCCAGTCGGCCTGGCTGGCGTTGAAGTCGTTGATGAGACCGTTGATCAGTTCAAGCTCGGTCGGGTTGCCCGCACCATGATACCACATGGTCAGTTCCGTCTGGGCCATGGCCCCGGTGGCAAGCAGGAGGCTCAGCGCAGAGCCGCCGAGCAGTTTCGTGTAGATCATTCGTCAATCCTCCCTGACGAGTTTCAGTTGGGTCTGTGTCGTGAGAAGCCGTTCGGTGACCGATTGGCGCCAAAGGACGGGCCCTGCGACAAGCAGGGGGCCGCGATCATCCCGGCTTTCACCGGAAATCATGGCCATGAGGCGCTGCGCCGCGCGCGCGCCCATGGCGTTATAGGGTAGTTCCACCGTGGTCAGTGGCGGAAACAGCGTTTCCGCGATCACGCGGTGGTTGTCATAGCCTGCGACGGAAATGTCATCCGGCACGCGGAGGCCGCGTGACCGCAAGATGCCATAGACGGTGAGCGCCATCTTGTCATTGCCGCAGCAGAACACGGTGGGCGGGTCCGGCAGCGACAGCATCCGGTCGATGGCATCCCAGAGAAGCTGGGTTTCGCCTTCGGCCTGCTCGAGTTCGCAGGCATCAACAAGGATCGGATCGAAGGGGATGCCCACTTCGGACAGGGCCATGCGATAGCCTTCGGTGCGCAGGCGCGTTGCAGGAAGTGCTGCAAAGAGCGTGAGATAGCCGATGCGGCGGTGCCCTGCCATGATCAGGCGCTTGGTCAGGTCATACATGCCGCGGCGGTCATCGGGCAGGATGGCCGGGGTTCCGGCGCGGTCAAAGCAGTTGGCGAGGACCAGCGGCGTGCCTTCGGGGATGGCGGGCAGGCGCGCCTCTTGATGGTATTCGGCGACGTAGATCAGCCCTTCGACGCGGTGGCGGAGGAAGGTGTCGAACAGGGCAGGGACGCGGTCCATCCGGCCGCCGGTATCAGCGATCATCAGCGTCATGTTGGTGCGCGAAAAGGCCTGCTGGATGCCCTGCACGATGACGAGTTCGGGAAGACCGGTGGGCTTGGCCCCTTCGGCCATCGAGATGGCACCGGTGATCAGGCCCACAAGGCCCGAGCGGGACGAGCGCATCATGCGGGCGGCGTTGGACGGAACATAGCCAAGCTGGGCCATAGCGGCTTCGACAAGGTCGCGGGTCTTTCCGCCGACCGGGCCGTCGCCGTTCAGGACGCGGCTTACCGTTTTGGGTTACACACCGGCAAGGCGCGCCACGTCATAGATTGTCGCCATGTGGTCCCCCCTGCCCGACCCCTCCACGGGCCGGGATCATGACCTGATGCAGCCCGAGAGGCTTATGACACCGGTGTCATGACATCGGTGTCATAAGCTGGTCAGATGATTCTGGTCAACAGTTTTGTTGTGGTGGTTGTGAATGGTGCGACGCCTGCACAGATGTGGGAAGTGATCCCTTGACCTGCGGGTCCGGCGGCGCAGATAGCGGTTGCACAGACGCGCCCGGCGGGGCAGGCAACAGGAGCAGGGCTAATGGACGGGGGACGCGCGCCGGTGACCGAGACATTCTCACCCGAAACAGACCTTCGGGCATTCCGCCATGCCCTTGGTTCCTTTGCGACCGGGGTGACGGTGGTCACGACGGGGACAGACACGGGGCCGGTCGGGATCACGGCGAACAGCTTTGCCTCGGTCTCTCTTGATCCGCCGTTGGTCCTGTGGTCGCCCGCCAAGGCGTCAAGCCGGTTCGGGATCTTTGCGGCGGCAGAACAGTTTGCCGTGCATGTGCTGCGGGCGGATCAGAGGGCGGTGGCGGACGGGTTCACGCGGTCATGGACGGCGTTTCACGATCTGGACTGGGCCGCTGACGGATTCGGGACACCGCTGATCGATGGGGCGCTGGCGCGGTTCGTTTGCAAGACCGAGGCGCGGCATGATGCCGGCGATCACATGATTGTCGTGGGGCGCGTTCTGGCTGTGACGCGGGGGCTGCCGGGGACGCCGCTGGTGTTCCACGGCGGGACTTATGGCGGGTTCGGGTCGGGCTGAGGCTTCGGTCGGGTCTGCCCGCCAGGGAGTTACCGGTCGACATTGTGCTGGCACGATTGGCGTATAAGCGCGAGCCGCGAGGTCCTTGGCCGACAAAGAAACGTGAGGTCGTCGATTGGGACGAGGTTTGTAGTCAGATAATGACTTCTGACAACGGACGGCGGGCGCGTGTGGGCATAGGACCAGCAGGGATGCCAAAGCGGATCATCTGGATCAGGCGGCGGTCGGGCCAGATCCCCAGACGGGCGGCAATGGTGGCGCGGGTGTCGGGATCGTCGGCAAGTGCCGCCATGGGCCATCCGGCAAAACCGCAACGGGTGGCGCCGAGGCAGAGGCGCAGGTAGGCGCGACCCGTGGTGACGAGGCTTTCCCCAACCGGGCGGTGGAAGGCCGCGATCACAGCGGCGGATGTGGTGCTCTTGGCTTCCGCCGTCATGGCATGGGTAAGGCCAAGGCGATCACAGAGAGGCCAGAGGGGGCCGAGGGTCAGGCCAGCGGCAAAGGCCACGGGAGCCGACATACGCAAAGCGGCGCGGTTCATGCCGTCAAAAGCATATCGGGGATGGCCGGGCGAAAGGCGCATCCAGTGCAGGAGTTCCTGCCGGACCGGCGTCTGCCGCAGAATTTGCAGGCTGATCCTGTCGTTCAGCGTGGCGATCCAGTCCTTGTCTTTGGGATCGGTCAGCAGGATGGCATCATCGGGGTGCCAGTCGCGCCACATGGTCGGGATCGCGGGCAGAAAGGCCGCACGGAAGGTGAAGCGGGAGTCGAGCAGCGGTTCTAGCGGGTCTTTCATAGCCGGGGCGCCAGGGCGGAGGGTGGCCGCAAGCCGAAAACCGGGGATCGTGGCCGTGTCGTTCTGTGGCCAATGGTCAGTTACATGGGCGCCTATCCCCTGCGCCGAAAGGGCAAGGACCGCCGCCTCGAGGGCCGCCCCGCAGGACAGGCCCGCGTCACGGCCCTCGGGGTCTCCGGCCGGAAGGACCGTGGCGGAATCGCAGCCAAGGAGGAGGCTGTCGTCCGTGACACGCCAGCGGGCAGGCTGGGTGTTGTGGACTGAGGGCGCAAGCGCTGCGCGGGCTATGATCGCGGAAAGGTCAGGCGGTTGCATGAGGTCCTTCGGCCATGAGTTGGGCCATGCGCTGCACGGCGCGGAGTTCGAGTTCCGCCCGGGGCGAGGCCATTACGGGGGGCATCGATAGGGCGACAAGTAGCAGAGGAGTGGTGCGGACAAGGAAAAGGTGGGTCGCCTCAAAGCGGGTGAAAAGGTGGGCGATATGGTCTGCGGCCTCGGCATTCACGACGGGCGGGTCGGCACGGCGAAGGACGGGGTCAGCCGTAAAGACCGCTGTCAGGACGGCGGGGCTGAGATCGGCCAGCGCCGGGCCTTCGACAAAGACCGCGCCATCGACAAGCGGGTGGGACTGGAGCGACCGGAGGAAGGCCAACGCATCGGTGCCGGGTTCGGCCAGGGTACGCAGAAGGGACAAGCTCCGTTCCTCGGTCCGTAGCGCGCGGGCGTCGATCGCGACAGCAGCGGTCAGCATGGCGGCAGTGACGATAGCGGTGGCCATGATGGCGGCGTCATGGTCTGCGGACCACAGGAAGATGAGCAGACCCGCAGCGGCAGCGGCGGCAATCAGGACAATGGCAAGGCCCGAAAGCGCGCCAAGGTGCTGCGCCTCTTGCCGGCCCAGTGATACGGCGAGCCAGCACAGGAACAGGACGCCCAGGCCAGAGACCTGAATGGGCAGGTCGATCTTGTCCCCCAGAAAATCAGCGGCGGCGAGCGGAATCAGCAGAATAAGCGAAAGGCCAAGCCGCCCCACGGCACGGTTTTCGGCAGCCGAAAGCGTCGCACGATCCCGGGTCAGGACCATGAAGCCCGCCGCCGAAAGCCCCGCGATCTGAAAGGCAAGGAGGCTGTAAAGGCGGACGGGGTCGCCCGCCGTGCCGGGTAGAAGCGCCACGACAGCAAAGATGGCGGTCCCGGCACCTGCGAGCCATTTGATGGGAGGCGGCGCGTGACGGCGCAACAGCCCTTCGGTCAGGATGATGACGGCAAGGGGGATCAGGCTTGCCGACAGCAGGATCAGCGGGCCGAAGGCGGAAACCCCAGTCAGCACGAATAGCGCCCGGGCCGCGAAAAGAAGGATCGTGATGCGCAGGCCAAACAGGAACCGGCGGTTGATCGGGTCCATCGCACCCCGCGCCGTGATGACCCCGTGGAGAAGCGCAAGGCCCGTCAGCGCAGCCAGCGACAAAAACAGGTTCGTCAAGGCCGGGGCGGCGGCGATCATCCTTTGGCGGCCAACGAGTTCAGGAATTGGCGGACAACGGGCCGCAAAAGCGCGGTCAGGACCGCGTTACGGGGCTTTTCGACGCGGCCCTTGTAGGGGTTGAGGAACCACCCCCGGTTGTCCGCCCCGTGCGGGCGGCCAAGGACGGCGTTGACCACCTCATAGGCCATTAGCTGCCCCGTTGTGATCACCATCGGAGCAAAGGACATCCGCGACCTACGGCCCGCGACCACATCGCCCACCATCCCGAGGTCAATATAGTCGCGGGATGAGGAATGGAGGACAACATGTTCTGCCTCGCGCAGAAATGCCTGCGCGCGCTGGTCGGGGGTGATTGCGTCCCACGGCGTGCCCCGGGTCGGGTAGCCCAGCCTCGCCTCGTGCGGCGGATCGGTGGCTTGGGTCACATAGACGGAAGGAAGGGGCGAGGCATAGGCGTCGATCATCGTTTTCCCGGCGGCGCGGGCGGTGCGGTAAAGGAGCAAGGCCGCGCCAAGATCATCGGTGCCGTTCACTGTGACAGCGGCCCGGGCAATGGCATCAGCGGCATGGGCAGGCCAGTCATTCCTGAACACCGTCACCTGAAGTTCGGGGTTGATGCGGGCCAGGATCGCGGCCGTCGCCTCGGCCTTGTGCTGGCCGATCGTGTCGGTGAAGGCAAAGACCTGACGGTTCAGATTGGACCAGTCGAAATGGTCGATATCGGCGATGACAAGGTGCCCGATCCCGATCCGGGCCAAGGACAGAATGCAGGCGCCGCCCATGCCGCCCGTGCCGCAGACAAAGACCGTGGCATCGCGCAGGCGAACCTGTTCGGCGGGTGTGACGAAACCAATGTTCCGGGTCGTCATCTCTTCATACGAAAACCCGGTCATCTGGCGGGCCTGAGCGTGGCCCAATGCCGCGAGCCATCAGCCCAGTAGATCACCGGCAGGATCAGGCGGCGCAAGGTGACCAGACCGGCGGTCAACAGGAGACCCGCAATAGCAGAGCGCGGCACCTCGCGACGGAGGTAGCGGGTGACAGCGGCCATATCCATTCTGCCCAACTGGATCAGATCGTCGCCCCGGTCATAGTCCAGCTGGGCCTGACAGAAGGCATTGTAGTCGGCATCGCGATGCTTGGCTGCGGCGTGGAAGGTCTTTTTCAGGTCATCCGACCCGCCGGTATAGGCATTGGTGATGACAAAGCGCTCCTCGTCAAAGCCGGCCTCGGGGCCGACACCGAAGACGGCGCGGTGGGTCTCCATGATCCGGCGGGCGAGCAGGAGATGGGTCAGGGTGCGGCGCGCAGTATTCGTCTTGGGCGTGGGCCAGACATCGGAAAACATCTCGGTCACCATCCCGACGACGGCGGGAACCTGCGTGACATTCGAAATCCAAAGGGGGCGGAACTGCTTGCGGAAGAAAAGAAGAAAGCAGGTCAGCCCGTAAAGTACCCAGGACAGGTGTTTGGACCGTTCGCCCGGGTCCACCATAACAAGGCCAAGGTGGAGCACTTCGGTCGGTTCGGGCTCGGTTTCCACATCCATCAGCGCCAGCGCATTGAAGGCCACAGACGTGCCGTCGCGGCGGCTGACAAGCGTGATGACGGTCGCCTCCATCCGGGCGCGGTCACCAGAAAACACACCGTAAGTCAGGCTACCTGCGGCCAGAGTGCGCGAAGCGACGGTGCGCAGCGCCGCACTCAAAGCATCAAGCTCCGGCTGGTCCATCCAGAGACCGGGCCGTTCGAGGATGCGGACCGTCAGATCGCGCCCCGAGCGAAGGGTGACATCCAGATACCGGCGGCGGAGAGACCGCAATACCGTGCCCAACATTGCCTGACGCCCCGGAACCACTCGACCACAACCTAAGAGCGGCGTCCGACAGACACAAGGCAGGGTTTCCTCACCCTGCCCCCGCCGGTTTCTTTGTCTTGCAAATACCTCGGGGGAGCGAAGCGGGGGCAGAGCCCCCTCCCCGGTCAGATATAGCGATTGACGAGGTTTTCGAGACGTTCCTGCCGGCCCGAGCGGGGCTGCGGGTTGATGTTGTCGGCTTCGACCCTGGCCGCGATACTGCCCAGATCGCTTTGCATGAGTGCCTTGCCTGCATCCGTGTCCCAGCCTGCATAGCGCTGCGTCCGGGCGGCTTCGAGCTTGCCATCCTCAAGCATCTTCGCGGCGGCCTTGAGGCCCGCGGCACAGGCGTCCATCCCGCCAACATGGGCAAGGATGAGGTCGGCAGGGTCGAGCGACTGGCGGCGGACCTTGGCGTCAAAGTTGGTGCCGCCGGTCTTGAAGCCGCCTGCCCGCAGGACTTCGTAAAAGGCCAGCGTCATTTCCGGCACGTTGGTGGGGAACTGGTCGGTGTCCCAGCCGGACTGATAGTCGTTCTTGTTCATGTCGATGGAGCCAAATATCCCCAGCTCGCGGGCAAGGGCCAGTTCATGTTCGAACGAATGCCCGGCCAGGATTGCGTGGCCCTGTTCGATGTTGACCTTGACCTCGCCCTCAAGCCCGAAATCCTTGAGAAAGCCGTACACGGTGGCGACGTCATAGTCATACTGGTGCTTGGTCGGCTCCTGCGGCTTGGGTTCGATCAGGATCGTGCCCTTGAAGCCCGTCTTGTACTTGTAATCGACGACCATCTGCAGCATCCGGCCCGCCTGCGCCCGTTCGCGGCCCATGTCGGTGTTGAGGAGCGTTTCATACCCTTCGCGCCCGCCCCAAAGGACATAGTTTTCGCCGCCCAACTGGATCGTGGCGTCCATGCAGGTCTTGATTGTCGCAGCCGAGAAGGCAAAGACATCGGGATCGGGGTTCGTGGCGGCACCTGACATGAAACGGCGGTGCGAAAACAGGTTCGCCGTGCCCCAGAGGAGTTTGACGCCGGTATCCTCCATCTTTTTCTGGAAGTAGTCGGTCATCTCGCGCAGGCGGGCGGTGTTTTCGCGGAAGTCGCGGCCTTCGGGGCGGACATCGGCATCGTGAAAGCAGAAATAGGGCGCGCCGAGGATCTGGAACATCTCGAAGGCGACGTCGGCCTTGAGTTTGGCGTGATCCATCGAGTCGCCGAACCACGGGCGGTCAAAGGTCTGGCCGCCGAACGGGTCACCGCCGGGCCATGCAAAGCTGTGCCAGTAGGCGATGGCAAAGCGGAGGTGATCCTTCATCGTCTTGCCCGCGACAACCTCGGTCGGGTTGTAGGCGCGGAATGCGAATTCGTTATCGCTGCCGGGGCCTTCGTAGCGGATGGCGGGGATGCCTTTGAAGAAATCGGTCATGGTCTTGGTCCTTCGCGCATGTGAGCCGGGATGGCGGTTGTCGCCGCTATCCCCGGAAAGTCAGGTCAGGTTCTTGATCGCGGTATAGGCAGCACGGTAGCGCTGATGCGCTTCGGCAAAAGCGGGGGCCAGCGCGAGATCGGGGTCGATCACGCGTTCTATGCGGGGCGCAGAGGCCAGTTCGGCCCCTGCCCCGGTTGCAGCCATCATGCCCAGACGCGCCGCGCCGAAAGCGCCGCCGAAATCGCCCGCGACCGGCAGTTCGATGGGCAGGCCAAGCGAGGTGGCAATGGCGCGGACCCAGTAGTCGGACTTTGACCCGCCGCCGACGCCGATCAGGCGCGTGATGCGCGTCCCGGTCGAGGAAAGCGCGTCAAAGCTGTCGCGGAAAGCGTGGGTGACACCTTCCAATACGGCGCGGGTCAGGCTGGCGCGGTCGGAGGCATGGTCAAGGTGCAGGAAATGCCCGCGCACGGCGGCGTTGTTATGCGGCGTCCGTTCGCCACCCAGATAGGGCAGGAACAGGGTGCGGCCGGGGGCCTTGAGGGGCCCGAGGTTGCCCGTCAGGGCAGACGAGGGTTCGCCCACGACATGGGAATACCAGTTCAGCGCATCGGCGGCGGCAAGGATCACGCCCATCTGGTGCCATGTATCGGGCAGCGCATGGCAGAAGGTATGCACCGCACTGGCGGCATCCGGCTGATAGGCGTCAGAGGCGGCAAAGAGCACTCCCGAGGTGCCGAGCGAGACGAAAGCCTCCCCCGCCTTGACGACGCCCACACCCACGGCGGAGGCTGCGTTATCCCCGCCGCCGCCAGCCACGACGACACCTTTGGAGAGACCCCAGCGGCTGGCCAGCTCGTCGCGCAAGGCGCCCGAGACCTGCGATCCTTCCACCAGCCGGGGCATGTTGGCGCGGGTCAGGCCCGTCGCGGCCAGCAGCCCGTTGTCCCAGTCCCGCTTGCCGGTATCCAGCCAGCTTGTCCCGGCGGCGTCGGACATTTCGGCCACGGCTTCTCCGGTCAGCCAGAGGCGGAGGTAGTCTTTGGGTAAAAGGACCAGCGCCACCTTGGCAAAGACCGCCGGTTCATGGGCGCGGACCCAGGCCAATTTCGGTGCGGTAAAACCCGGAAAGACGATATTGCCGGTCAGCGCCCGAAAGCGGGGATCGGCGTCCAGCGCCGCCGCCTCGACCGCGGAACGGGTGTCGTTCCAGAGGATGCAGGGCCGCAGCACCTCGTGCGCGCTATCGAGCAGGGTCGCACCGTGCAT
>JBGSWJ010000171.1:0-2511 GCA_041752495.1 Rhodobacterales bacterium
CCGATGTTCATCGGCAATCCGTCCACCGCCTGCAACATCCGCCCGATATGCCATGGCCCCGGCGTGCAGGTGGTGGCGAGCGTGCCGTGGGCGGGGCCGGTGCCGCCGCCGATCATCGTGGTCAGGCCGGAATGAAGCGCGTCTTCGATCTGTTGCGGCGCGATGAAGTGGATGTGGCTGTCGATCCCGCCAGCCGTCAGGATCTTGCCCTCGCCCGCGATGGCCTCGGTCCCGGGGCCCACGATGATGTTGACGCCGGGCTGGGTGTCGGGGTTGCCGGCCTTGCCGATGGCGGCGATGCGCCCGTCCTTCAGCCCCACGTCGGCCTTGTAGATGCCGGACCAGTCGACGATCAGAGCATTGGTGATGACGGTGTCGACGGCCCCTTCGGCGCGGGTCCTTTGACTTTGGCCCATGCCGTCGCGGATGACCTTGCCGCCACCGAACTTCACTTCTTCGCCATAGACGCTGGCGTTGCCGCCTGCACCGCCGAACAGCGCGGCGCCCACCAGTTCGGCAGTCAGATCACGTTCAACCTCGATGAAGAGTTCGGTATCCGCCAGCCGCACCTTGTCGCCGACCGTAGGTCCGAACATCGCGGCATAGTCGCGGCGGGAAATGAAGGCGGGCATCGGTCTCTCCGTTCCGGGGGCTTGGGTCAAGGCTTTGGCAGGATGGGGTGCAGGTTCAAGGACCAACCGCAAAAACAAGAGGACTGCCGCCTGGTGCGCGCGATGACTGCACAAAATTCAGCCAGTTCGGAAATCCGGACATGACGGCCAAGTCATCCACAGACACCGCCCGCGCTGCGCGTCACCCCTAGAATCTGCGTAGGGTGCGCTTGAGCGCACCGTCCCTCAGGCCGCGAGAAACTCGCGCCAGCGGCGGACGACGTGGGTGTGTTCGTCCATGAAGGTGTTCCAGACACGCGCGCGGCTCATCCTTTCGCGGTGCGATCCACCTTCGCGGCGGTGGCCGGCGGGGATGCAGGGCTGGCCGTAGGGATCATTCAACCTGCGTTCGGCGGGAAGCCCTTCGTACCAGTATTCCCATTCGCCGGGCTCAAGATGGGCGCGGATGCGGCCGGGGAAGGTGGCGTAGTAACCCTGTCGGGCCGCAGAAGCGCCAGCCCAGCCTTCCTGCCACCAGTTGAGATAGGCATAAGCGGCATCGAGCACTTCGCCCGTTGCGGCGGCTGAGATGCAAAGGTCGGCATGCCAGCCTCGGCAGCCTTCGACGGGGGTCGAAAGTGTCAAGGGCAAGCCGAGGCTACGGAGGCGGGCGGCACCGGGCGAGAACAGACTCTCGATCAGCGCGCCGCGCTGCATGAGGCGGGCGGATTCCTCGAAGCTGTTCCAGAAGCCTTTGAAATGGCCAATCTTCTTCTTGTGGAGAAGGATATCGGCAACCTCGTCCACCTCTTCGATGGACAGGTTGCCGACATTGGAAAAACTCTCGCCTCGCAGCGCCTCGACTGCGAGGGCGGCTTCGATCATGCCAAGAACGGGGTCTGATATCATCGCCACGCGGCCCTGAAGACGGCGGTCCAGGAGCCAGCCCCAGCTTTCGGGTTCCTGCCCCAGATGGTCGCGGATTGCGGGCGCATAGCCGAAGCTGTCCACGCCATGCAGCAGCGGCAGCATTGACAACCAGCCTGTCGGATTGGAATCAAGGCTGCCGTCTTGCTGGACAAAGAGTTTGTCAAAGACTGTGTCGATCACACGGCTGGGGCCGGACCGGCCCCGGGCGGCGGCGGTGATTTCGGCGCCATGGCGCAGGCGGGACAGGTCGATGGCCTGAATGCAACGGGCGGTCCAGATCAGATCGACGGTATGCCACTGGTGATAGACGTCAAAGCTGCCGGGGCGGGTGACGACGCGTTGCAGCCCTTCGATCGTGTCGATGAGTTCGAAGTCGAGCGGAAAGGGCAGATCACGGGCGGCCCGTTCGCGGATCGGGGCGGTCACGAGTTCGCTGCGGCCGATGATTCGCAGACGCGGGCCGGATTTACTGCGCTGGGGCATCAGACCATCCGATCCAGGTAGGGGGCGATGTCAGGTTCGGCAAAGACCGAAAGCACCTTGAGCCGTTCCCGGGTGCGGCGGTGGTCCGAGTCAAGGTGATGGGTCAGTGCGGCGGCGGCCCCAGCGCCATCGCCCAGATGCAGGTGACCGAGGACAAGGCGATGTTCCGTCAGCATCGCCGTTTCGTCGTGCTGGCCGATGTAGGTGGCAAAGAGGCGGTTCACGACGCGGCCCAATTGCAGGCGCGCTACGGCTTCGGCCATGCGGCGGTTGCGAAGGGGGGCTAGACAGGTATCGTGCAGATCGGTTTCCAGCGTGTCGATCCGGTCCGGCGCAAGCACCTCTCCCGAAGCCAGGGCAGCGTTCACGCTGGCGGCCATGGCGGCGATCTGGTTGCGGTCCAGAAGCGGCGTGGCCGTAGCGAGCGCTGCGGGTTCAAGAAGACGGCGCATCTCGTGCGCTTCGTCCAGCAGGCGGGCGGACAGCG
>JBGSWJ010000172.1:0-3477 GCA_041752495.1 Rhodobacterales bacterium
ATCCGCCTTGACCCGCGCTCGCGTCGCATAGCCGCCCCAATGCGCCTCGCCCACGCGCCACCCGGTCAGCACAACCTTGTCCCCCGGCTTGTAACGCGGGTCATCCGAAGCCTCGACCGTCCCGGCAAAGTCGATCCCCGGAACATGCGGATAGGTCCGCACCAACCCGCCCCCCGGCCCGATGCACAGACCATCCTTGTAGTTCAGCGTGGAATACGCGACCGCGACCGTCACATCCCCCGCAGGCAGCCGGTCATCCTCCAGCATCTGAACTGCCGCATGGGTCTCTCCCCCGGCATCCTTCTCGACCAACAGCGCTCTGAACATCCCGCTCCCCTTCCATTTGCGTAGGGTGGGTGCAACCCACCATCCCTCACCCCAACCGCGTAGGGCGGGTGAAACCCACCATCCCCGCCCCCGACCGGGGCCGGTCCCTACTCCATCTCTTTCCGGATGCGCTTGACCATCGCCCAGACCAGCAGCACCACCACCGGCGTCACAATCGCCGCCAGAACCGCATCCTCCAGATGCAACGAATGCCCCAGCGGCTTGAGCATATAAAGCACCAGATTCAGGGCATAATAGCTTATCGCCACCACCGACAGCCCCTCGACCGTCCGCTGCAACCGCAACTGCAAATCCGCCCGCTTGTCCATGCTCTCCAGCAACTGCTGGTTCTGCGCCGACCGCTGTACATCCACCCGCGTGCGCAACAGGTCACTCGCCCGCTGCGCCCGATCCGAAAGCGCAAGCAGCCGCCGTTCCGTGCTCTTGACCGTCCGCATCGCGGGGTCAAACCGCCGCATCATGAACTCGCCAAAGGTCTGTCGCCCGTCCCACCGCTCCTCGCGCAGGACAGCCACCCGCTGGTTCACGATGGTCTCATAGGCCTCGGTCGCGCCAAACCGGAAACTCGACTGCGCGATGATGTTCTCGACCTCGGCCGAAATCGACAGCAACGTGTGCAACGCCCCGTCCGGCTCGGGCAGCGTCCCGCACATATCCGAAATCAGCGCCGACAACTGCTTGTCGATCCCACCCAGCTGCCCGCTCATCCCCCGCGCCCGGGCAAGTCCCAGCATCGACATCGACTTGTAGGTCTCGATCTCGCACAGCCGCTGCACGACCCGCCCGATCCGCCGCTCGCCCGTCCCGGGCTTGGCGAAAATCGCCATCCGCATATGCCCTGCCGTATCAATGCGGAAATCCGTCCCGATGATCAGCTGCCCGTCCACCACCGAACTCAGCGCCAGACTTTCCTGCACGAACCATTCATTCGCCTTCGCACTGATATCCTCGGGCGCCCCCATCGTCTCGATCCGGATAAGCGCCGATGTCACACGCGTCCCCGGCGCAGATTCCAGCCAGTCCGCCGGAAACAGCGCAAAACTCGCCGGATCAAAGGGCCGCTCCTCCAGCCCGTCAAGGAACAGCGTATAGGTCACAAACTCCGTATGGCTTTCCCATTTCAGATGGTGCTTGCCGATTTGCCCGAACCAATGCGTCGCGTCCGGCTGCGGATGCTGCGCCCCGAACCGGTCCAGCAGAGCGAGCAGATGCGCCCGGTCCGCCCCCCGGTCCCGCGCCGCCGCATTCTGCGCCGGCTTCAGCGCAAGATAGACCGCCCGGCTTGGCGAAGACACCGGCGGAAAGGGCCGCGCATGCAGCTCGTTCGACATGGCATAGCGCAGCGGGTGGTCGACAAAGGCACTCATGGCGGTCCGTCCTGACGTCTTTCCCTCAGACCTAACATGACCGGCCCGGCGGTAAAGCCGCAATGCAGCCGAATTGCCAATAAAATCGGCACACTACCGCATACTGCCAATGAACCGGGCATCCCCCCTGAAACGAAAACGGCGCCGCAGGTTGCCCTGCCGCGCCGCTTTGTCAAACCCCGCCGCTGTCAGATCGCCACGACGTCCAGCGGGGGGAAGCCGTTAAAGCATACCGACGAATAGGTCGAGGTATAGGCACCCGTATTGCGGATCAACACCCGGTCGCCTGCCTTGAGCGTCAGCGGCAGGTTCATCGGCCGCTTTTCATACAGCACATCAGCCGAGTCGCAGGACGGGCCGGCCATGATGCAGGGCCCGACCGGATCGCCATCGCGCGGCGTCACGAACTGATACCGGATCGCCTCGCCTTCGGTTTCGGCCAGACCCGAAAAACGGCCAATCGACAGATACACCCAGCGGTGCATGTCCCGGTCCGACTTGCGGCTGGTCAGCACGACCTCGGCCACGATCATCCCGGCCTCGGCCACCAGACCCCGGCCCGGCTCTGCCATCACGCGGGGCACATGGCCGAACTTGGCCGTCACCAGCGCCATCACGTTGCGGGCATAGTCCGTCGGGCCTTCAATCGCCTCGCCATAGAATGCCGGGAACCCGCCGCCGATGTTCAGCAGCGTCAACTCATGACCGGCTTCCTTCGCCGCAGCCCAGGTCTCGGCCAGACGGTCCAGCGTCGCATCCCACATCTCGGCCCGGCGGGTCTGTGACCCCACATGGAACGAGAATCCAACCGGCGTCAGGCCAAGCACCTTGGCATAGTCCAGAAGGCCCAGCGCCGTCGCCTTGTCGCAGCCGAACTTGCGCGACAGCGGCCAGTCAGCCTGCGAAAGCTCGACGATCAGACGGATATAGACCTGCGCACCCGGCGCATGTTCCGCAATCTTCTCAAGCTCTTCCTCGGCATCCGCCGAAAACATCGTGATGCCCGCACGGTGTGCATAGTCGATATCGACCGCACGCTTCACCGTGTTTCCGTAAGAGATCGTTTCCGGCTTCGCACCCAGCGACAGGCACAGCTCGATCTCGCCGCGCGACGCGCAGTCGAAATGCGATCCCAGCGCGATCAGACGCTCCAGAATGGCGCGGTGCGGGTTGGCCTTCACGGCATAATGGATATCGGCATGGCCCAGACCCGCCTTCAGCGCATGGTACTGGGTCTCGACCCGGTCCACGTCCAGAACAAGCGTCGGCTTGTCGAACTCAGCGGTCGCGCAGAAGTTTTCCAGGCGGTTAGAGACGGGAAAACGAACGGGAGCCGAAGCCCCGGCAAACAGTACAGTCATCGGTCATCTCCAAAAGACCCGGCCAAAACTATGGCCGCTCAGTTCCAAGGGAGACGTTACCGTCGCTACGTAAACACGTTGAGCGTTTGACTGCTTGCGGCCAGAGGCGCGTGCGTTGGCGTCTATGCGGCGTGAAATGGGGCAACTTGCCGCACAAATCAAGTGACAATTTCATGCGTGGGAAAATTACTTTGCGCTGCGTCCGTCGTGACCATTTTCATCGTTTTCCCACACCTTCAATTGTGTCCGCACCACGAAAGACTACCATGGATCGACAGCCCCGCAGAACGCCCGCGACTCACGCGGTGCCCGCCAAAACCCGCAACAAACCCCCACGCCCGTGACCGGCCAAAGGGACCGCCCCGCATCCGGCCCTCGGTCCAGCGAGGTCGCCCGTCGCG
>JBGSWJ010000173.1:0-7678 GCA_041752495.1 Rhodobacterales bacterium
AGAACCGCGCCCCCATCGCGCCGGGCAAAGCCCTTCTGGAACGCAACCAGCGCCGCCCGCACCTCAGGAATCACCGCAACCCGGCTCGCAGCATCGGCAACCGCCGGGGACCGCAGCCCATCGCCTTGCAGATCACCCGGCTGCAAGGCCACAGCCGCTTCAACCGGATCGGCCCCCGCCATCACCCTGGCCCCGACCGCCCGATACAAAAGCCCGGTATCCAGATGCGCGAACCCGAAATGCGCCGCCACAGCTTTGGAGATCGTGCCCTTCCCCGCCGCAGCAGGCCCATCGATTGCCACCGTAAATGCCACGCCCCGCTCCCTTGCCACCCGGCCCGCCGTCCCCTACGCCTAACCCAAAGCGCGGCCGGGCGGAAACCCTTCTGCCCGCCGGACGGAAAGGATCATCCGATGGGCACAGGTTCTCCTCCCGTCACCTGGGCCAATCTCATGGCCGAACTCATGGTCTCGGACTATCCCCGCAGTCTCGCCTTCTGGACCGGGCCGCTGGGTTTCACTCCCGCGTTTACGCGTCCGGGACAGAGATTCGCCTGCCTGACCCGCCCCGAAGGTGCGCAGGTGATGATCTATGAACGCGATGGCGATTGGGAAACCGGCCCGCTCGACCCGCCCTACGGGCGCGGCGCGATCATTCAGATCTATGTGGCTGATGTCGACACGGTCCATAAGGCGCTGACCGTGATCGGTTGGCCTCTCTATGTCGACCTGCGCGAGAAATGGCGCGATTGGGGCGACCGCCTTGGCGGCCAGCGAGAATTTCTGGTGCAGGACCCCGACGGATATCTTCTGATGGTGGTCCAAAGGCTCGGGGAAAGGACCATGCCGCCTGCAGACTGACGTGGTGCGCGGGGTGGCTTCCGGGACGCAGCGTTCAGTCCGTGTTTACCGGATAGGGCGATGCTGACCCGATCCCCGAAACCCGAGATGTCTCTATCCCGTTAACGCTCCGTCCGAAAAATACCGACGTAATACCGACGTAATACCGACGTAATACCGACGTGATACCGACACTTTACAGACAAGATACCGCGTATTTTATGCTTTCAAAAACATGCACTTACGATACAATCACATGGACACCCCCTGCATCGGGGATCAAACCCGCCGATACACCTGAAAAATCCGCACCCAGCCCCCGCGCCCGTCCGCATTCTCTTGCAGAACCGACAACAGGGACCCGTCCCCGGACACCCGCCGCACCGCCCGCGCGACCACAGCCCCGCCGCCCTCGGCCACCGTCACCAGCATCCCCGCCCCGATTTCAAGCCAGAACCTATCAACGCCCGGAAACATCGTCCGCGCCGAAGTCCCGTCCAAGGGCGCGGCAAAAGTCACACTGAACGGCACCCCGTCCTTGACCCAATCCACCGTGAACCGCGCTTCGCCCTCGCTCTCGGAAATCCGATAGATCCCTGATTCCGGTGGAATCCCGTCGCTGTAATGCGACAGTTCCGGCGCCAGCGCCCAGGTCCCGAGGAAAGGCTCCAAGCCTCAAACTCCCCGGGTAATCGAGGCCCCGAGCCGCGCCATCAATGGCTCGAAAACGGGGAAGGACGTCGCAATCGGGCTCCCGTCATCCACCGTCATCGGTTTCTCGGTCGCCAGCCCCATGACGATAAAGGACATGGCAATCCGGTGATCAAGCTTTGTCGCCACGGTCACCCCGCCCGGCACCTCACCAAAGCCGCGCCCATGCACGATCCACCAATCCTCGCCCTCCTCGACCGTGATCCCGGCCGCCCGCAGACCCCTGGCCATCGAATCGATCCGGTCACTTTCCTTGACCCGCAACTCCTTGACGCCGCGCATGACGGTCGGTCCTTCGGCAAAGGCGGCAACGACGGAAAGGACGGGATATTCGTCAATCATGCTTGCCGCGCGTTCGGGCGGAACCTCTATCCCCTTCAGATCAGGCGAAAATTTCGCCCGCAAATCGGCAACAGGCTCGCCCCCTTCCTCGCGCAGGTTCTCATAAGTCAGATCCGCCCCCATCTCGCGAAGAGTGGTAAACAACCCCGCCCGCGTCGGGTTCAGCCCGATATTCGGCACCAGCACATCCGACCCTTCCGCAATCAGCGCCGCACAAACCGGAAACGCCGCCGAAGACGGATCGCGCGGCACGACGATATGCTGCGGCGTCAGTTCAGGCTGCCCCTTGAGCGTGATGACCCGGCCCTCGGGCAACGTCTCGACGGTCAGGCTGGCCCCGAAACCGGCCAGCATCCGCTCGGAATGGTCGCGGGTCGCCTCGCGTTCGATCACCACCGTTTCGCCCGGCGCATTCAGACCGGCCAGCAGCACCGCCGACTTGACCTGCGCCGACGGCACCGGCGTCGTGTAGCGGACGGGCACCGGATCTGCCGCGCCGACAATCGTCATCGGCAACCGCCCGCCCTTACGCCCAAAAGACCGCGCCCCGAACAGCGCGAGCGGATCCGTGACCCGCCCCATCGGCCGCCCGCAAAGCGACGCATCCCCCGTAAAGGTCGCGGTGATCGGCGAGGTCGCCATCGCCCCCATGATCAACCGCACGCCCGTCCCGGAGTTTCCGCAGTCGATCACCTGAGACGGCTCGGCAAAGCCCCCCACGCCAACGCCCTGTACCGTCCAGAGCGCACCACCATGATCCGTCACCTCCGCACCAAAGGCCCGCATGGCCTTAGCCGTGTCGATCACATCCTCGCCTTCAAGCAGCCCCTCGATCCGGGTTTCCCCCACCGACAAGGCCCCCAGGATAAGTGACCGGTGCGAGATCGACTTGTCCCCCGGGACATGGGCCTCGCCTTTCAGAGCGGCACCCTTGCGGGAGGTCATCGGGATGGGGGTGCCGTGGCCGGACATGGGGTTACCTCACCTGTTCTGTTGCGGTCTGCTGTCTAGACCAGCCCGCGTCAGGCGTCCACGCCCTGCCCCGTCACCTCAGGAAAAAAGCCGCCCCGTCCGCCTTCCCCAAAACTCTTCCAAGAGTTTTGGCAAATTCCCTCAAGGGAATTTGGTCCCCTCACCCCCGCCGGAACGTCAGGTAATGCGGCACACGTCCTTCCCGCAGCGCCTTTTGTTCATAGCGTGTCGAAACCCAATCCTCCCAGGCCTCTCCCATCGGCCGGTCCTCGCGGACAAATCCGGCTTTGGGCACCTCTGCCAGGGTCTGCCGCACATAGTCGGGAATATCCGTCGCCACCCGGAACTCGGCCCCCGGCGCCATGACCTGCGCCAGACCTGCCAGGTAATCCGGACTTACGAAACGCCGCCGGTGATGGCGGTTCTTGGGCCAGGGGTCGGGATAGTTCAGAAACGCCTTTTCTATCGCGCCCACAGGCAAGACGTCGAACAGGTCCCGCACATCACCCGGATAAACCGCAAGATTTGTGACCCCGGCCGCCCTGATCTTGCCCAAAAGCATTGCCACGCCGTTCACAAAGGGTTCGGCCCCGATCAGCCCGATCTCGGGATAGCGGGCCGCCATATGCACCATATGCTCCCCTCCGCCAAAGCCGATCTCAAGCCAGATCGGCCGGTCACCGAACAAGGCCGCCACGTCAAGCGGCACCCGGTCCGGGTTCTCCTCTCGCGATACCGGCCCGGGGGAGAGTGAGGACAGATCTTCGGCCAGATACCCTTTCTGTGTCGCGCGCATGGTCTTGCCCTTAAGGCGGCCATAGAAGTTGCGCCAGACAGTGCCATCAGGATGCAGATTTTCGGTCATTCAGGAGCCCGATCAGACAAGAGGAGGCAGCCCTGCCGCATGCCGCCCTGCCGGGAGGGAGTCAAGCCCGCCTCTCGCCGGCAAGACCGGACAGAAAGACCTCGGCCTCCTCTGATGTGCGCAGTTTCACCACCCAGAGTCGCCCTTCCCATTCCCGGAGAAGCGCCTTCGTCCTCAGTCGCCCGTCGGCACCA
Organism: Rhodobacterales bacterium; assembly: GCA_041752495.1. Lineage (GTDB taxonomy): Bacteria > Pseudomonadota > Alphaproteobacteria > Rhodobacterales > Rhodobacteraceae > JAPLPE01. The sequence goes on from JBGSWJ010000173.1 coordinate 3,924, forward strand.
TACCGCAGCGCGAACCACAGGAAAGACAGGGTCAGACGTTCGGTACAGCCCTGGGGCATCCCGGGCCGGACCTGTCCGCGATACTGCCACCGCCGCCGGAACAACCGCCCGATCCGCTGCCATGAGGGCAGGTCAAGGTAGATGACCACATCCGCCCGCTCTGCCCGCAGCGCAAAACTCTCCAGATGATTGCCCTCAATGATCCAGCGCGGCCGCGCGGCCGCTTCGGTCATCAGGGCCATCGTGTCTTCGGGCGTCCGCTGGACCCAGTCCGGCTTCCAGAACATCGGGTCCATATGGATCACAGGGATACCTGTCCATGCGCCGATTTCGCGGGCCATGGTGGATTTGCCGGCCCCGGGCCCCCCCATGATCATGACACGCTGCATGGCGCCCCTCTCCATTCCAGTGCCAAAGGGTCAACTTCCTTCCCCCGGCATCTTCTGGCCTCAAATAACCCGAGGGACGCGCGGGGGGCAAAGCCCCCTGCCCGCTTTACCCCCGCCCGCGATAGGTTGCCACGCCCTGATCGGGCAGCCAGACCCCGTCCGGCGGGGCCCCAGTCTGCCAGAACACGTCAATCGGAATACCACCGCGCGGATACCAGTAAGCCCCGATCCGCAGCCACTCGGGTTCCAGAAGATCAACAAGCCGTTTGGCGATATCGAGCGTGCAATCTTCGTGGAACGCCCCGTGATTGCGGAAGGAAAAGAAGAAAAGCTTGAGCGACTTGCTTTCAACCAGCCACTCATTGGGCACATAGTCGATCACGATATGCGCAAAATCGGGCTGGCCCGTCATCGGGCACAGCGAAGTGAACTCGGGCGCGGTAAAGCGGACGACGTATTTGGTCCCGGCATGGTTCGCCGGCACCCGTTCCAGCACCGCTGTCTCGGGACTGACCGGAACGGCACTCTCGGTGCCCAGTTGCGTCAGGCCGGACACATCCGTCTTTGCCATGATCCCTTCCTCACAAACGTTCAGGGCGGGTGTAACCCGCCCTGCCCTTCAAATCAAATGTCCGCAATGTGTTGGCAAAAGCGTAAAGCGGGGTGCACCCCGCCCCCGCGGGCCGATCACACCGCCCGCTTGAGCGCCTCGGCCAGATCCGTCCGTTCCCATGAGAATCCGCCATCGGCCTCGGGCGCGCGCCCGAAATGCCCATAGGCCGCCGTGCGGGAATAGATCGGCTTGTTCAGCCCCAGATGCGTCCGGATACCACGCGGGGTCAGGTCCATCACCTGGTCCAGCGCCCGTTCGATCTCGGCCTCGGACACGTTCCCGGTGCCATGCAGGTCCGCATAGATCGACAGGGGCCGTGCCACGCCGATGGCATAGCTAAGCTGGATCGTGCAGCGGTCAGCAAGGCCCGCCGCCACGACGTTCTTGGCCAGATAACGTGCCGCATAGGCGGCCGAACGGTCCACCTTGGTGGGGTCTTTGCCCGAAAACGCGCCACCGCCATGCGGGGCCGCGCCACCGTAGGTGTCCACGATGATCTTGCGCCCGGTCAGGCCGGTGTCGCCATCCGGACCGCCGATCACAAAAGTGCCGGTCGGGTTCACCCACCACTTGGTTTCCCGGGTGATCCAGGCTTCGGGCAGGACTTCGCGGATATAGGGTTCCACGATCGCCCGAATATCAGCACTCGACTGCTTTTCGCTTTCGTGCTGGGTCGACAGCACGATCGAGGTCACTTCGACCGGCTTGCCACCGGCATAGCGCAGGGAAATCTGGCTCTTGGCATCGGGGCGCAGCGACGGTTCCTGCCCGGATTTGCGGACCTCGGTCAGACGTTTCAGGATCGCATGGGCATACTGGATCGGGGCCGGCATAAGGTGCTCGGTCTCGCGCGTGGCATAGCCGAACATGATGCCCTGATCCCCGGCACCTTCGTCCTTGCCCTTTTCGCCCGTCACGCCCTGCGCAATATGCGCAGACTGTTCGTGCAGCAGGTTCGTGATTTCACAGGTCGCGTGGTGGAACTTGTCCTGCTCGTAGCCGATATCCTTGATGCAGGCCCGGGCGATTGAATCGATATCCCCCATGAACTCGTGCAGGCGCGCCTGATCGGTCAGGCCCACTTCGCCGCCGATGACGACGCGGTTGGTGGTCGCAAAAGTCTCGCAGGCGACGCGTGCCGTCGGTTCCTCGGTCAGGAAGGCGTCAAGCACGGCGTCCGAAATCCGGTCGCACAACTTGTCGGGATGCCCCTCGGATACGGATTCCGAGGTGAAGATGTAGTCTTGTCTTGCCATGGGGAAGTGCTCCATTGAAATTGGCCGTCACGCCAGGAAGCCGTTGTGACGGAAACTGCGGGTCGGGCTACGCGGGACCGGTCTGAGGGTCAACCGGAATCGCGTGTCCGCCGTGCGACAAACAGGCCGGACAGGACAAGCAGCAACATAATCGCTGGCCAATCCCCCAGCCGGGAATAGAGAGTCGCCGCTTTCACAGGCGGCAACGGGATGTCGAGAGTGCCTGCCTCGCCCAGAGGCAAGGCGCCAAGAAGCCGCCCTTGGGCGTCGATCAGTGCCGAAATGCCTGTGTTGGCCACCCGGACCATCGGGATACCCTGCTCGATCGCCCTGAGCTGGCCCTGTGCCAGATGCTGATACGGGCCCGCCAACTTTCCGAACCAGGCGTCATTGGTGATCAGGAGCATCACCCGCGCCCGTTCCGGCATCGCATTCACCTCTTCGGCAAAGATGCCCTCGTAGCAGATCAGCGGCAGCGCGGCACCGATCCCCGGCAGGTGGAACATCGCAGGTCCGGTCCCCGCCGTGTAGCCGCCACCCTCGCTCGACGCGAGACCGTGGATGTCGAACTTTGCTGCCAGCTCACCAAAGGGGACGTATTCGCCAAAGGGTACCAGGTGGTACTTGTCATATTGTTCGGTCACCTGGCCATTCTGGTCGACCAGCACCATGGAGTTGAAGTAGCGCCCCTCTTCGCGCCGCTGAATCCCCATGACGACCGGCACGCCCCGTGCCCGTATGGACGCGGTCATCAGCACTTCGGCCGATTGGTCAAGAAGCCACGGCAGCGCGGTTTCCGGCCAAACCACCAGATCAGGGGAACCTTCGCGCCCGGTCAGGTTCATGATGCGGTCATAGAAGACCGGAACCATATCGGGATTGAACTTCTGATCCTGCGGCATGTTCGGCTGCACAAGGCGGATGACCGGCGCATCAGCCAGCGCATCAGGTGACGGGCCGGGGTCAAGCAGGAACCAGCCCGCCGCAACCAAGGCCACCGGTCCGGCAAGCCAGACACGCAGCCCGCACCACACCACAGCCCCTGCCACGGCAAGGGTGAACAACGTCAACCCATGTGGCCCGAACCATGCCGCCATCTGCGCCAGCGGCGTACCGATCCAGACATGTCCGATCAGGGCCCAGGGAAACCCGGTCAGGATCAGGGACCGCAACACCTCGGCGCCGGTCCAGATGATGACGAGCCGCCAAAAGCTCTGCCCCGTCGCGCGGGCCATTGCAAAGGCCAGCCCCCAGAACAGCGCCATCCCCGAGGCCATAAAGACCACAGCAAAGGGCGCCATCCACCCGTCACGCGCCACGTCCACAAAAAACGGGTTGGCAATCCAGTGCAGCGTCAGCCCGAAATAGCCTGCACCAAAAGCCCAGCCGCGCCAGAACGCCGCCTTCCAGCCGGGCAGCGCCCCGAAGAGGGCCAGCATGACGACCAGTCCTGCCAGCGTCAGCGGCCAGAGGCCCCAGGGAGCCTGTCCCAGCCCG
>JBGSWJ010000174.1:0-1943 GCA_041752495.1 Rhodobacterales bacterium
GGCGGCCATCACGCAGGCGATGAATGCCATCGGCGGAACGGCGGACCTGACGTTGGCCACGGGCGCGATTGCCGAGACTTGGGGCCAGGATGTGCTGGCTACCATTCAGGCGCTTGAACCGCTGGATCAGTGGCGTTTGGCCGTCAGTGGCAATGCCGCCGAGGCGACGGGCCTAACCAATGATGCGGCGGTGAAAGATACGGTCGTGGCCGCATTGGGCGAGGATCTGCCCGGGGCGCTGACCGGTGCGGCGGTGATCCAGCAGGGTCCGCTGATCCTGACTGTCGCCGAGATCATGCCGGTGCTTGAGGCTGCAGCGGATTGCGGGCCGCTGACCTTGCAGGATGCGCCGGACCTTGGCTTTCCTCCGGGGTCGGTGGTGACGGTGACCGGGGCCATCGCCAATCCGGCGACGCGGGCCGAACTGGTGGATGGCCTGTCAACCATCGGCGGGGACCGGCAGTTCGTGATCAGCACAGAAACGCTGAACCCGGCGCTGTGCCTGATCGAACAGCACCTGCCCGAAGCGCCCCCTGCTGGCATCCAGTTCAAGTTCGGCTTTGGCGATCGCCCGGACGAAAACCCCTCGGCCCGTTATTTCGTAGGGGAAAACCCGGTGATCGACCTGGTCATTCCGGCCAGCATGACGGACGGCTACCTTTCGGTGTCTTTCCTCGATGTGACGGGCAGCGTGTTTCACATGCTGCCCTATATGGACCGGCCCGACAATTCGATTGCCACCTTGCGGAACGGCCAGACCGGGGATGTGACTGTGCGCATCGCCTATCCCCTGAATGCGGATGGCGAGGCAGCAAGCCGGGCGGAAATGGCTTTTACGGTTGACGATTCAATCCTCGGCAAGACCAAGATCGTTGTGATCCACAGCGATACGCCGTTGTTCGCGGAACCCCGCCCGATGACGGAATCCGCCGGGGGATATGCCCAGGCGTTGCAGGAACAGGTTCAACCCTTGAACATCACGTCGCTGGACAGCCATATCATGACGACGGAACAGCCCTGACCGGGCTGTTCAGATCACATCTACGACGATGACCGAGATATTGTCGGCCCCGCCGCCGTCCAGCGCGATCTGGACAAGGTGATCTGACACGATTTCAATCGGTTGGCCCATCATCGCCCGACCCACGCCGTCGATGGTCAGGTATTTGCTGAGCCCGTCGGAGCAGAGAAGAAAACGGTCGCCCGATTCAACCTCGCCCCGGATCTTGTCGAGTTCGAGTTCTTCTCCGACACCCACAGCGCGGGTGATGGCGTTGGACTGGGGATGGTGTTCAGCCTCGTCCCACGTCAGTTGACCGGCAGCGACAAGGGTTCCGACAAGGGAATGATCGGTCGTGAGCAGTTCGGCATGGCCGTCGCGCAGCCGGTAGAGGCGGCTGTCCCCGGCCCAGAGCGCCCCGAAATGGCCGTTGGCAAGCAGGAAGGTCACCACCGTGGCGCCGATGATGCCGCCGCGTGCCTCGGCCTCGGCATGGATGACGCGGTGGGCGTTCTGGAGCGCCTGCCGGACGGCGCGCATCTTGTCTCCGGCCTCAAGACCCGGGGGGATCAGGGCCACGGAGTCGACGACAACACGGCTGGCGAAATCCCCGGCCTCGTGTCCGCCCATCCCGTCAGAGACGACCCAGATCTGCTGATCTGCCAGAACCAGGACCGCGTCCTCGTTGATCTTGCGCACCTTGCCGACGTGGGTTTTGGCGCTGAACCGAAAACGGTGGTCCCTTGTATTCATGAACGGATCTCTGCCCAATAATCGGAGTCAAGGTCGATGAGCGCGAGGGATTCCGGCCCGCGCGGCAGTCCTGTCGTGGTCATGAGGCGTGTCTGGTCATCCACCGTACAGGTCCAGACTACGGACCGCCCGGGGGCAAGGCCGTCTTCGGCGAGGTCGACCAGGGCGGCGGCGGGGGCGCTGCCCGAGA
>JBGSWJ010000175.1:0-4095 GCA_041752495.1 Rhodobacterales bacterium
GCCTGCACTTCGGCCTGCACGGGCGGCACTTCGGACGGCGCACCGACGACTTCCATCCGGCCCGCGAAATCATCGACGAAGGTGTCGAGCGGCAGGACAGACAGCACGGCCTGGGTCGCTTGTGCGGCGGTCAGGTTTTCCATCCGCAGCAGATCGCCATAGACGGTGGCCCGCGCGATGCTGTCAGAGGGGAAGTTCGTGTCGGCGATGACCAGCGTATCGCCGTGGCCCATGGCACGCAGGACGTAAAGCACGTCGGCGTTCAGGCGGTGGTCCAGTCCTTTGAGCATGTCGTCTCCTCCGATTTGCGCTTAGCTGATGCGGTTGCCCGTCTCGCCATCGAACAAGTGGACAAGCGACAGGTCCGGCGTCAGATGCACGATGTCGCCGGGGCGCACGGTCAGGCGTTCGCGCGAGACCACGGTCAGGTCGCGGCCACCGGCCCGCAAAACAAGGTGGGTTTCCGATCCGGTGGGTTCGACCACGGTCACGGCGGCCTCGACCCCGGTGGCCGACAGCAACAGGCTTTCGGGCCGGATGCCATAGACCACCTTGCGCCCCGCCCCGACGCCTTCGCGGCGCGGTGCGGCAAAGCGCAGATCGCCTGCCTTGAAGGTGAGCCCGTCCGGGCTGTCTTCGATGACACCCTCGATCAGGTTCATGGCGGGCGATCCGATGAAGCCTGCGACAAAGGTGTTGTCGGGGCGGTCATAGAGGTCAAGCGGCGCGCCGACCTGCGCGATATGGCCGTCGCGCATCACAACGATCAGGTCGGCCATGGTCATGGCTTCGATCTGGTCATGGGTCACATAAACGGTGGTTGTGGCCAGACGCTGGTGCAGTTCGCGGATTTCGGCCCGCATCTGGACGCGGAGTTTCGCGTCAAGGTTTGACAGGGGTTCGTCGAACAGGAACACTTTGGGATTGCGGACGATGGCGCGGCCCATCGCCACGCGCTGCCGCTGCCCGCCCGAGAGTTCGCGGGGATAGCGGGCAAGGTAGGGTTTCAGCCCAAGGATATCGGCGGCGCGGGCGACGCGGGTGTTGATCTCTTCCTTGGGCATCTTTTGCATCTTGAGCGCAAAGCCCATGTTCGCCGCGACCGTTTTATGCGGGTAAAGCGCATAGTTCTGGAACACCATCGCGATGTCGCGCTGCGACGGCGGCAGGTTGTTGACCACCCGGTCGCCGATGGCGATCTGGCCGCCGGAAATCTCCTCAAGCCCCGCGATCATGCGCAACAGCGTGGACTTGCCACAGCCGGACGGGCCGACCAGAACCACGAATTGCCCGTCAGCGATCGCGACGTTGACTCCATGCAGGACTTCCATCCCGCCATAGGATTTGCGCAGGTCGCGGATCGTCACTTCGGCCATGTCTTGCGGTCCCCTGCCCCGGTGTAAAGACAGTCCTAGCCGAGAGGCGCAAGGCTGTCCATCGCCCCTGAACATACTAACATGTTAGATGCTTGACTTGGCGTCAGAAGGCTGAGACTGTCCGATTTGTCCGGACAAGAATTCCGGAGCCGGAACCCGATATCAAAGGTGCTGGATCGTCCCATGGGAGTTGGGCGCAGCGTTCTTAAGGGTGCCCGGTCCCGTCCCTTTGGTGGGGCGGTCACCATCAGGGAGGATGTTAATGAAAGTCGATCTTTACAATTACGCGGCCGGCCTTTCGATGAGCCGCCGCCGCCTGCTGCAATCGGCAGCAAGCGTGGGCGGTCTGGCCGCATTGGGCGGTCTGGGTCTGGGTGCCGGTCCTGCCGCCGCGCAGGACGATGTGCGCGCGCAGATCCTGCAGATCCCCGGCGTCGGCATGGGTTCGCCCACGGATGCGGACTGGCAGAAAGTCGGTGAACTTTGCCTCGGTCCCGTCAAGGCCAACGTGGCCGAAGGTGAATTCGCCGGTGTGGAACTGACCTTCCTCGGGCTGAACAACCAGAACCTGCACAACGTGCTGTTCCGCGGGTTCCTCAAGCCGTGGGAAGCCTATACCGGGGCCAAGATCAATTGGATCGACCTTGCCCAGGCCGATTATAACCCGCGCCTGCAGCAGGCGATCGCCACCGGCACCGTCGATTTCGACATCATCGAAATGGGCGCTCCGTTCGAAGGCGACACCGCCGGCCGTGGTCTGCTGGACGAGATGCCCGATTGGGTCAAGACGCAGATCGAGGCCGACGACCTCGTGGCCTATCTGCAGCCACCCGTCGGCACATGGGATGGCAAGTCCTACCGGATCACCATCGACGGCGACTGCCACACCCTGTCCTATCGCAAGGACTATTTCGGTGACGGCGGCATCGGCGGCGCGGAAATGCCGATGCACTGGGAAGACGTGAACGCGATGTCCATCGCGCTCAAGGGCCAGACCGACCCGCTGACGGGCCTGCCTGCCTATGGCTTCCTTGACCCGCTCAAGGGCTGGGGTGGTTTCGGCTTCTACTTCCTTGAAGACCGCGCCACGGCCTATGTCAAACATCCGGGCGATCCCGCCTGGCTGTTCGACCCCGACACGATGAAGCCGCGCGTCAACAACCCGGGCTGGGTGCAGGCCATTCAGGACGTCATGGACCTGATCGCCGCCGACGCCTATCCGGCCGACCAGATCAACGCCGACCCCGGCACGACTGCGTTCCAGCAGTTCCTGGCCGGTACCGGCGCTGCCGTCACCTGGTGGGGCGACGTGGGTTCCAACGCCCGCACCTCTGATACTTCGGTCGTGGGCGACGTTGTGGGCTTTGACATCAACCCCGGTGCCAAGCGCGTCTACAATGCGCAAACGTCGGCATGGGAAGAGACCGAGAACTTTGCGCCGAACCTCGCCTATCTTGGCTGGGGCGTTTACGTCACCAACCGCGTCTCGGGCGACGAACTCAAGCGCAAGGCGGCATGGTCGGCAGCTGCGCATCTGGGCGGCAAGGACATCTCGCTCTGGATGGCGGCCTATCCGTCGGGCTTCCAGCCTTATCGCAACTCGCACTTCATCTTTGAAGAGTGGGAAGCCGCAGGCTATGACCGGGCCTTTGTCGAAGACTACCTCGGGTCGAACCGGGACAGCTATAACCACCCGAACGCGGCAATCGAACCCCGCATCCCCGGCATCTTCCAGTACTACTCGGTCGCCGAGGACGAACTGGCCAAGGGCTATGCCGGCCAGTACGCCAGCGCGCAGGAAACGGCAGATGCCATTGCTGCGGCTTGGGAAAAGATCACCGATCAGATCGGTCGGGAAAGCCAGATCGCGCTCTACAAGGCGTCTTTGGGCATGTGATCAGAGCGGGGCGGGGTTCATCCCCCGCCCTTTGCCTGTGGAACAGGGCGCGCGGGCCATCGCGCGCCCTGTTTCTGTTTGAGGTTCAGGCAATGGTGCGCAAAATGCGCACCCTACGCCTTGTTTGACCGGTCGAAGGTGACCTGGGTGAAGCATTCGGGGATATGGGTGTCGGCCACACCGAAAGGATGGGCGGCCCAGCCCCCGGTTGTATTGCCGACGCGAGCGGCAAGTTGCTGGAACCGGCCAAGGAAGATGCCCCAGGTCTCTCCGTCTTTGGGCGGCAGGGACCGGCCGTTGGCAAGGTCAGTCAGAGAGGCCCAGGGGATCGTGATTTCGGCCGTCCAGCCACGGTCGAGGTCGGCGGGATCGTTCAGCGTGCCATCGACGGCGACCTTCAGGTCAAGCCCCGGCATATCGTAGTCAAGGAAGGCCCAGCGCGTGCCACGCGGGTGATTGCCGGTCCAGAAGGCGCGGGTGCCACGGTCATAGTCGCCACCAAAGGAATGGACACGCGGGTTGTGGACGTCGAACCGGGGCACGTCCCAGCGGCTGCCTTTCTGGTAGGCATCACGCCAGATGAAGAACACCTCGTAGATCGTGCCCCGGGCGTTGAACTCAAGCTCGTAATAGGCGTCGCCGCCGTCGATGAAGACTTCGAGGTCATTTTCGAAGAACAAAAGGTCATCGCGTTCGGTGAGGGTGGCGACCAGATGTGGCTCGGCGGCCCAGAAGGCGATGTGGAGCGCGGTTTCGTCCCAGAGAACCGCAGCCGTCGTGTCGAGCGGCGCGGGCGTACCGGTGGCCATGTCGACAAAGCGG
>JBGSWJ010000176.1:0-2192 GCA_041752495.1 Rhodobacterales bacterium
ACCTCGATCACCGGCCCCGCCGCGGCCAGGATCTCGCGCGCCAGCCGCAGCGCCTCGCGTCCGTTGAGGAGGAGCCAGAAATACTCCCACCGCCCTCCGCGTTCAAGCCAGTAGCGATGCGCATGTGGCATGGTGACAAGCATGGTTTGACCCGGCCGCAATCGGTACTGAGTCCCCGCATAGTCCAGCCGCCCTTCGCCCAGCACCGTGTGCTGCAGTACCAGAAACGGCGATGACCCCCGTTTCAGCCCATCCCAACTGTATTCCTCGTTGATCCGCTGCTCGTATCCCGCCCCCAGCGCCATGCAATGCAGATGCGCCGGGCCGCGCGGCAGATCGGCGGAGCGGATGTCATGGCCATGGGCCAGAAGATCGGAAAGCATGAAATTACCCGCGATGGCACAAGATTTCTCTATAGCGGAAAGCCCACTTTGCCTATCACTAAGGCATCAAACGGCTGAGGAGACCGTCCCCATGACCTTCAAGATCGCGATCATCGGCGCAGGCAGCGTCGGCTTCACCAAGAGGCTTTGTTCCGACATCCTGTCAGTGCCCGAATTCGAAGGCATCGAAATCGCCCTGCACGATATCAACGCCCACAACCTTGACATGATCGCCCAGATCATCCGCCGTCTGGTCGAGGTCAACAAGCTGCCCACCAGGATCACCGCCAGCACCAACCGGCGCGAGGCGCTGGAAGGCGCGCGCTATGTCATGTGCTGCGTCCGCATCGGTGGGCTCGAGGCCTATGCCGACGATATCCGCATCCCGCTGAAATACGGCGTCGACCAGTGCGTCGGCGACACGATCTGTGCGGGCGGCATCCTCTATGGCCAACGCGGCATCCCCGCGATGCTCGACTTCTGCAAGGATATCCGCGAGGTCGCGGAGCCGGGCGCGCTCCTCCTGAACTATGCCAACCCGATGGCAATGATGACCTGGGCCTGCATCGACTATGGTCAGGTCAACACCGTAGGCCTGTGCCACGGTATCCAGCACGGCCACGAACAGATCGCCCATGCGCTGGGCGTGCCCAACTCGGAACTCGACATCATCTGCTCCGGCATCAATCACCAGACATGGTACATCGACTTGAACCACAAGGGCCGCAAGATCGGCAAGGACGAGCTTCTGGCAGCCTTTGAACGCCACCCCGTCTATGCCGAGCAGGAGAAGGTGCGGATCGATGTGCTGAAGCGTTTCGGCTTCTATTCGACCGAATCGAACGGCCATCTGTCGGAATACCTGCCCTGGTATCGCAAGCGGCCTGAAGAGATCATGAACTGGATCTCGATGACCGACTGGATTCACGGCGAAACCGGCGGCTATCTGCGCTATTCGACGGAAAACCGGAACTGGTTTGAATCCGAATTCCCCAAATTCCTTGAGGAAGCAGGCAAGCCTCTGTCCGCTGAACCCCGGTCCGAAGAACACGCGAGCCACATCATCGAGGCGATGGAGACGGGCCGCGTCTACCGCGGGCATTTCAACGTCAAGAACGGCGGCACGATCACCAACCTGCCCGAAGACTGCATCATCGAAAGCCCGGGCTTCGTGGACCGCTTCGGCATCAACATGGTGGGCGGGATCGAACTGCCGCTGGCCTGTGCCGCGACCTGCAACGTCTCGATCTCGGTTCAGCGCATGTCGGTGCGGGCGGCTGTGACAGGGGATATCGACCTGCTGAAACAGGCCGTCCTGCATGACCCGCTGGTCGGTGCGATCTGCACGCCCGAGGAAGTCTGGCAGATGGTGGACGAAATGGTCGTGGCGCAGGCCAAGTGGCTGCCCCAATACGCCGACGCGGTGCCGGCGGCGAAAGAGCGGCTCAAGACCCCCAAGGTCAAGACCCGCGACTGGGACGGTGCGGCGCGGCTGCACGTCCGCTCGGTCGAGGAACTGCGGGACGCCAAGGCGAAGAAGAAGGCCATGGCCTGATCAGCGCCGGGCCGGGCCTGCCGTCCTCCCGCGGCGGGCCCCGCCTTCCTTTACAGCCAGGTGCGAGACGCGCGCCTGTCGCCCGTCTCCAGATGCGGGACGGCGTTGTAGGAAAACAGATGCACCCCGGCCGCATCAACCCGAAGCCGCGTAATGGAGGTGTGCCCAACCGGCAGGACCATCGGCGCCAGCCGTTCCCCGCCCAGCCCCATCACCCGGCAAAGCGCCATGCCGATCACCCCGCCGGACGAGAC
>JBGSWJ010000177.1:0-8451 GCA_041752495.1 Rhodobacterales bacterium
GCGACAAAGGCGGTGGTGCCCGAGCCGCAGGTGGGATCGAGCACGAGGTCGCCGGGATCGGTGGTCATCAACATGCAGCGTTCGATGGCTTTCGTCGCGGTCTGAACAACGTAAACTTTGGGGTCTGCACGACTCTGAATACCGCCTATATCGCTCCAGAGATTTGTTATGGAATACGCGGGGAAGTCGTCAATAAACCGCACATAAGCCAGAGTATTTGTTGTTGTTTGAATTCGCTTTGATACAAGAAGTCGTTGGATTCCCTCTTCATTGGTCTTCCAGCGATTTTTATCATTAGGTAGAAACTCTTTGCCACCTATAGAGATTGGAAACCAGCAAGCCGCCCCAATGCCCTTTTCGCGCCCCTCGCTCTGGCTCATCAAATTGTCTTGGCGGAAAATCCTTATGCTTGACTCAGAATCTGCAAAGGTATCTCGATCAAGCTGCTTAATCCTTCGACGCAGCCCGTTCTTCTCCTCGATCTGATCGTACTTTCCCGCACCATCACCACCAATTTCTTTTGTCAGGTATATCGGTTTGAACTTAACTCGCCCAACATCCTTAGCGAACCAAAGAATGTAATCAGCGGTTGAGGGCAATAGGTTGACAGTCGCGCTCGATGTCTTCGCAAACGTGATCTGCGAGACAAAGTTACTAACTCCAAACACCTCATCTATCACCTCCCGCACATGGTGCAAATTCTCATCAGAAATCTGCACGAACACCGACCCGCTCTCGTGCAGCAAGTCTCGGGCCAGAACCAGCCGGTCGCGCAGATAGGTCAGGTAGGAATGGATGCCCAGTTCCCAGGTGTCGCGGAACGCCTTGATCATCTCGGGTTCCTGCGTCAGATCCGCGTCTGACCGGTCCTTCACGTCGCGCTTGTTGGTGAAGGGCTGAAAGTTCGACCCGTATTTGATGCCATAGGGCGGGTCGATGTAGATCATCTGAACCTTGCCGCCCATGCTCTCCTTGGACAGCAACGAGTTCATCACCAGCAGGCTGTCGCCCGACACCAGCCGGTTCGACCAGCCCTTTTCATGGTGATAGAAATCCAGCGCCTGGCGCAGCGGCAGATTCTCGAACGGGGCCGCGAACAGATCAGGCTGCCGCCACTGCGCGGGGGCATCCTTGCCCTTCAACCGACGCGCCGCCGCCGCAAGGATCGTCGCCGGGTCCACCCGTTCATGGACATGCAGGGACACGGTATCCACCTGAAACGACGTGCGTTCCGCCTTGCCGGTCCAGGTGAGGTAAGGGGCCTGCATCCGCTTCAGTTCCAGCAGCACATCCTTCATCGCCTGCGCGTCACCACTGGCCAGCGCGTCGTCGATCAGTTTCTCCACCCCGGCACGAGCAGAGTCGAAGTTCAGCACCGGGTCCAGGTGGGGGTCATAGGCCCAAGTGGTTTTCGCTCCGTCTGGATCGGTGCCCGCATGCACCATACCTACCTCGGGGTTGTTCACACGGCTGTCGCCATGACGATAGGACACCACCTGCACCGGCTCACCAGATTTGCGCGGGGCGGCCCGCGTGCCTGCTGCTTTCGCCTTGCGCGGCCGGGGTGCCGCTTCCTCCGGCGCGGTCAGTTCGAAGTCATCCTCGGTATCATCCGCATCATCCTCGTCGTCACCGATGATGCGATAGATGGACCCACCACGCCCCTTGCCGCGCCCAAGCAGACCTTCATCAACCAGCGCATCGCGGGCAGCCGCATAGTCATCGTCCGTCAGGCCGGAAACCTGTTCACGCAGAAGCGCCATCATGGCCCCGTTGCCGATGGTCGAGCCATCTTCGGGCAAGTTGCGCAGGATCAGGTCGGACAGGCTTTGAGACATGGGCTGCTCACCAATACGGGATTGTTTTCCCAAGACCCTATTGCGTGAAGTCTTTCTTTGCACGCGGGAATCAGGGGCAATGGAATGGCCATGGCGAAGACTGACACCCTTGAATTCTGCTGCAAGGTTGGGACGCCTTCGCCGAGGGGCCTGCCCAAAGTCTTTGCGGAATTGCCAACTACCCGTTTCCCTTTTCGATCTCTGCGATCCGGGCCCTGAGCCGCGCAGACATGATGACGTCCGAGGATGCGCTGGCTGCGAGCCTTTGCAGTTCTCGCAGGGTATGATCCCCCTGCCCGATCCGTGCACTGGCGGTCATGACATGCGAGACCGCTTCGTCGATATCGAGCAGGCTCGGTTCGTATCCGCGCCCGGCCAGCAGATGCGCGATGGCATGAAGTCCGACCTGAGCGGCAAAGGCTGGCTCCTTGAAGGCAAGATCACGCGCCGCGCGGATCAGCGTCGCGGGTGCCGCGTCCGGTTGGGCGGCACACTCCAGCGCGATATCGAGGAACCGCGCAGTCTTGGCGGCCGCGAACCATTTCCAAGGTGACCCATGGCTCGCGATCAGGTCCTCGAGGATCCGGCGCGCATCGAGATCAGGATAGCGTTTCACCAGATCGCGCCACATCGCGAGATATGTGTTGCCGGATACAAACGGCAGTCCGAAGCGGCGATAAGCCTCTTCTTCGCGGCCGCCGAGAACTAGAATGCGTTCGCAGAACCGGGCGATGTCCTGGTATCCCCAAGGGCGGCGATCATCCTCCAGAAGGGACACGGCCAGTGCGAGTGCCGCATCCTCGCGCCCCTGCCGCAGAAGCGCCTCAGCACCGAACTTTTCGTTGAACCACAGGCGGGTCTTCTTCAGGGCCAGAAGCGCCAGCAATTCGTCATGGCGCCCGGCCTCGAGCAGGCAGGACAGCGTCAGCGTGCCGGTCGTGACATGGGAGAACTGCGCATGATCGGCCCAGGCGGCACGGATCAAGTCGAGATCGCTGTCGGCATGCAGGTTCATCAGCGATCGGAACGCCGCGATCACACCGAAGCGATCTGCGATCGGGGCCAGATAGTCGACGCCATCATTCAGGATCGCCTCGCGCAACTGGTCAAGCCACTTGGCGCGGGTCTTTTCGTCAGCCGGGGCGTCGATCAGGATCGGCAGCAGGTCCTCGAGCGTCTGGTGTACGGCGCTGCCAAGCGCACCCGAGGAGGTGTCGATATGTTCGAAGGCCGGCCAGATGCGCTGGGCGAGCGCAATGACGCCCTCGGCTGCCGTGATCGGGTCTGCGCGCGCCACCGCCCGGATCTCGGCGCTGGCCGATCTCAACCGCTCGATGGCCTTGGCCGAGGAGCGCCAGCTGAAGGTGCCTGCGCGGAGGCCCGGTTTGAACGCCCATTTGTGGGTTGCCATCCCGGCCATCTACAGTCTCCCCGCCATCCGCAGGGCATTGGCCTCGACCGCTTGCGCCGTTTGCGCGACATAGCCTTCGAGCGCTCCCGGCATGGCGGCCACCTCGGCGGTCACCGGCACCCTGTTCGCCACCAGTCGGTCCACGAGATCCTGCACGCGGTTTCTGACGTCGGTCGGGCGATAACCGATTTCGCGCGCCATCGCCTCCCAGTGCCGGGCCGCGATGGCATCCGGCGTGCGCTTCTTGCCCGCGATGTTCTGGGCATAGGCCTGCACGACATGCGGCCAGGACAGGACCGAGGACACGTCATAGAGCGGCGCCAGTGTCGGCGAGCCAGCCAGCGGCAGGATCAGCGAATAGTTCTTGGCATGCGCATCGGTGTTGGCGACGAGGATGTTGAAGATAACCTGATCGAGCAGGGCCAGGGCGTCCGTTGCACTGACGTGACGCCCGGTTTCCAGAAGCGTCTTCAGGTCCAGCCCGCGCAGTGTGCCACGCTCGTACTTCCGCCCTGGGGGAAAGCCGTTCGCCTGCGCAAAGTCTTCCTGATGAAGGCGCAGAATCTGGCCGCGACGTCCGAGCCTGCGATCATAGCGCAGGACCCCGATCGCCGTACGCTTTGCCGCCTGCAGAACGGTCGCCTGCGCGGACCTGATGCCGATGGCCTGCGCCATCCGCAGGCACCAGACTTCGTTCTCGGTGATTCCGGGCAAGTTGGGATTGTCGGGCTTCACGATCAGCGTCGAGGGAGCACCGTTGAGGGGTATGGCGAGGACATCGCCCGGTTGCGGCAGCCGCAGCACCGGCGCACCATCAGGGCCAAGGACGGCCAGCGCAGATTTCTTCTGCCCGCCGGCAAGGGATTGGCGGACCCCCTCCTCACCGACCAGAAAGGGCCGCCGCCCGAGGTCGTCGAAGTGGTGCTCGAGCGCGTCCTGTGCAGTTGCAACGCCATAGAACACGGTCAACGGGACATAGGACCAACGGCTGCGATCGGCAGGCTCCCCGAAGGAGAGGGCGCCCGCGGTGTCTCCGCCGATTTCCTTCAGGACCGCCAGTACATCGGTCTGATCGAGCCCCAGTGAACGCGTCAGAACCTGCAGCTGCTCCTCTTCCGGCAAGAGGTTGGCCAGCCATGGCGAAACGACCTCAGATGGATAGGGCTCGTCGCGCAACGGCATGGTGACGGAGAGCGGGAAGGCCCCGGCGGTCTGCAGCCATCGCTCCGCATAGCACAAGGACAGCGCGCCATCCGCGGCGACATCGACCTGCCCCACCTGAAGCGCATCGAGCCAGATCGGGACCGACGCCGTCAAAGGTAATCCCCGAGATCGTAGCCTTCGGACGATTTGTCCACCGGGTTGCGGGTGTTGGACGCCTTGTCGTCCAGCAAGGAGGCGAGTGGCACGCGCAGCGCCGCCGCAATCCTTGCCAACGTAGTCAGTCGCGCATCACGCTTGGCTGTCTCGATCAGCGAAAGCGCCGGCGAACTGATCCCGGTCAGACGCGCCAACTGCTCAAGGCTCAGGCCCTGCGCCACTCGGGTCGTCCGAACCCGTCGCCCAACGTCGGCCAGAATCTGTTCTTCAGGCTTCGTGGCCATTCTGCGTTCCTTATCCCTTTCAGTAAGAGTAAGGTAGAAACTGACCGCGCTCAAGCCTTCTTATCGTTATCGGTAAACTGCAGTTGATCAGTATCAGGACCGAGTGCGCTTTACCTTATTGGATAAGCCCTTACGATCTTGGTCAGTCGTCGGGAGCTTACCTTTCCCGGCACAAGCCGGAAAACGGACGCAGCCCAGAAACGGCCCGAACTTGCCGCTTCTCTCGACCAGCCAGCCATCTTCGCATTCCGGGCAGGACGGATAATCGGTGCCACAGCTACAGCGAACCTCGCTCGTCCCATTCGCGCGGCGCGGCAGGGCCGTTCCGCAAGATGGGCAGGCGGGTAGAAGGTTTCCGCAGTGCTGTACATGTTCGCAGCGATACCAGATGCGGCCATCTTGCCCGGTGACGCCCAGCAAGCGCCCGCCGCATTCACCGCAATTGTGAGCCTCCGGCTCCTCCCCGGGTACGGCCACAATCCCGTAGGCGGGGTCTTTCCGAAGTTCGGTAACGAACGAGGACGGCCGCGCATTCGAAGCAAGGATCGTTGGGGTGTGCCGGGCCCGGGTCATCGCAACATACATAACACGGCGCTCTTCGGCGTTCTGGAACGCTTCCTCTTCCGGCGATACAAGGGACAGCAGGGGGTCGTCGACGATCTCTGACGGGAACCCGGTGCGCCCGCTGTCAGCGTTCAGCAGGATGACGTGGTCGGCCTCCAGCCCCTTGGAGGCATGGATGGTCTTGAAGCTGATCTTCAGTCGCGGAAAGCGCCGCCTCAGATCCTGCATGTCTGGCTCGACAAAGCGGTATCTACCGAGGAGCAGCACCGTCGCGGCCTTTGCCTCCGGTGCCATAGAGGCTGACATGGCGGCCAGAACCTCGGACAGTTTCCCCTCATCCTCACCCTTGGACACCGTCAAGATCCTGATGGCCGGTTCGGTCGCGATCCCCGCCGGGACGATCTTCTTCTGGATCTGGGCGGGGTTCCGCAGGACGAAGGTTCTGGCGGCAAAGGCGATCTGGTCAACCGAACGGAATGTACGGCCGAGGTCGACGGTCCTGTGCACGCCTGTTTCGCCATCGAAGCTGCCGCCGAACTCTCGCCCGAAATGGCGCATCAGGTGGATGTCGGACCCGGCGAAGCGAAAGATCGACTGCCAATCGTCACCGACAGCAAAGACGCGGACATCCGGATGCTGGGCCTTCAGCGCCTTCACCAGCCGCGCCCTGCTTTGCGAGATGTCCTGGAACTCGTCGACCAGAATGTGGCGGAACGGGCTGACATAGCGGCGGGTCTCGGCATAGCCCGCGGCGCGCAGGATCATGTCCTCGAAGTCGATCCGGCCAGCGAGGCGCTTCTGGTATTCCTCGAAGACCGGCGCAAAGACGTCGAGAAACGCGCGGGCGCGCTTGCCCAGCTTCATCCGGTCGGACTTGGTCTCGCAGTCCTGCAGGCTGTAGCCACCGCTTTTGAACTTGCGCAGGAAGGTGCCAAGCAGTTTCGAGAAGTCATCGACCTGCTTCAGCTCGACGATTCGGTCATAGATCGTGTCGGGCGAGCGGGGTTTCAGGGTCACATACAGTGCCAGCTTTTCGGCGAGGCCGGTCAGCAGCCGCCCCTCCTGCCGCTCATAGCTGTAGGTCTCGATCAGGGTGGTTTGATGCTCGGCGTGGACCTTCCGCTTCCAGTCCATGCCAGCCAGATACTCGTCGCGGTCCACGAAGGGCGCCGTTGTCAGCCGTTCGCTGCCATCAGCCATCTTCTGGCGACGCACACCGAAATGCTCGATGTAGATGCCGCTTTCGGTCAGCCGGAAATCCGGCTGGTAGTCGCGCCTACCAACCTCGGATACCTTGTGCTCGTAGATTGGCTCGTACTTGTATTCGACACCGTTTTCATACAGCCAGTTGGCGATCTGCAGCTCTTCGTAGCTCTTGACCTTTTCGCCCTGAAGCGTCCGCAGGTCCTGCGCTTCCATGTGGGTGTAGAAGTCGTGCTTGGTCTTGAAGTCCCATTCGGTCTTGGGCTCGACCAGGAAATGCGCGAAAAACTGGATGATCGCCTTCGAAACTTCTGAAAGGCGGTAGACTAGGTCCTTCAGGATCTGTTTGATCAGGTTGGTGAAAGCCATGTCGTCGGTGGCATGGTCGGCGAGGGCAGGCTTCGAGCCTTCGACGATCCCGATGATGTCATAGGCAATCGCGTGGAAGGTCCGAGCGACAATGGGCACGCCGGAACGAGCCTCGACGCGTTCCGACATCTCTTCCGCCGCGTTCTTCGCGAAGGCCAGGAGTAGGATTTCTTCCGGCTGCCGGATGCCAGCTTTGACCAGATAAGCCGCCTTGGTGGTGATGACACTGGTCTTGCCTGACCCCGCCCCAGCAAGAACCAGCGTCGCATCCTCATCCATAACGATGGAAAGGCGCTGTTCCGGCGTCAGCGGCTGGCTCTCTATCGTGTCGAAGAAATCCCTCCAGCGGTCCAGTTCGGCGGTGACGAAGGCGGCAATGCCATTTTCCCGTGCAGCTCGCGGATCGCCAGCGAATTTGCGGACTGGCGCAATGCGTACGACAGCCTCGGGACCGATGGCTTCGACATTCAGCTTCGACAGAAGTGAAGCATCCAGAGCGCGCGCTTCATGCAGCAGGCGCGCGATCTGACACGCGGCAGGGTATCGGAGCGGTGCCGCCAGCGCCCTGACACCGGCAAGGATCCCGTCAAGGCGCACCGCTTCCTTTTCGAGGACTGCGAGGTTGAAGCGGGACCAGGCCGAAGTAAGCTGCCGCGAAAATTCGTTGGCATCCTGGTGCCCCGCGCCCTTCAGCGTGACGTCGCCATTTTCGCCCATACTAATAGTGAGTGCGGTTCCGAGCATCCCCTTGTGGAGGGAAGGCGCGGTCGACATCGCCGGCAACGAGATCGACGCTACTTGGCCGCGACGCGTGATCCGTATGAGATCGCCGTCAAAGTCAAAGGAGCGAGCGGACCTGCCGAAGGGATCAGCCAGAAATCCGAAGAATGGGCGTTGTTGCAGTCGAATCAATGAAGCCAAGCCTGTCTGCCGTTACAGCTACCATCCGACGACGGCCGACCACATGGCAACACTGAACAGTACGCATTGTGGGACAGCTGACGCTTGCTGGTTGGCGTCCCGAGCGCGCTTCTCCTTGCGTGAACATGCCACATTTTCCTCTCAATGCGGCTTCATCCGACCCGGCACGTCATCGCGATAGTGTCCACTATCCAAAGTGGGATCCAACCGGACTTTGCATAGCTTCCCTGCAGGAGCGAATGTCGGCGAATGCACGCGAATGCGGTCGAATGCTGTTTTTCTGTGGTGGTGTTGATGTGGCGTTGATGTAAAACGCAGAATGCCATGCGGTATCAGGATACCGCAGGGCAAGTATTTGTTTTATTTCTATTTTTTGGTTGCGGGAGTCAGATTTGAACTGACGACCTTCAGGTTATGAGCCAGATAACCCACAACATCTAGAGCCTTGATTGTTGACACCAAATCCGGCTTACTCTCCCAGAGCACTGTATTTGCAACCTTATTCGGCGCGACCAGATGTAAACCAGCGCCAGAGGACGAC
>JBGSWJ010000178.1:0-8104 GCA_041752495.1 Rhodobacterales bacterium
CTGCCGGACGGGCCCAGACTCCGGTCGCCCCGGAACTCACGCGCCTTCAGCCTCGCTCAGCCGCACCCGCAGGCGCTTGATCCGGCGGCGGTCAGCGTCCAGCACCTCGAAAGCGTGCCCGTCGGGGTGTTGGACGATCTCGCCCCGTTCGGGAACGTGGCCCGACAGCATGAAGACGAGGCCGCCCACCGTATCGACTTCTTCCTCGTCAATCGTCTTGTTGGCCGTCAGGTCCATGCCGATCTCGGCCTCGAATTCCTCCAGCGGGGTTGTCGCCTTGACCAGCCAGACGCCCGGCCTTTCGCGGATGAAGTTCTTTTCCTCAGCCTCGTCATGTTCATCGTCGATTTCGCCGACCACCGTTTCCAGCAGGTCTTCGATCGTCACAAGCCCGTCGGTGCCGCCATATTCGTCAATGACGAGCGCCATATGGACGCGGTCGGATTGCATTTTCTGCAACAGCACGGCCAGAGGCATGGATGGCGGCACATAGAGGACCGGGCGCAGGATGCTGCGCAGGTCAAACTCCGCTGGCGGCCCGTTAAAGCCATAGCGCAGCGCGAAATCCTTGAGGTTCACCATCCCGAGCGGCCCGTCGAGCGTTCCGTCATAAACAGGGATGCGGCTCAGACCACTTTCGCGGAATTCCTCGACGAGCTTCTCAAAGCTCAGGTCTACCGGAACCGCAACGATATCTGCCTTGGGCACGGCGACATCCTCGACGCGCTTGCGCCGCAGGTTGCCGATCCCCGGCATCTGCAACGTTGCGGCAGGTCTGGAAGGTCCGTCCGTGGCCGACGATGGCGCGTCCGACTGGCTCAGCGCGCCGATGATCCGGCTGAAAAAGCCGCGACTCTGCCCCTCGGCAGGTTCGTCGGCAAGTGCTTCGGTATGGCCCGATCCGGGCGCCGAAGGCACGTTACTCTGGTCTGACATGATCTCCTTCCTTGCGAGGTCTGAATCGCGATATGCGGCCCAGCCTAATGATCCACCGTATATGGGTCAGAAATGCCGAGCTTGCCAAGGATTTCCACCTCAAGCCCCTCCATAAGCGCCGCGTCGCCCGCGCGTTCGTGGTCAAAACCCAACAGATGCAGGGTTCCATGGACCAGAAGATGCGTTGCATGGTCCCGCAGGGGCTTGCCTGCCGACTCTGCCTCGGCGGCGCAGGTTTCATAGGCGATGGCAATATCGCCCAGTTCCGCCTCGTCCCCCGGCCCGGGCAGAACAGGCATTTCGCCCGCCACCTTGGCGCCGCGTTCATCGGACGGCCAGCTGAGCACATTGGTCGGCTGCGGCTTGCCCCGGAAATCGGCGTTCAGTTCGGCGATCCGCTTGTCATTGCAGCCCAGAAGGCTGATTTCATAGACCGAAGGTTCCATGCCCAGCCGTTCCAGTACGGCGACCGCAGCCGTTTCGGCGAGGGCCTCAAGGCCCAGCGCCTCCCAGCGGTGGTCTTCGGTCAGACAGTCAACCAACATGCGCGCAATGGCACCTTAAACAGACGGATCGGCATCATAGGCTTCGATGATCGCCGCCACCAGTGGGTGACGCACCACATCTTTCGCGGTGAAGTAGTTGAAGCTGATCTTCTTGATCCCTTTCAGCAGACGTTCCGCATCGGCAAGGCCAGAAGGCACGCCCTTGGGCAGGTCGACCTGCGTCCGGTCGCCGGTGATGACCATGCGGCTGCCTTCGCCCAGTCGGGTCAGGAACATCTTCATCTGCATCGTGGTCGCGTTCTGCGCTTCGTCCAGCACGCAGAAGGCATTGGACAGCGTCCGTCCCCGCATGAAGGCCAGCGGTGCAATCTCAATCACTTTTTCCTCAAGCATTTTCTGCACCTGCTTGGCCGGCAGGAAATCGTTCAGCGCGTCGTAAAGAGGCTGCATATAAGGATCGACCTTTTCCTTCATGTCGCCCGGCAGGAACCCCAGACGTTCCCCGGCTTCGACCGCTGGACGCGACAGAATGATCTTGTCGACATGCCCGCCAAGGAACATCGACACGCCGACGGCGACCGCCAGATAGGTCTTGCCCGTTCCCGCGGGCCCGATGCCAAAGGCGAGCTCATGGTCGAACAACGCCTTCACATAAGCCTTTTGTGCCTCGGTCCGGGGTTCAACCAGTTTGCGGCGCGTCTTGAGTTCCATGCGGCTTGCTGATCCCTCGGCGCGGAACAGGTCAATCTGCTCGGCCCCGCCGCTTCGCAACGGGTCGGCCGCAGGTGCGCTCATCCGCAATTCGCGGTCGATATCGCCCGCTTCGACACTCCGCCCCGTTTCAAGCCGGGTATAGAGCGAGGCCAGCACATCGGCGGCTCTGCTGCGCCCAGCCTTGTCGCCGATGAGGGACAGGCGGTTGCCCCGGCGCAGGATCTGCACCGTCAGGAATTTCTCTATTGTGGCAAGGTTCCGGTCGTGTTGACCGCAAAGGTCTATCAGCAGGCGATTATCGGGAAACTCGAGCACCGATTCGGTGGATGTATCGGCTCTGTTCGCGGGGGTCAGCATGCTGATGCCCAAGTGCGGTTCCTTTCGGTTTGAGTGCGGCCTTATCCATAGTCTGGACCCCAACATAGCGTGTCGGCAAGTCCCTTGCAGCCCTAGGGCATGATTTCAGACGTGGTCCGCCAAAGAAAAAGGCGCATGACAAGTCGCAAAAGGCCACCTTGGGGCGCAGCGGGTCACCGGGTCGGGCGATGTGCAAAGGGGCAAAAGGCCAGTTTTCGTTCCCGCATGTGGGCGATCCGACTGCGCACGACGATAGCTGGTGTAACGCTCGGGGTCGCATTCCGGCCAAAGAATTTCATCACCGCAAAGACATGCGGGCACACCACGCCAATGCGCGATGTGCCTGCAAGAGATTGCTGTGGTCCGGCTTACTGGTTGGCGGGCGCGTCTGCGATGATCTGTTCCATCGCAGCCTTGAGACCTTCGGGATTGCCCACAAGGGTGCTGTCCTTGCAGATCCGGTCGCCGATGGACCATGCCGAGGGGTAGTCATAACCAACTGCAACGAGAGAATCGACAAAGATCGATTCCGGGTGGTCCCAGGCGGTCACCGTCAGGGGGCCACGGAAACAGGAGACGGTGACGACACCACCCTGGTTCCAAAAGTTGCCGGCCAGCGGATCGAGATCGGCCATCGCCTGCCCGCCTACCATTGCCAGCACTGTCGCAAGGACTGCACGCTTGAACATTTGCAAAAGCCTTTCGTTTACATTCATGGATAACGCAACAGGGCTCATAACCCGACTTCTGCGCTCTTAGTCCGTAATTGTGGATATGATTAAGGCCGGGTCGTGACCCTGTAAAGGCAACCGTCCCCACTATACGCTGCTGCGAAACGCTGATCTTTACGTCAGGTCATTGACTTCTAACGGGAAACGATCAGCCCAAGATTTCGCCGGAAAGCGAGTGCGACGTGACCCCAGTTATGCGTACACGCCGCAGCTGCCCCCAAAGATCATGCGAATCGCGGACATGCACCGCGAACAGGTGATCAGATTTTCCGGTCCATTGCCCGTCCATCCGGCCCCGCCGTTCGAACAGCACCGACGTCTCTTGTCCGACCATTGCGGTCATCGCATCCTGGGTCTGCTGTTCGATCAGCGCCTGAAGGCGCTGAAGCCGGTCATCCGCAACCGCCGGATCTGGTGCGCCCCGCTCCGCCGCAGGGGTGCCCGGTCGGGCCGAGTATTTGAAGCTGTAGGCCGCTCCGAACCGCACCTTGCGGACCAGATCAAGCGTCGCTTCGAAATCTGAATCCGTTTCGCCGGGAAAACCCACGATGAAATCGGACGACAGGGTGATGTCAGGCCGCGCCGCGCGCACCCGGTCGATCAGCCGCAGATATTCGGCCACGGAATGTTTGCGGTTCATCGCCTTGAGGATGTGGTCCGACCCGGACTGCACCGGCAGATGCAGATAGGGCATGAGCTTGGGTTCGTTCCCATGCGCCGCGATCAGTGCGTCATCCATGTCGTTGGGGTGCGACGTTGTATAGCGTATCCGGTCCAGCCCATCGATTTTCGCCAATGCGGCGATGAGCCCCGCAAGCCCGCCTTCGGCCCCATGCCATGCATTCACGTTCTGTCCGAGGAGCGTGAGTTCCCTCACGCCCGACGCCACAAGCGCTTTTGCCTCGGTCAGCACTCGATCCGCCGGACGGCTGACTTCGGCCCCGCGGGTATAGGGAACCACGCAGAAGGCGCAGAACTTATCGCACCCCTCCTGTACCGTCAGAAACGCCGCAGGCCCTTTCTGCACGCGGGGGCGTTCGGCCATGATCTCGAACTTGTCCTCGGCGGGGAAATCGGTGTCGACCACCTTGGCCCCGCCCGCCACCGCAGCCTCCATCGCGGGCAGGCGGTGATAGCTTTGCGGGCCTACGACCAGATCGACCATCGGCATCCGCCGCAGTATCTCGTCGCCTTCAGCCTGCGCCACGCAGCCCGCAACCCCGATCTTGAGGTCGGGCTTGGCCGCCTTCAAGGGCTTCAGCCGCCCCAGATCGGAATAGACCTTTTCGGCCGCCTTTTCGCGGATGTGGCAGGTGTTCAGCAGAACCATATCCGCCTCTTCCGCCACTTCGGTCGTGACATACCCCTGCCCGCCCAGCGCCTCGGCCATGCGTTCGCTGTCATAGACGTTCATCTGGCACCCGTAGGTCTTGATGAACAGTTTCTTGGGCGCGGACGACATCGGGCGCTTTGTCCTTACTTGGGCGGCGGAAAACAGGGGCATGATCTACTCCGGTGACCGTTCACTTGCAATGCCGCCGGAATTGACAGAATCTTTGCCCGAACCGGCGACACCGCGAACACGACCGGACGGCAGGACAGGCCCATGCAGTTTGACAGTCTCGCGACCTTTCTTGCCTCGGCGCCTCAGACGATGGCCAAGGGGCCCATCTGTCTGATCCTGGCCGAAGATGCGGTCGAATTGGACACCACTGTCCGCCACCAATTGCGCCTTGGGTTCCGCAAGGTCGTGGTTTTTGGCGCCGCTCCGCTGACGCTGTCGGATGATATCGCGCCCAAGGTCATCCGCGTGATCCATGACATGCTGACCGATGCGGCACTGGAAACGGTCGTAAACGGCTGCATCAGCGCCGCGCCCGGCATCTGGTTTTCCTACTGCTACAATGCCGAATACCTGTTCTACCCGTTCTGCGAACACCGCACTGTCGGCGAGATGATTACATTCTGCATGGAGGAACGGCGCGAACATGTGCTGACTTATGTCGTCGATCTTTATGCGGGTGATCTTGAGGCCCATCCGACCGCAGTCTCGCTCGAAGACGCGCATATCGATCGTTCAGGCTATTACGCCCTGCGCCGGACCGACCGGGAAAACAATATCGCAATCCGGCAGCTTGATTTCTTTGGCGGCCTGCGCTGGCGGTTTGAAGAGCATGTTCCCCCGACGCGCCGCCGGATTGACCGGATCGGGCTGTTCCGGGCCGCAGCCGGGCTGCGCCTGCGCGCCGATCACACGTTCAACATCCCCGAATACAACACTTATGCCTGCGAATGGCACAACAGCCCGACCGCTGCGATCTGTTCGTTCCGCACAGCCAAGGCGCTGAAACGCAACCCAGGTTCGCGCTTTGATATTCAGACCTTCCACTGGCACAACTCGGCCCCGTTCAGCTGGCATTCGCAGCAACTGCTTGACCTTGGGCTGATGGAACCGGGGCAGTGGTTTTGATGGTTCTGTCAGCGCGGGAATTCCGTCGAGCCTGAATTACAGCAGGGGTGCCAAAAGGCACCCCTGCATGGTCGTCTAGGCATATCACCTGTTCAAAGCCGCATCTCACGCCTCGGGCGCAACAACCCGTAGCCGCAAATCGCGCAACTGTTCGTTGGTGGGTTCGCTGGGTGCGCCCATCATCACGTCTTCGGCCCGCTGGTTCATCGGGAACAAGATGACTTCGCGGATGTTCTGTTCGTCGGCCAGAAGCATCACGATCCGGTCGATCCCGGCCGCGCAGCCGCCGTGCGGTGGGGCGCCGTACTGGAAAGCGTTGACCATGCCGCCGAAACGTTTGCGCACTTCATCCTCACCATAGCCTGCGACTTCGAAGGCCTTGAACATGATTTCGGGCTTGTGGTTGCGGATCCCGCCCGAGACGAGTTCGTATCCGTTGCAGGCAAGGTCATACTGGTAGGCATGGACCATGAGCGGATCGCCTGACAGCGCGTCAAGGCCGCCCTGCGGCATGGAAAACGGGTTGTGTTCGAATTCGTAGCCGCCGGTTTCGTCGTTCTTCTGGTACATCGGGAAATCGGTGATCCAAGCAAAGGCAAAACGGTCCTTGTCGGTCAGTCCCAGTTCCTCGCCGATGACATTCCGCGCCTTGCCCGCGATCTTTTCAAAGGTGGCAGGCTTGCCGCC
The DNA here is from genome assembly GCA_041752495.1 of Rhodobacterales bacterium. Taxonomy (GTDB): domain Bacteria; phylum Pseudomonadota; class Alphaproteobacteria; order Rhodobacterales; family Rhodobacteraceae; genus JAPLPE01. The sequence continues at coordinate 6,402 of JBGSWJ010000178.1, forward strand.
CATGAAGAACGCCGCATCCCCAAGGCCAAGGCCAAGTTGCTGGCGGATCGCCTCGGTCCTTTCGGGGCCGATGTTCTTGGCCAACGGTCCGGCCGCTTCCATGCCTGATCCGTCCTCGGCCTGACGCCAGAAGATATAGCCCATCCCCGGCAGCCCTTCCTTCTGCGCCCAGGCGTTCATCCGGTCGCAGAACTTGCGGCTGCCGCCGGAGGGCGCGGGGATGGCGCGGATCTGCGTGCCGTCCTGTTCCAGGAGCTTGGCGAATACTGCAAAGCCCGAGCCCGCGAAATGTTCGCTGACGACCTGCATCCGGATCGGGTTGCGCAGGTCGGGCTTGTCTGACCCGTACCACAGGGCCGCATCGCGGTAGGAAATCTGCGGCCAGACCTGATCAACCCTCCGGCCTTGTCCGAACTCTTCGAAAATCCCGGTGATGACGGGCTGGACTGTGGCGAATACGTCCTCCTGGGTGACAAAGCTCATCTCGATGTCGAGTTGATAGAAGTCGGTGGGCGAACGGTCGGCGCGGGGGTCTTCGTCGCGGAAGCAGGGGGCGATCTGGAAATAGCGGTCAAAGCCCGAGACCATGAGCAGTTGTTTGAACTGCTGGGGGGCCTGCGGCAGGGCATAGAACTTGCCCGGATGCAGGCGCGACGGGACGAGGAAATCGCGCGCACCTTCGGGCGATGATGCGGTGATGATCGGCGTCTGGTATTCGCGGAACCCCTGTGCCCACATGCGCTTGCGCATGGAGGCCACAACGTCGGACCGCAGCGTCATGTTGCGCTGCATTGCGTCGCGGCGCAGGTCAAGGTAGCGGTAGCGCAGGCGGGTTTCCTCGGGGTATTCCTGATCGCCGAAGACCTGAAGCGGCAGTTCACCTGCGGCACCCAGCACCTCGATATCGCGAATGAACACTTCGATTTCCCCGGTGGGAAGCTTGGGGTTCACAAGGGAGGCGTCACGGGCCTTCACCTCGCCATCAATGCGGATGCAGTATTCCGAGCGGACCTTTTCGACCGCCGCAAAGGCCGCACTGTCAGGATCGCAAAGGACCTGCGTGATCCCGTAATGGTCGCGCAGGTCGATAAACAGGATACCGCCGTGGTCCCGCACACGGTGAACCCAGCCCGACAGGCGGACATTCTGCCCGACATGAGCGGATGTCAGGGCGGCGCAGGTATGGCTGCGATAGATGTGCATGGATCCGGTCCTTCGGGCAGATGTGACCGCGCCGATACATCGCTTGGCGTCCCGGAAGTCAAGGCAAACCGGGCCGCGCCCTGCGTCCGTCAGCCCAGCGCGACGACAAAACGGCAGGATGGCGCGCCCGTAGCTTGACAGGCGATTTCGCGGCAGAACAGATTCGGGTCGACGAGACGCTGGAACATCCTCTCGAACAGGGCTTCGTGGAAATGGCACAGCGGTTCGGTTGCGGTTTCGTCGCGGATCATCGGATTACCCACAAGATCGAACTGCAGCCCATTGACGGGCGTAAAGACGGCCGATCCGCCAAAGGTCCAGGAATTCTGCTTGGCCCACCGCCCAAGAAGCCATGCGGCAACGGTCCACGGCCCCCCCGTGAGCATGGTCTGGGCTCGGGACGACAACTGTTTGAGCATGAGGCTGTCCCCGGTCGCCCGTCCGGCGGAGCTCATGACCTCGGCGGCGCTTTCGGGAAACAGGCGGCGCACAGCCCGGTG